>NZ_MAEV01000038.1:0-25432 GCF_002013385.1 Mycobacterium sp. D16R24 | reverse complement strand
GTAGTCGACGGCGCCGAACGCCAAGCGCAGGTAGACCCTCGGTCAGCCGATCGCAGACTTCCGCGCAGCGATACGTAGACGGATCCTTTGGCGTTCGGCTTCCGACATGCCACCCCACATCCCGTGAGGTTCTTCGATTTCCAGAGCGTAGGTTAGGCAGAGCGTCGTCACGGGGCAGCTTCGGCATATCTGCCTGGCGTGCTGTTCCCGGAGCTTTCGTTCAATGGGGCGTTCGTCGTCCTCGGAATAGAACAGATCATGGTTGGCGTTTCGGCACGCGCCCAGTAGCTGCCACGCGAACCCTGCCCTAAGAGCCGTCGTCTCGGCTACCCGAACGTCTTCCACGCAAATCCTTCCTGCACATGTCCGCTACCTTGAGCATTGTTGGCGGAAACCTCACATGCATTGGTTGCCTTGATGTGAATTGGGCATTGCGGCAATGAAATCAACCGTCAGTCGGTGTCCATTCGCCTCGTAGGAGGCTAAAAGTGCACGCGCATTGCGTAAAGTGCGGCAGAGTGTGCGTCAGGCGAGGTCGGTGACCAGCCTGGTTCGGCTCTGCACTGTGATGTGTTAGCTGGGCTATCCCGGACTTTGGAGATGAAAGGCATCAGGTCGTGACCTCGACGACGCGCCGCGTACTGGAACCACTTCGCTTCTGCCTGTTCGTATTGCTCACACTGATCTGTGCGTTGTGCGTCTCTCCCGCTGCCTCGGCCGACACCGTGCATATCAGCCCGGAGAACGAACGCCGGCTCCAAGGGCTGCTCGCAGAGCGCAACCGCCTTGCCGCCGAGAATCCTGCGGGGCTGAGTGCCGCGGTGTCGGCCCTTTTTCTGCATGTGCCGTACGGCGCTGACACCCTGATTGGATCAGCCTCCGTCCCTGAGCAGTTGGTCGTAGAACTCACCCGCGTGGACTGTTTCACATATGCGGACTATGTCGAAGCGCTGAAGCGGTCCGGTAGCAGGGCCGATTTCATCGCCCAATTGACCCAGATCCGTTATCGCGGGGGCGATATCAGCTTCACGCAGCGCCGTCACTTCTTCACCGATTGGGCTGCCGATGCGCCCGTTAACGCCACCGATGTGACGGCAAGCCTCGGGGCGTCTGCGGAGCAGGTCGCCAAGACGCTCAACCTGAAGGATTCCGGCGGCAGTTATCTACCGGGGCTTCCGCCACGGCCGCGCACGGTCGCCTACTTGCCGAGTGCCCGGGTGTCAGATGGTGTCATCGCCAATCTTCACGACGGTGACTACCTCGGCGCCTACGCGACGGCCGGTGGGCTCGACGTCACGCATGTAGGAATCTTCCTGCACACACCGGGTGGGCCGGTACTGCGCAACGCCTCGTCCTTGCGGGCGAACAACCAGGTCGTCGATACGCCACTGGGCGAGTATCTGGGCACGGTCCCGGGAATTGTCGTGCTACGGCCGACTCGCTGAAGCCCACACCGGTGCTTGCCTCTGTCTGAGGAGCGGGGCTGGACGAATCGGCCGATCGGTCACGTGAGGCCGGTGACGAACCGGATTCTGCCTTGCACCGTGATGTGGTAGCTGATTCGGTGGATCACCGCGTCGCTGTCGCGGACGGCCAAATCTACGAGCAGGCCGTCGAACAGACTTTGGAGCGTCTGCCCGGGTTGCAGTCCTATGCCGGTCCGTGTCCGGAAACGCCAACGGTCGACGGCGAATCCCGCGTCAATCGCCTGATGCCGATCGAAGATCGAACTCAGGGTGGCAAAGGGAATAGCGCTGTCCACCTGGAACCACGGGAAGGCCCCGGCCGGAATGGGGATGTTGTGCCGCGTCGTGATTGCCTTGAACGCATCGCTCATGTTCGGGGAGATCAATGCTTGGTTCCGCGACCAGTCGACGCTGCTCTGTCCGGGCATGTTGACGATGGCCACGCCGTTTGTCTGGAAGACGAAGCGCTGATCGGCGATCGAGGCCGGCTGTTGCTCGTTGACCGCCAGCGCCGCCGGAGTAAAGAAGTGCGACTGACTTTCGAAGTTCGGAATGAGGACCATGGTGCACGCGCCTTCCGTCGCTGGATGAATGTCCTTCCAGCGCAGGGCCGTTGCTGCAGATCGGTTCTCTTGTGTGGCCGAAACGTTGGTGATGCGACGGTATGAGTTCGCCAAGGCTCTGGGCGCGAGTAGTGCACTACCCGATTGCGGCTTGTGGTGTCAGCGTGCGGCCCACGTTTTCGCACGATCCAGCTCGTCCAGGCCGAACAATGCGATCTCACCGGGAACCATCCACGCGAGCGCGTGCAAGGTGTGCGCTACCCATTCCTTGTCGGTCACCACCGCGATTTTCTTGAAGGCCGAATGATGCTGGAAGAGCATCCCGAAGCCCAGCTTCAGGTCTTCGGCTAGCCCGCCGGGGCCAAAGCCTTCATAGTCGCTCGCGATGACCTCAACGATCCGTAGTTCATCGG
This sequence comes from Mycobacterium sp. D16R24, assembly GCF_002013385.1. Lineage (NCBI taxonomy): Bacteria > Bacillati > Actinomycetota > Actinomycetes > Mycobacteriales > Mycobacteriaceae > Mycobacterium > Mycobacterium sp. D16R24. The sequence continues at coordinate 22,990 of NZ_MAEV01000038.1, read as the reverse complement.
ATGTCAGTGGTTGTTCGATAGTCGGTGCGAACTCGCGTAGCTCGTCACCGGCCACCCTGCCCGAGACGCGGAATCCGACTACGCCCTCGGGCATATCGGTCAATGTTTCAATCATCGTTCCATCGTGTCAATCTTCGCGAGTTAGGCAAGAGCTGAAGGTTAGTAATCCCAGGTGGCCGGTATGCAGCGGAAGGCGTCGCCCGCGGTTGCCACGTGGCAGACGGACGGGAAGGGCAGGTGGGTGGCCACCATTGGCTCGCCGGTCGATGCCAGCTCCCGCAGGAGACGCACTCGCACCCGGGCGGCCTCCTCGGGATCGTGCTCAAAACCATTGTGCCACTCGGGGTTATCGAAACCAGGTGCAAACACCGCATCGCCGGCGAACGTCAGCTTCTGTCCGCGTGACTCGAGGCGGACCACGCTGTGCCCAGGGGTGTGACCGCCAGTGCGGGAGATGAGGACTCCCGGCGCCACCTCGTATTCCGTCTCAAACGTCTGCAGCTGGCCGTGATACTGGTCCAAGAACTGCGTGGCGACCCTGCGCAGCACGTCCGGAATCGGTTCCGGCATGGTGACGTGGGAGAAATCGGGTGCTACCCAGAACTCGGCTTCCGCGGTTGCCGCGTGGACCCGCAGATTCGGACGCAGCCGTTCCTTCAGCCCTTCCGTGAGTAGCCCGCCGACGTGGTCCATGTGCATATGGGTGAGCACCACGTCAGTCACGGATGCCAGATCGACGCCCGCGGCCTCCAATCGCGCGACCGTCTGCCCCGCTCTCGGGAAGTCTGGGAACTCCAGCCCCAGCCCGGCGTCGACGAGAATGGTCTGATCGCCGCTCCGCACCACGACAACATTGAGTGGCCAGTCCACCACCTCGGGCGGCAGGAACATGCCATCGAGCCAGCCTGCCAGCTCGGCCGGGTCGGCGTTGGTGGCCAATGTCGAGGCGGTAATCGGCAGCACCCCATCGCTGATCACCAGTACCTCGATATCGCCGACGTCTACCGCGTAACGCGAGGGAACCAACTCGTCCACCCCGAGGCTGCCGAGCTGTGTCGTGTTGTCCAAGGTCATGATTTCTCCTGCTGGCTGTGTGGGCTGGGTTTCCGATCAAGATCAGCCTGGCGGCCCGGACAACGATGCGAACCCTTGGAAGTCCGTAGTCCGTAGTCAGCGATCGGCCTCAGTGCCAGCCGCTTCCGTCAGGGCACGGGCGTGCGCCTGAATCGAGCCTTGAGTGACATCGCGTGTTTTTCCACGACGAACCAGCTCAGTGCCGCCAGTGGCAGAGTGACCGCAGTGGCAACCGCGAAGAACAGAAATGGTGGCAGGACGGCGAGTCCCGCGACGGCCAACAGCTGCTGGACGGGAAATGCGTAGATATAGACGCCGTAGGACAGGTCATTACGTAGGTTGAGCCTTCTGTCGTGGATGAGGGCGCCGGAGGTGATGACCACATATGCGAGCGGTAGCGCGCCAATGACACGATAGTTGGAGGTCAACCCGGAAAGTGCAAGAATGCCAAGGGATATCGCGACAAGAGACCATCGTGCGGGGAGGATATCTCGACACTGATACAGCAGTGCCCCCGCCGCGAACATCAGCGCAAACCGCGCCACCATCTGCGGAATGGTCTCCATCGCGAAGACCGGGTACGACAGATATGCTGCGGCGCAGAGGAATAACACAAACGCGGCGGGAATGACCCAGCGCCGCTTGAGCATCCCCAGCGCTCCCAAGACGGCTACCGCTATGTAGCAGACGAATTCGAAGATGAGTGTCCAGATAGATCCGTTCCAAATGCCCGGCCACGGGATGTCGCGTGGTGTTCCATCGATACCGCCGTAGAACACATTCAGTACGGCGTTATTGAGGAAGTACTCAAGCGGTTTAAGGGAACCCAGCAATCTCGCCGCCGAGCCGCCCTGGATTGCGACGCTGATGGGCGCGATGACGAACGCGGTGATCGCCAGGCATACCCACAATCCGGGGAAGATGCGCAACGCGCGGGCGACGAAGTAGTCGCGTGGATTGGGATGTCGCATCCAGCTCGCGGTGATGAGGAACCCAGACAGTGCAAAAAAGCCGTCGACTCCTACCTGCGCGAGCAGACCTTCGTACGCGGGGAAGGGCAGTCGGTGTCCGGTGAGTGGCCAGGAATGCCACAAGATGACGGTCGTCGCCAACGCGAGTCGCCACGCGTTGAGCGCGTTGTGTCGAGGATCGAATACTTGTCCGAGAGTCATGAGACCCCTGCGTAGACCCAGAAGGGTGGCGTTATCGAACTATGTGGTGGATGCTTGCGCCCGTTGTGCTGGCGCGGACCAACCTGGTGCAGCCATATCGGCCCCTCGTGATCGTGATGAGCGCACCATACGCCCAATCAAGATCACGGATGTCGATTTCGCGGCCAGATAATGGGAAAACGCCCATTTTCGATCCGAACAGCCCATATGGGCGAGAATTTGTTCGATGAAACAGGTACAGGTCCCCGACGCACTGTTGGCGGCGGCGTCGAAAGCGCGCACCGTCACGGTGCTCACCGGCGCGGGCATGTCCGCGGAGAGCGGGTTACCCACGTTCCGCGATGCCCAGACGGGACTGTGGTCGAAGTACGACCCGATGACACTGGCCACGCCGGAAGCCTGGCACGAGGACGCCGGGCTGGTATGGGCGTGGTACCAGAATCGGCGCATCCAGCTGATGGCGGTGCAGCCCAACGACGGCCACCGCGCGTTGGCGCAGTGGGGATCTCATCGCGACGTCCGGATTGTCACCCAGAACGTCGATGACCTTCACGAGCGTGCCGGCAGCACCAAGGTCACCCACGTTCACGGCAGCCTGCTCAAATCGCATTGCGACACCTGCCTGACCGGTTTCGACGTGAGCGTCGCTGCTCCCGAATCCGAGCGGGTCGCGCCGCCCGAGTGCGACTGCGGCGGAAAGATCCGGCCGAGCATCGTGTGGTTCGGTGAGATGCTGCCGGAGGTCGAGTTCGGTCATGCCGTCGCGCATGCGCAGAACTGCGAATTGATGCTGCTCATCGGGACCTCCGGCATCGTGTATCCGGCGGCGGGGCTGCCGCAGCTGGCCCTGAGTCGCGGGGCGACGGTTGTCGAGATCAACCCGCAGGAGACCGACCTGTCCGACCGTGCGGATCTCGTCTGGCGGGCCACGGCTGCCACCGCGCTGCCGGCTCTGGTGAAGGCGCTGTCGCTGTAGCGGACGGCGGCCGAGACCGGCTATACCGTCGTTTCCCTGCCGCCGGGCGCCGCACCAGCGCACGGGCAATCTCTTTTCTAATCCCATTGGTCGCACCGGTGATGACGATTCGCGAACCGGCGATGGGGCGATCTGGATACGTGCTCATGACCCTCCTCATTGAGTAAACGTATGGCATTCAAATACAGATAGCATGCAAATGCGGTGAGCGTCCCAACTGGGAGCTGACCTGTCAAGAGCGCTGATGGACGAGCGGGGGCGCTACTCGCGCGGGCCCGGGACTGTGTCAGCAGCTCGCAGTGAGGGACCGAATGGTCAGACAACAGACCGCCGGGCAATGTATGTCATTCTCGCGCCCGCCAAGGGGCGGCGAGGGAGGCCACACGTGAATAGTGTTGCCGTGCGTTAGATTCCGAAGGTCAGGGTGATCTTGGCGCCCGGCTCAAGGTGAGCTCCGGCCGCGGGATCTTGCGTTATGATGCGGGATTTCTGGTTGGCGTCGTCGACGGGAACCTCTTTGGTCGCGACGCTCACTCTGCCCAACTTACGCAAAATCGGGTTCGCGTCGGTCCACTGCAACCCGACCAGCTGGGGCATGACGCCCGGTTGAATCGCCGGGGCGGTGGTACTCGATGGTCCTTCCTGAGTGGCGGGTGCTGAGCATCCTGCGAGCAGCCCCCCGGCGAGGCAGATCGCGGCCACTATTCTCATCTAGTCCCTTCCCAATATTTCTGGCGCAGTAGTCCTTTGGCCAGCTTACCGGCGGGGGTGCGCGGAAGGGTATCGGTGAAGTCAAAGCTCCGGGGCACCTTGTATCGGGCGATGCGTTCGCGCAGGAACTCGGTAAGCTCGGCGGCGAGTGCGTCCTGATCTGCTGACGAGTCGGCCGGCTGCACGACGGCCTTGACCGATTCACCCATCTCGGCGTCGGGCACCCCGATGACGGCGACATCCAATACCTCAGGGTGTAGTGCCAGGGAATTCTCGATCTCCTGGGGGTATATGTTGACGCCCCCGGAGATGATCATGAACGCCTTGCGGTCGGTGAGATACAGGAATCCGTCCTCGTCGACGTACCCGATATCGCCCGTCGTCGTCCAGGTGCTGTGCGTGGGATGGCAAGCACTACGGGTCTTTTCGTCGTCATTGTGATACGCGAACGGCAGCTCCTCGCGTTCGAAGTACACCAGCCCTGCCTCGCCAGTCGGGAGCTCGGCCCCCTCTTCGTCGCATATGTGCAGCACTCCGAGTGCGGGGCTGCCGACCGAACCCGGGCGTTTGAGCCAGTTCTCGCAGTCGATAAAAGTGACGCCGTTGCCTTCGGTCGACGAGTAGTACTCGTAGAGGATCGGTCCCCACCAGTCGATCATCGAATGCTTCACCTCGACCGGGCATGGCGCAGCGGCGTGGATCGCGACCTTCAGGGTGGAGACATCGTGCTGTTCGCGGATTTCCTTGGGCAACTTGAGCATCCGCACGAACATCGTGGGCACCCATTGGCTGTGGGTGATGCGATACCGTTCGATCGCGGCCAGGGCCGCCTCGGGATCGAAACGCTCCATCACCACCACGGTGCCGCCCATCGATTGCACGAAACCGGAGAAGCGCAGCGGGGCAGCGTGATACGCGGGCGCGGGGGACAAGTACACCGTGTCGGAGTCGAAGCCGTAGAGGTGCGCGAAGAGCATGGACAGGGGGTTGGGCTCGTCCACCTGCCGGTCCACCAGCGGCACCTTGATTCCCTTGGGGCGCCCGGTGGTTCCCGAGGAATACAGCATGTCCGATCCCGCAGGCTGGGAGGGCAGTGGTTCGTGTGCGGCGCCGGCGAGGGCGTCTTCGTATGAGTCGTAGCCGGCCACATCGCCGCCGAAAGCGAGGCGCAGCGTGACGGCCGGGATATCCCCGAGAATCGCCACTGCCTGGTCACGCACGCCTGCGGCGGCGACGAGTGCGGTGGATCCGGAGTCGTTGATGATGTAGCTGATTTCCGCGGGAGCCAGATGATGATTCACCGCGGTGATGTAGAGGCCCGATCGCAGGGCGGCCCAGTACACGACGAACACCTCGGGGACGTTGTCGCTGAGCAGTGCGACATGATCGCTCCTGCGCAGCCCGCTGTCATACCAATGCCGGGCCAGCCGTTGGGACTGCTCGTCCAATTCTCTGTACGTGAGCGTGGTCCCCGAGCCTGCCATCACGACGGCGGGTTTGTCGGGGAACTGGGCGGCGTGGGTACCTGGATACACGGACGAGGACCTTCCGACGGCGTTGTCTGCGGGCGTCGTCGACTGTACTTGACAGGGTGTCAAGTTTGATGCCGCACCCCGCCTCGACTCAATACGAGCGGATGTCTTGTGAGCCTCATGGGGTCCCACGAAGATCCTGGTCCGTGACCCACGAACAGCCCGGCGCCACGGCACTTGCCGACGGCCAGCCCACGACCTCACTTATGGCGCGCATCAGCGTCGGCTGGTGGGCAACCACCATCGCCGGTGTGATCGCCCTACTCGCGGTGGCCAATGTACTGCCCAAGATTCCGTGGTGACCCGATGACGTCAAAGACCGAGACACAGACCGCCGACGAGGCATACGAAAACTGCGAGCCGAGCTTCACCTCCAATCGTCCTCTCGATTACATACCCGTGAGGGCCATCGGCCGGATCTCTCGGACCTCCCGGCCAACAAACGGTGGCGGTCCGCCCGGATTGGTGCGGAGATCGGTGTGGCGGGACCCTGCGGACGAATCCTGGTGCAGGGGGAGCCGGGGTGGCAGATCGTGCCGGAAGTCGCCCTGCTGCCAGGTGAGCCCGTCATCGACAAACCTGGCAAGGGTGCGTTCTATGCGACCGACCTCGATGTGGTGTTGTGCACCCGCGGCATTCGGTACATCGTGCTGACGGGTATCACGACAGATGTCTGGGTACACACCACCATGCGCGAGGCGAACGACCGGGGTTTCGAATGTCTCATCCTGTCCGACTGCACCGGCGTGACCGATCCCGGAAACCACGCGGCCGCGCTGAAGATGGTAACCATGCAGGGTGGGGTGTTCGGTGCGGTTGCGGACTCGAAGCAGCTGCTCGCGGCGCAATAGGCGCCCGCAGATCAGGGGGTCTTTACACCCAACTTCACGGGATAGGCGACGATGGAGGGGTGAACTGTCAGGAAGTGCGCGAGCAGCTGTCGGCGTGGGTCGACGGTGAGCAGGCGAGCGTCGCGCGCAAGCGTCTGGATGAGCATGTGCTCTCCTGCGCTTCCTGTCGGGAATGGCTGGGGCGGGCCCGGGGGCTGGACCGTCAGTTCGCCTACGCGCGTTCGGCTCCGACCCACGACCTGGCCGGACAGATCCTGGCTGCCGCGGCCGTCGAACCCCTGACCCGTACGGCCCGCTACGCGCACTGGGCCCGTCACAACATCAACCGGTGTGCACTGGTGCTCATCGGGCTGCTCCAGCTGGGGGTGGCCGGCATGCAGGTCGCCGGAATCGACTTCGGAATGGTGTCCTCGCATCACCACGGCGCGATGACCGGCGCGCACCTCATGAATGAATCCACCGCGTGGGTGGTGGCCCTTGGAGTCGCGATGGTGATCGCCGGTGTCCGTCCCGCCGCGGCGGCCGGCATGGCAACGGTGCTGGGCGCATTCGCGCTCGTGCTCACCGGATACGTCATTAACGACGCCGTCAATGATCAGGTCACCTTGGCGCGCATCGTCAGTCACTCGCCGGTGCTACTCGGATTAATCTTCGCGCTACTGGTCCTGCGTGACTACCGCGCGGGACGTACTCCGCCCAATCAGCACCGTGCCGTGTTCCTCGATGAAGTGGCTCCGGGGGAGCGGCATCTGCGCTCCGCGGATAACTCAGCCGCCTGATACCCCGGCCCGGCGGCCAGCCACGAGCCCCCATATGAGGTCGATGGCGAGGAACACCCCCAGCGAGATTCCCAGCAGCGGTGTGAACCAACCAATCCCGATGACCACCACGGCCAGTGCTATCAGCTCCAGCGGCTTGAGGGCCAGCAGACCACCGCGTCGCGGCGGCGCCGGCCAGCGCCCACCCTTGGTCGGGCGCCTGCGCCACCACATCAGGTAGCCACGCGTGATGACGGTGATGAGCCCAATCACGATGAGCGCCACCAGTATCTGGTTCGGGATTCCGAACAGGATGCCCATATGGCCGTCGATCGCCCATTCGGTTGACTTCTGCAGCAGTGACCAGTCGGAGAAATTGCTGCGCCCGGTGATCTCCCCGTTGGACGGATTCACCGTGACGGCGTCAAGGTACGTCGGGATGCTGCGCTTGCGCTCCGACACCAGCCAGGCCGTGTTGGTCTCCGGAGGTGGGGTCATCCACAGCGGGCCGCGCAGCCCGGCTTCGTGCACCGTCTGCAGCACCGTGTTGACGCCGGCGAGCGGGTCCCCTGTCGAGGTGGGGGCGGCGCCGTGGTGTTCGTGGCCGGTCATCGGCTTGGCCGCTGCCGGGTCGAGTTCTGTGGACAGCGCCGGCCGGATCGCCTGGGTGATGTTGCCGATGTTGGTGCCGGCATACCGTGACCAGGTGAGCCCGGTCACCGAAAGCGCCAGCAGCCCAACGACTATCCAGACACCGACGGCGCCATGCCAGGTCAATCTGCGGCGGCGTGGGCTGGCATCGCGATCGGGGACGGCGATCCTACTCGGCCGCCCGGTGCGGCGGCGATAGCCGATCCACAGGAACAGTCCGCCGAGCGCGACCACCCACAACCAGCTGGCGGCCAGCTCGCTGTAGTTGCGCCCGAAGTCGTCTAGATGCAAGTTCCGGTGAAGCTCGTCGAACCAGGCGCGCACCGGCAGCCACTCGCCGTACGTGGTCAACGTTCCGCGGATCTCCCCGTTGTAGGGGTCGACGAACACCGTGCGCGAGTAATCGGCGGGAACGTCGTCGGTCGCGAAGATGATCCGCGTCGTGTCGTCGGGGAGCGCTGGCGGGCGGATGGACGTCACCGTGCCTGCCGGCTGTGCCGCCGTCGCCGCCGCCACCTGTTGCGACATCGGCAACTGCTGGGATCCGACGGAATCGATCTTGAGCTCGTGCCGGTAGACGGCGGCATCGACCTGCCCGACCAGGGCATAGGCGAGCCCGGTCAGCGCTGCGACCAGGAGGAATGGCCCGACGAGGAGCCCCGCATAGAAGTGCAGACGCAGTACGATCGGTGCGAGTCGCCCCCACACGGTGTCGGGCTGGGACTCACGAGCCTCGGGCCGATCCTCGGTATATGTCACGGGATATTGGTCGGATGAACCGGCTAAAGAGTTCCCGCTGTTCACCTCCGAAGGTCTACGACATAGAGTAGGAGTTGTGGCCACCGGCACCGACGACGAGCAGCTGCTTGAGATTGCGCTGTCCGCCGGTCGTGGCGACAAATCCGCCCTCGAATCTCTGGTGAAGGCGACCCAATCCGATGTATGGCGATTCGTCGCCTACCTGGCCGATACCGGTGTCGCTGACGACCTCACCCAGGAGACCTACCTGAGGGCCCTCGGTGCGCTCCCGCGCTTCGCCGGACGTTCGACGGTCCGCACCTGGCTGCTGTCGATCGCCCGCCGCGTGGTGGCCGACCACATCCGCCACCTGAAGTCCCGGCCGCGTATCGCGCACGGGGCCGATCTGGAAGAAGCCTCGCTGCGGCGTCCGACACACCGGTTCGAGGAGTTGGTAGAGCTCAAGGCACTTCTGGCCGCGCTCGACGATGATCGGCGCGAGGCACTGGTGCTGACCCAGGTTGTCGGCTTGTCCTACGCGGAGACGGCGGACGTGTGCGGCTGCGCGATCGGCACTATCCGGTCCCGTGTGGCCCGCGCCCGCGACGAGCTCATCGGCTGGACCGAGCCCGAGAATCTGACCGGCTAGCGCGACAAGCGCTCGGCGATCTCCTGGAGGTTGGCCTCCATGCCTACGCGCCAGTCCTGCAGGCGGCGTGACACGATGCGTGCTTCCTTGTCGGGCATGGCCTCGATGGCCGGTGTCAGTCCCGACGGGCCGGGACCGAGCCGGCCCCATTGCCGGACGATCACTCCGTCGCTCGCCGGCTCTACCTCGAAACCCCAACTCGCCGCATAGGTGCCGCCCTCGGAGAGCACATTCCACACCCAGCGAGACTCGGGCTCGACCTCGGTGATCACCGATACCGTGTCCCACTGGCTGCCGTCTCCGCCGTTGGTGCCCTTGAATCGCGCGCCGACCGCAACCTTGTCGGCGCCGTCCAGCCACTGGACGTTGATCAGCTCGCCCGTGCAGTAGGTGGGGAAGGCAATATCGGTGACGAGGGCCCAGGCTTCCGTCACAGTCCCCGACATCCGTTGGGACACTTCGATAGTGGGGCAGTCGCGGTATCGCATAGGCTGATCCTACTGAGGTGATGGAGGGCCGGATGCGTATTGGTGTGACGATCGAGCCGAGGTTGCCTGGCGCCGCCGACTTCGCGCGCCGCGCGGAGCGGCTGGGTGTCGCCTCGCTCTGGGTGCCCGAGGTGTGGGGGTATGACGCCCTCACGGGTCTTGCCTACCTGGCCGCCCACACCGAGACCATTGGGCTGGGAACCTTCGTGGTTCAGCTGGGGTCGCGATCGCCGGCAATGCTGGCGACGTCGGCGCTGAGCATTCAACAGCTCTCCGGCGGACGCTTCATCCTGGGTGTAGGAGCCTCCGGACCGCAGGTGATGGAGGGGTGGCATGGCGTGCGCTTCAGTAAGCCGGTGCGGACCACGCGGGAGACTATCGACATCGTTCGGATGGTGGCACGTGGGGAGCGGCTCCAGTACGAGGGCGAGGTATACACGCTGCCGCTGCCGGGGAGCGCAGGAAAACCCTTGCGGCCCATGGTGGCGCCGCAAAATGTGCCCATCTACGTCGCTGCCATGGGTCCGGCGAATCTGGCACTCACCGGTGAGCTTGCCGACGGCTGGCTGGGCAACTCCTTCATCCCTGAGCTGGCCGAAGTGTTCCTCGGCCCCATCCGTGACGCGGCCTTAGCCGCCGGACGGGAGCTGGAGGACATTGACCTGGTGGCACCCGTTGCTCTCGAATTCGCTGACACCGCAACCGATGCCGCTGCCACAACCAGGCGTCATGCCGCTGGATACGCGTTCACCATTGGTGCCATGGGGGCCTCTGGGCGAAATTTTTACAACGAGGCGTTCACCCGACTTGGCTACGGCGATGGTGTCGGCACGGTGGAATCCTTGTGGCGCGCAGGAGATCGTGACGCCGCCCGCGAGGCCGTGCCCGACGATCTAGGGCGCCTCACCAACCTCGTCGGAACCGACGAGATGATCAGTGAGCGGCTGGAACGCTATCGCGCCGCCGGGATCTCGACGCTGCTGGTCAAGCTCGACACCCCATTCGATGAGCAGCTACGCGCGCTCGATCGCCTCTTCGCTCTGCTCTAGAGCGCGCGTACCGCGCTGGTGATCGGGGTGGCGCCCTCGGTGAGGAACAGGATGTCGTGCACCGTGTTCGGCGCGGTGAGTAGCTCGGCAGTCACTGCCGCGACATCGGCACGGGGAACAGATCCCCGTTCAATCCTGCTGGCCGACAAGGCAACCGAACCGGTCGGATTCTGGTCGGTGAGCAGGCCGGAACGCAGGATGGTCCAATCCAGGCCGCCGCGAGCGCGCAGGTCCTCTTCGGCGGCCGTTTTGGCGATCAGGTAGGCGATCCACGACTCGTCCCCCTCCGTTGGTACGGGCTCGCCGGCGCCGAAAGCACTGATCTGAATGAACCGGCGTACCTGCGCCTGTTCCGCGGCGTCGGCAAGCAGGACGGCGGCGGCACGGTCCACGGTGTCCTTGCGCGCCGGACCGCTGCCCGGTCCTGCTCCCGCCGCGAAGACAGCGGCATCGGCCCCCTCCAGGGCGCCGGCGACCGTTCTCACGTCGGACGATTCCAGGTCGAGAACCAGTGGCTGCCCGCCCCATGCCTGAACATCGTCCGCATGGTCGGGATTGCGAATCAGGGCGACGGCGTCGTCGCCACGCGCCGCGAGCAGACGGATCAGGTGTGCGGCGATCTGCCCGTGGCCACCGGCGATGACGACTTTCTGCGGCATGGTGTGTTCCTCTCGTAAGCCCACGACCGATAACTGTGACGGTAGTGCGGACATTCCCGCTCGGGGGAGTTCTCACAACAGGTGCTTGTTAGCTGTCAACAATCTCTTGTTGGCCGGAACCCAGATATCTCGTTACGCTCGGTCTTTGCTGGCTGACATCTAGAGGAGTGGACATGGTCGAGATCCCCGGGGCAATCGATCCGGTCCAACCGTATCGTCCGCAGGAATGGCCGCTGGCGGGGAAGGTGGCCGTGATCACCGGGGCATCGGCGAACATGGGTGCGGCACTTGCCCGGACGCTGGCCCATGATGGCGCCCGGATCGTGGTGCACTACCGCAGCGACAGCAAGGCGGAGAAGGCGGCCGAGGTGGTTCGGCAGATTGAGGAGGCCGGCGGGGAGGCGGTCAGCTTTCAGGCCGACCTGGCGGTTCCCGAGAACTGCACCAAGCTCGCCGACGCCACCTTTGCGGCATTCGGGCGCTGGGACATCCTGATCAACACCGCGGGCATGATCGTGCGGAAACCTTTGGCGGATATCACCGAAGACGAATATGACGGCGTGTTCAACGCCAACGCCAAGACGGTGTTCTTCATGATGCGTGAGGCTGCGCGCCGGATGGCCGACGATGGCCGGATCCTGAGCTTCGTCACCACCATGGTGGGGGCGCTGGCACCCACCTATAGTGCCTATGCCGGATCCAAGGCCCCTGTCGAGCATTTCACCAAGGCGCTCGCCAAAGAGCTTGGCGGCCGCGGAATAACGGTCAACTGCATCGCGCCTGGGCCGCTGCAAACGAGCTTCTTCTATCCGGCGGAGTCCGATGACAACATCGCCTGGTTGGAGTCGATGAGCATCAACGGCAAGATCGGTCGCGGCGACGACATTCTGCCCGTGGCAAGGCTGCTGGTTCTTCCGGAATCGGGGTGGACGACCGCCCAGACCATCTTCGTCAACGGCGGCATCATCTCCACCATCAACTAGTCGTCGGCCTTACCTACACTGGTGGCGTGCGGAGAAGTGTCGAGGACCCAGCTTGATCCCGGTCACCATCGTCTCCGGTTTCCTGGGTGCCGGTAAGACGACGCTGCTGAATAACTTGTTGCGCAACATCTTGGGTGTGCGAATCGGTGTAGTAGTCAACGACTTCGGGGCCATCAATATCGACGCCATGCTGGTCGCCGGTCAGGTTGACTCGACCATGACGATGTCCAACGGATGCCTGTGCTGCACCGCTGACGACGATGAACTCGGTGGCATGCTGACCGCTCTCGCCGGCCGCGATATCGACGCCATTGTCATCGAGGCGAGCGGGCTGGCTGAGCCGTTGCCGCTGGTGCGCATGGTGCTGGCGGCGGCAGCCGAGGACAACCGGATCGGTTACGGGGGACTGGTCACAGTCGTCGACACCGCGCAGTACGAGGACGTCGCGGCCCGGCATCCGGAGATCGCCGAGCATCTGTCCCTGGCGGATCTGGTGGTTCTCAACAAGATTGATCTGGCCGACGCCGCGGATCGGACCCACCTGCGCGCTGTCGTCAAGGAACGCAACCCGCGCGCGTCGATCGTGGAGACCACCGGCGCCGACGTCGACCCCCGGCTGCTGTTCGACAAGAAGGAGCGCCCGGCGCCGATAGGTCAGCTCTCGCTCGAGGACCTCATCCGTGAGGATCACAGCCACCATCAGCATGCGCATCACCACTACGAGACGGTCGAGTTCGCGACCGAGCACGCTCTGCATCCCCGGCGCCTCATCGAATTCCTGGACAGTCAGCCTGCCGGTGTGTACCGGATCAAGGGCGTGGCGCGGTTCGGTGACAAGACACTCGCGGTGCATACCGTGGGCGATCACATCACCATCGACAAGGCGCCCAAGCGGACAGGGCTGCCGAAGGGGGCTAATTTCGTGCTCATCGGCACGCACCTGGACGGCGACAGCATCACCGAGCGCCTGCACGCTCTCGTCGACGATCCGCCGGATCCCGACCATGAGCGATCGATGCTGGTCCTGGGAAAGTATTTGCGCTAACCAGACGCCGCATCTAGTGTTGGTTCTCGTGCTGTACTTCTCCGGTCAACTCGTAGTAGCAACCCGCAGCGGGGTCTGATCCAGACCGACCCCTCGCTGTGGGTCGAAGCTACTACCTGTCGGTCACTTTCCACATCAGATGAAAGACCGGCACATGCATTCCTCAACAACAATTCTCCCGCAGATCGATCCGTTCATGGACCGCTTCGGCGTCCCACTGCCGCGCGGTTTGCGCGAAGAGGCCGGTGACATGTCCTGGGCCTCGTTCTGTCAGACGTACGAGCGCAGCGGGGGTTCCCTGAGGCTGGGCCAGTGGTCCGAGGCCGACGGGATCTACCAGGCCACGCTCGCGATCGGTGAGTGCATCGAATCGTCGACGGCCGCCGCGTGCGGACCCATGGCAGCGCTGACCGCCATGCTGTCCGAGCGGGGGATACAAATGGAAACACTCAGCTTCCATCAGCTGCGCGACGGCGATCAGACGTGCACCTTTGTGCGCGGCACCAACGGCACCGGCACCGCCTGGGCGATGGGCCGCGCGCACGATGCCACGACCTCATCGCTCAAGGCGGTCACCGCCTGCGCCAACCGTCTGGGCTGCTAGCCCCCGTGTGCTCAGTGCAAGGGGCGCAGGACAATGGGCATGCCGTCGATCGGCAGCGGCATGCCGGCGTAGTCCCACTTCGCCTCGTAGCTGGGATGAGTCAGCTCAAACCGGTACTGCCGCAACAGTCGGTGCATGACCGCTTTGATCTCCAGCTGGCCGAACACCATGCCGATGCACTTGTGCGCACCCCCGCCGAATGGCGAGAACGCATACCGGTGGCGTTTGTGCTCGTTTCGCGGTTCTGCGAAACGGTCGGGATCGAACTTGTCCGGTTCCGTCCACAATTCGGGTAGCCGGTGGTTCATACCGGGCCAGATGTTGATCATCGTTCCGGCCGGGATATGGAACCCGAGCAGATCGGTATCGCGCACCGCGGAGCGGATATTGAAGGGCAGCGGCGTGACGAGGCGCAGCGCCTCATTCATCACCAGATCGAGACTTTCCAGCTTCTCGAGCGCGTCGATGTCCAGCGGGCCGTCACCGAGACGGTCCGACTCCTCCCGAACCCGTTCTTGCCATTCGGGATTCGCGGCCAGGTAGTAGGCCATCGTCGTGGTGGTCGACGTGGTGGTGTCGTGCGCGGCCATCATCAGGAAAATCATGTGATTGACGATGTCGGTATCGGTGAATGCGTCGCCCTCGTCGGTCTCGGCGTGGCACAACGCCGTCAACATGTCGGCACCCGATTCCTTGCGGCGGGCAATACCGACCCGTTCGGCAAAGTACTCCTCGAGCAGCTTGCGCCCCTGTAGTCCCTGCCACCATTTGAAAGGCGGCACGCCGAAGCGGAAGATGGCGCCACCGGCGCGGGTGGTCGCGACGAACGCCTTGTTGACCTTGTCGAGCCGCTCGTGTTGGGCATGTGGCTCATTGCCCATGAACACCACCGAGGCCACGTCCAGGGTCAGCTCCTTGATGGCCGGGTAGAACAGGAACCGGCTGTCGTTGGTGGGCCACTGGGCGACGATCTCGGTTGCCACCGAATCGATCTGCTCCACATAGCCGGCCAGGCGGCTGCGCAGGAACGCCTGCTGCATGATCAGACGGTGCTCGCGGTGCTCCTGGAAGTCCAGCAGCATCAGTCCCCGGCTGAAGAAGGGGCCGATGACGGGGACCCAGCCCTGCTGCGAGAAGTCCTTGTTCGCATTGCTGAACACAGCCTGGGTGGCGTCGGGGCCCAGCGCGGCGACGATCTTGCCGATGGGGGTCTGTGACCAGCTCACCGGGCCGCGCTCCTGATACATGTTGAGCACCCAGTCGATTCCGCCGCGGAACATCTCGATCATGTGCCCGAGCAGCGGCAGGCCCTGGTCACCCATCACGGGCTTCAAACCGCTTCCGGGTGGCGGCGGCGCCAGTTCGGTCAGTGGCCAGTCGCGATTGTTGAGGTAGTTCTCGATGTATCCCATACCAGGAAGGGTGTTCATGGTGGGAAGACGTCGTTTGGCCTGGTCGATGAGGTAATCGGTGCTGCTGATCGTCGCCATTGGGCGTGGCTCCTTCGCTCGCGACTAGCACTTCGGTGTGCTCTAGATCATCTTCGCCGCAGAACTTGACGGGTGTCAAGTTCTGTTCGTGCGGTGTTTCAGTGCAAACTGTGCAGGTGGTCAGTCCAGCGCGCAGTGGCACGCAGACCCGTGGTGATCGTCAGCGCGACGCGATCATGACGGCTGTTGCCGAGCTGATCGCGGAAAACCACAGTTTTGCCGAGCTGTCCGTCAGTGCGATCAGTGAGCGAGCCGGCGTCGGCCGATCAGGGTTCTACTTCTACTTCGACAGCAAGTACTCGGTGCTTGCGCAGATGGTTGGCGACGCCTTCGCGGAGCTCGACGAACTCACGCACTACTTCGCGCCGCGTGGCGAGGAGGAGACTCCCGAACAGTTCGCCAACCGCATGGTGGGCAGTGCAGCGGCCTCCTTCGCGCATAACGACCCGTTGATGAAAGCGTGTCAGGAAGCGCGGATCACCGATCCGACAATCGCCGGTCTGCTCGACGACCTCACGGACGTTGTGATCGAGAAGATCCTCAAGATCGCCGAGATCGAAGTGAATGAACGCGGCGCCCAGCCGATCTCAGACGATCTGCCGGCTTTGGTGCGGTCACTGGTGGCGTTGACCGCGTCGACCGTGTCGGGCGATAGCTCATTCGTCGGGCGTGACACCGATCCCGCTCGGGCGCTTGGGGTTATCGAGATCCTATGGCGTGTCAGCCTTTTGGGTCGATAGCTGCGTCGCCTCGGATCGGCGCTGCCGCACCGCCCGGCGAACGCCGTAACCGATTCCGCCGAGGACTGCGAACGCGCCGAGCCAGGGGAGTAGCAGTCCGAACAGCAGCAGCACGTTGTTGCCAGCCGCGACGAGCCCATCCCAGCCACGCTCGATCTGTCCGAAGAACCCTTGGTACTTGGGCGGTGTCGGTGGCAGGCCCACTTCTTCGGCGAGGAACGTGACGGTGACCGAGCTGTAGGCGACTTGTTCTCCGAGCTGATTGCGTTGTGCTCGCAGGCTATCGAGGTCGGCTTGACGCTTGGACAACTCTGTTTCAGCCTGGATCAAGGCCTCGGTGTCCTTGGAATCGCGCATGATCCCCAGGAGCCTGTCGACGGAGGTCTGGAGCGCCGCGATTCTGGCATCCAGGTCGACCCGCTGCGCAGTCACGTCATCGCTCTTGGTGTCGGCGGACTTGACCTTGCCCAGCTCCTTGAGTTCACGAAGAACGCCGTCGAGCTTGGCGGCGGGGACACGCAGCACGATCGAGGTGTGTGCGCGGGCCGATCCCGATCCGGCGTCCTCCGAACGGCTCTCCACCCGGCCGTTGGCCGATTCGGCGAGGCCGGCCGCTTTGTCGGCGGCCTCGGAGGGACTGGAGACGGTGATGGTCATCGTCCCGGTCTTGACGATGTCGCGTTTGGCCTCGATCGGCGGCCCGTGCTGCGGGGCCTGTTGCATGGCGTCGCGCATGGGGGCCGCGGGGGCGTGGGTATAGGTGGGGGCTCCGGTGGCCTGGGTGTAGGTGGCGGCGGGGGCGTCCTCTGCGCCTCGCGAAAGGCGGGCGGAGGTTCCGCCCGCGCATGCCGTGGCGGCTATCAGCACTACTGCAATTGTAGTTGCCCAAGGTAACCAACCGCGGCGAGATTGCATGCTATCAATCGTCATATTCCAAAGGTACCGTTTGCTATTGGACCGCGCAGAAATTTAAGAATGACGGCCGGTACGGTTCAGTAATGGCATACGACTTCACCGGTAAGCGATGCTTCGTCACCGGGGCCGCCAGCGGGATCGGACGGGCCACCGCGCTGCGTCTGGGGCGCGAGGGCGCCGAGCTGTTTTTGACCGATCGCGCCGCGGACGGACTTGAGTCCGTGGTCGAGGAGATCACGGCCGCCGGAGGGAAGGTCAGTGCCTACCGGGCGCTCGATATCTCCGACTATGACGCGGTGGCCGCCTTCGCGGCCGACATCTTGGAGACACATCCGAGCATGGATGTCCTGCTCAATATCGCGGGGATATCCGTATGGGGATCCGTGGACAGGCTTTCTCATCAGCAGTGGCGCTCGGTGGTCGATATCAACCTGATGGGGCCCATCCACGTCATCGAGAGTCTTGTGCCCGCGATGATCAAGGCGCGTAACGGTGGTCAGATCGTGAACGTGTCGTCGGCGGCGGGGTTGGTGGCCCTGCCATGGCATGCCGCCTACAGCGCCAGCAAGTATGGGCTGCGTGGCGTCTCAGAGGTGCTGCGCTTCGATCTGGCTCGTTACAAGATCGGCGTCACCGTGGTGGTGCCGGGCGCCGTCAACACTCCGCTGGTGCGCACCGTCGACATCGCCGGCGTCGACCGCGACAACCCCGACGTCAGTAAGTGGGTGAACCGGTTCGTGGGGCATGCCACCTCGCCCGAGAAGGTGGCCGACCGGATCCTGCACGGGATCCGGCACAACCGTTACCTCGTCTACACGGGGGTCGACATCCGTGCGCTCTATCTGTTCAAGCGCACGCTGTGGTGGCCTTATAGCGTCGCGATGCGGCTCGTCAATCACGCCTTCACCAATGCACTGCGTCCCGGATTTCAGAAGTCCGGGATGAATCCTCCGTCGACGGATTCTTAGCGCCACCAGCCGTCGAACGGGGTGACCGGCACGGCCCGCTTGTGCCGGGTCTGCAGGTACCACCGTTCGATGCGGTCGGCGGCCTCGACGGTGACCGCCTTGCCCTCCAGGTAGTCGTCGATCTGTGCGTACGTGACGCCGAGTGTGACCTCGTCGGGGAGCGCGGGCCGGTGATCTTCCAGGTCGGCGGTGGGCACCTTGTTTGAGATGCTCTCCGGAGCGCCGAGGTGGGAAAGGATTTGTGCACCTTGGCGTTTGGTGAGTCCGGTGAGCGGGGTGACGTCGACGCCGCCATCGCCGAACTTGGTGAAGAATCCCGTGACGGCCTCGGCGGCATGGTCGGTGCCGACTACAAGGTGCCGGTGCTGACCGGCGACGGCGTACTGGGCGACCATGCGTTCGCGGGCCTTGATGTTGCCGCGCACGAAGTCGGATGGCGTCTCGCCCAGGGCGTCGGCGATCGCGCTGGAAACAGCGTCAGAGGCGTCCTTGACATTGATGACAATGGAGCGGTCGGGGTCGATAAACCTAAGGGCAACTTGGGCATCGTGCTCGTCGGCCTGCACCCCGTAGGGCAGGCGCACGGCGATGAACTCTGCCTGAACCCCTTCCAGGCGTGACTCCTGCGCCGCCAACTGGCACAGCCGCCCGGCTAGGGCGCTGTCCTGCCCGCCGGAGATGCCGAGCACGAATCCCGCTGTCCCGCTGTCCCTTAGGTAGTCCTTGAGGAATCCCACCCGTCGCGACACCTCGGCGGCCGGATCGATCGTGGGGGAGACGTCGAGGGCGGACCGGATCTCTTCGCGAAGGGTGCTCATTGCCCGACTGTAGAACGCTCGGTCAGCGTGCGCACACCTTGCACACTAGGTCCTCCCACGCGTCGCCGAGCCCAGTCAGCGTCTGGCCGTTGGCGTTGGTGGCGAAGTGCACGTAGCCGGGATCGATGATTGACATCAGGGCGTGGGTCTGGGCGTCGAGGTCTCCGGTGCATTCGAGCTGGGCCAGCAGCATCCGAATGTGTGCGCGGACAAGCATGGTGGGCGGTGAGGTGTACCACGCGTCGGTATCGGTGGTGATGGCGCGTGCGAGGTCGAGGTGCCGTTCGAGGAAGGCGAGTCGGGCCCGTCCGAACGCGATGAGCCGGGTCAGCGGAGGTGCGTCGGGACCCAGGGGCGCCGGCCCGAACATGAATGCCTGCTGCTCGATGTGCTCTTCGTGGTCCAGCAGTGCCAGCAGCAGTCCGGTGCGGCTGCCGAATCGGCGGAAGAGGGTTCCCTTGCCTACGCCTGCCGCGTTGGCGACGGCATCCATGGACATGTTGTCCGGACCGACTTCGTCGAGAATCTGTCGTGCGGCTTCCAAGAGGCGAACGCGGTTGCGGGTGGCGACGGCACGTTCCCGGGTGGGATTCTGCGCAAGGTCGACAGAAAGCAGGGGTATTTCTTGACCAGGCATAACACCTCGATACTAGCGCCGGGGAAATATGCGGACCGCAGTCCGTATTATAGAACGTGACAGAGACACAGGATGTAGGTGCGACAAACGTGCCGTTCTGATGAAAGGTGTTCCCCATGGCCGAGAAAATGGCAGAGAAGAACGTGCTGGCAATTGTCGGAAGCCTGCGTAAGGCATCGCTCAATCGGCAGCTGGCGGAGGCCGCCGCAGAGAACGCGCCGGCCGGTGTGCGTGTGAGCATTTATGAGGGGCTGGGGGATCTTCCCCACTACAACGAGGACATCGACGGTGACAGTGGCGCCCCTGCCGCCGCCGAGGCCCTGCGTGTGGCTGTCGCTGGCGCCGATGCGGTGCTGTTGGTCAGCCCCGAGAACAACGGCACTATCTCGAGCTCGCTGAAGAATGCGATCGACTGGTTGTCGCGCCCCTTCGGTTCTAGCGTCTTTAAGGGCAAGCCGACCGTCGTGATTGGGACCTCGGCGGGCCGCTACGGCGGTATCTGGGCGATCGACGAGACCCGCAAGGCGGCCGGGATTGCGACGGCGAACGTGCTTGAGGACGTCAAGCTCGCGGTGGCCTCCTCGGCCTTCGATGGTAAGCACCCGCGTGAGCACGCCGAGACGGTTGCCGAGCTGACCAAGGCATTGGATGCGTTGACAGCCGATTCTGACAGCTGATTTCTCACGCTCGAGTGACGGTCATGCCCGGTATCCGTGCCGGGCATGACCGTTCACGTTACTGGCTTGTTGATCCGGCCCACGTTTCTTTCATGGCGGAGACCGAGGCGACGCTGATGGCGCAAATCACCAGCAGCATCAGGCCGACGGCCCAGCTGCCCAGAGTGCTTTGCAGCGGGCCGGCGATCAATGGCGGGATGGCGCCTCCGAACACGCCGGCCACGTTGAACGCCACGCCGGTGCCGCTGTAGCGGGTACCCACGGGATAGGACTCCGGAAGGAAGCTCGCCATTGGTCCGAAGGCGAGCCCGAACAGCACATAGGTGAGCACCATCGCTGTCAGGTAGGTCCAGAATGGACCACTGGCCAACAGGGGAGTGACCAGGAGCGTCCACGGGAGTATGAGCGCCATGCTGGTCAAGATCACCCGGCGCCGGCCCAGCCGGTCGCTGAGGATTCCGCCCGCAGCAGCCGACACCATGAGGACCACGGCCCCGAGCACGCCGGCGGTGAGTATGGCCGCACGGGAGAAGTGCAACTCCGATCTCGCGAATCCGGGGAAGTAGGTGTTGGTCATGAAGGACAGCGTGAAGATGATCAGCATCGTCCCGCAGGTCAGTACCAGGGTGCGAGGGCTCTCCGTCATCACATGCCGCAGAGGCGATTTCACCAGCTTGTCCTGAGCTTTCGCCTGGGTGAACTCTGGTGTCTCGGCGATGTGGAGCCGGATGTACAGACCGACCGCAACTAGGAGCCCGCTGGCGATGAAGGGAACTCGCCATCCCCACGACAGGAATGCCGGGCTGTCTTCCCCGACCGTGACGCTGACGATGAGGAAGACCAGGCTGCTGAGCAGTAGCCCGGTTGAGCTCCCGATGGGTACGGCGGTCGCGGCACGACCGCGCACGCCGCTTGGCGAGTACTCGGAGGAGAGCAGTGCCGCCCCGCTCCATTCGCCGCCGACCGCAATGCCTTGCACGAGTCGCAGCAAGACAATGGCTGTCGGTGCGGCCGCCCCGATCGAGGCGGCACCGGGCACCAAGCCGACCGCCATGGTGGCGAGTCCCATCGTGATGAGGGTGACCACCAGGGTGCCCTTGCGGCTGAAGCGATCTCCGTAGTGGCCGAACAGGGCGGCGCCAACCGGCCGTGCCAGAAATGCGGTGCTGAAGGTGGCGATGGACGCGAAGAGCGCCAGAGAGTGGCTGAGATTCGGGAAGAAGACGGCCGGGAAGACGAGCGCGGCCGCTGTGCCATAGATATAGAAGTCGTAGAACTCGATGGCCGAGCCGACGGCGCTGGCCATAAACACTCTGCGGGGGCTGACATCTGCGCCCGTCATGTGCTGCAGCGGCTCCGCGGGTGATGACGTCATCGCGGGGCGATCCGGCTCAGTTCCATGCGTGGCAGCTTAGGGTGCACTGCCGTTGTGCCCTGAACCTACGAGCTTCACGAGCGCGAGACTGTCGGTCATGCCCGGTAGCTTGCTGGGCGTGACCGTTCTCGTCACTGGCGCCACCGGAAACATCGGCCGGAAGGTCGTGGATCATCTCGTTGCCTTGGATGTCGGCGATATTCGAGCCTTGACCACCTCGCCGGTGAAGGCGGCACTGCCGGACGGGGTGACGCCTGTCCTCGGATATCTGGGCAAGCCCGAGAGCATTGCGGGGGTGTTCGACGACGTCGAACGGATGTATTTGGCGCCGCTGCGGTCCACGGCCGTGGACGTGCTGGAGTTGGCGCGCGCCGCCGGGGTGGGGCATGTGGTGGCGCGGTCGCGGCTTGGCCGGCGAACGTGGCGTGCAGCCCGTCCACTTCGGAATTCATGGCGGCGATAGCGGCTTCGGCGCGGGCCTCAACTTCGGCCATGCGCTCGGTGAGCCGTTTCAGTTCGTCGGTATCCACACCGTATTGACCCGACATGGCCCGACCCCTTCACGCGCTCGCTGCGTTGACGTTGGCGGTGTTGGCCGCTTCCCGGTTCTCGAATGCTTCCTTGTTGCCGACCAGCAACGACGACATCTGAGACAAGCCCTGGTTGACCAGCTTCGCGCCTTCGCAGAACTTGCCCCACTGCTGCGCGAACGCCGACGCCGACCCGCCATGCCACCCAGAACCCACAAACTCCGACACTTCGGAATCCAAAGAGCCCAGCTCGGCAGACAAACTGGCAGCCGTGGACGCGATCAATCGCGAGACCCGCGCTAACTCTTCGGGCGATACCCCAACACCCCATCGGACATGGGCTGATGCTAGCCACGCCAACCGAAACCGGCAACGCGCCATCGGCGCTTAGCGCCTGGCTGCCCCGAGGGCAGCTCGCCGAATGGCATTCTCGCAACCCCGACTGCGTAAGTGTCCGCTGGTCATGCCCGATTGGATCTTGGTACCTCACACACCAAAGAAGACGCCGTGAACATTGTTTGCCGCTGGCTATCACGCAATCTTGACTTGTAGCTTATGCTGGGCTGATTGTTGGGTCGCAATGCATTCTATGGTTGCGGATGTCGGGAAGGTGAACCGTCGGTGAGTTCCGTGAACCGTGATGTGACCGAGGCGAGAAGCGTACTGACATGCCGGGATCTGACTCACACTAGCGAACCGCAGAAGGAACCCGTCGCCGAGCCGATGTCTGCCGGTGACGGCGTTCGCCGGGTCGCTGCTGTGGTTGCCGGAGCGGTGTTGGTGGTGGCGGCGGTCGCAGGCCTGCATGGCTTGTATCGGGCCGGTGGCGATGCCGCCGCGTGGGGTGTGTGGGTGGTGGCGCTGCTGGCCGGAATGACGGCACTGGGCGGCGGGATCAAA
>NZ_MAEV01000037.1:0-27619 GCF_002013385.1 Mycobacterium sp. D16R24 | reverse complement strand
AAAGCTAGCCCGAGTTAGCTCAGTGCCCGTTCCAGGTCCGCGATGAGGTCCTCGGTGGACTCCAGCCCGACCGACAGACGCACCACACCATCGGAGAGCCCGATCGCCGCACGCCCCTCCGGACCCATGGCGCGGTGGGTCGTGGTGGCGGGATGGGTGATGAGCGACTTGGAGTCGCCCAGGTTGTTCGAGATGTCGATGAGCGAGGTCCCGTCGAGCACCTGGAAGGCGCGCTGCTTACCCGCATCGCCATCGGCGTCGAGCTCGAAGGTGACGACGGTGCCGCCGCCGCTCATCTGTCGCTTGGCCAGTTCGTACTGAGGATGCGTCTGCAGGAACGGGTACCGCACCCAGCGCACCGCGGGATGCTGTTCCAGGAACTGCGCGATCTTGAAGGCGGATTCGTTGGCATGCCGCACCCGAAGGTCCAGCGTTTCAAGCCCTTTCACGAGCGTCCAGGCATTGAACGGGCTGAGCGCCGGCCCGGTGTGCCGCATCAGCGTCTTGACGGGGCCCTCGATGTAGTCGGTGTCACCCAGGATGGCGCCACCGAGTACCCGGCCCTGCCCGTCGATGTGCTTGGTGCCGGAGTAGACCACCACATCGGCACCCAACGGAATGCCCTGTTGCAGTAGCGGGGTAGCAAAGACGTTGTCCAGCACCACCTTTGCACCTGCGGCATGCGCCAGCTTGCACACCGCCTCGATGTCTACGAGCGATTGCATGGGGTTGGAAGGGGTTTCGAAGAAGACGGCCTGCGTGGGAACGGACAGCGCCTCCTCCCATTGGGAGAGGTCCTCGCCGTCGACGAACACGGTCTCCACACCCCAGCGGGGCAGGATCTCGTTGCACACCACGAAACAGGAACCGAAGAGACTGCGCGCAGCGACAAGTCTGTCCCCGGCGGCCAAGAGCGCACCCAGTGCGGTGAACACCGCCGACATCCCTGTTGCTGTCGCAAACGCCGCCTCGGCACCCTCGATGAGCCGCAGCCGCTCCTCGAACATGGAGATCGTCGGGTTGCCGTATCGCGAGTACACATACCGGTCAACCTCGCCGGTGAAGGCGCGTTCCGCGGCAGCCGCACTCTCGTAGACATACCCGGAGGTCAGGTACATCGCCTCGGCGGTCTCTTCGAACTCGGAGCGCAGCAGCCCGCCGCGCACCCCGATGGTCGCCTGGCTCACGCCCTCGGGCAGCGCCTTGGGAATGCGAACCGAGGGAACGCCCTCAGGAGTCTGGTTCATGACTGCCGCCATGGCAGACCGATGGCACGCCAGCCGACGCCGCCACGGTGCCCGTTCTCGTCGAGGTTGCCCTCGAACCCGTCAAGCACGTTGTACGACGGCGCGATTCCCGCCTCGGTGGCCAGTTCCGCGGAGCCGATCGACCGGTTACCGGATCGACACAGGAACACCACCGGACGGCTGTCCCCCTGGGAGGGTCCGGTGACACCCGCGGCGGCCAGCTCCTCCAGGAACTGCTCATTGCGTTCGCCGTTGGAGCGCACCCACTCGATGTAGACGACATCGCGGCCGAGTTCGGTGAGGTCGGGAACCCCGACCCACTTCCACTCCGCCGACGTGCGCACATCAACCAGCACGGCTTCCGGGTTTTCCTTCAGCAGCGCCCACGCCGCCTCGGGGGTGATATCTCCTGCGTAGCCCACGAAGAGCCAGTCTATTGGTACTGACTGCACACCCTCCACGAGCCGTCTTCCTTGACGAAGGAAACGTCCGCGGTGAGCTTGTTGTCCTCGGATTTCATGTAGTGATAGGTCACCGTCGCGGTGGCGGTGTCCCCGCTGATCTTGACGTCCTTGACGTCGTCCACGTACCGGTTTCCGTGCGAGGCCTCGGATTTGTCCTGTGCGGCAATCACATTCTTTTCCGGCGTGACAATGGCCCGGCAGCTCTTCGCCACATAGTCGGCGTACGCACGCCGCTGCAGCGCGTCGTTCTGCGCGACGACGGACTGCCCCACCCTGCCCTCTTCGGTAAGGCCGTCGCCCGTCCGGAAGAACGCCGATACCGCGATACCGATCACCACGATTCCAAAGATCGCCGCCCCGGCGATGAATGGTGCGGGACTCCCGGTGTCCTCGTGATCGGCCGCCTGCTCGTCGGGTGTCACCGCAGATGCCGGGCGACCTGTTGGGCACGGCTCAGCGCCAGCGCGGTGTTGGGTGCGGTCGCCAGTGCCACGCCAACGCGGCGGCGCCGGTGGATCTCTGAATGCCCGAACATCCGAAGATCGCTCTCCGGTATCTGCAGCGCCTCGTCGAGCTGCCGCGACGACGGACCGGGGCCGTCGCCGTAGACCACCTCAGCGGCCGCCGGCGAGACCAGAATGGTGTCGATCGGCACACCCAGCACCGCGCGCGCGTGCATATCGAACTCGGACAGTCGCTGCGATCGCACGGTCACCAGCCCGGAGTCATAGGGCCGGGCACTCACATCGCAGAAGTACACCTCGTCACCCCGGACAAACAGTTCGACACCGTAGACACCATGCCCGCCAAGGGCATTGACCGCCCTGGCGGCAATGGACCGGGCCAGTTCCAGGGCAGCCTGACTCAGCGGCTGCGGCTGCCACATCTGCAGCGCATCGGTTCCGCTCTGCCGGTGTGCGATGGGCTCGCAGAAATACAGTCTGGTCGCACCACCGACCCCGGCCGTCCGCACCGTGAGCAGCGTGATCTCGTAGTCGATCTCCACCGCGGTCTCCACCAGCACCCGCTGGCCGCCGCCGATGTTCGACGCGACGGCCTGATCCCACGCGGGTTCGGCGTCACTGTCGCGCAGCACCACCGATTGGCCTTGGCCGTAGGCGGCCGACACCGGACGCACCACCGCCGGGAAACCCGCAGTCTCAAGAACCTTGTGCAACTCCTCGACAGAGTTCGCGAACCAATACGCGGGTGTGGGCAGGCCGAGTTCCTCGGCGGCCATCCGCCGCATCGCCTCGCGATCGCCGGCCAGCCGCACCGCCTTGGCGGTCGGAATCACCTGGGTGACCCTGCCCTCGGCCAATGTGTCGAGCGCCTCGCCCGACGCCGTCTCGACCAGCGGCACGACGAATCGGGGCCGTTCCTTCTCGACGAGCGCGACCAGGTTCTCCGCCTCACCGATCGGTGCGACCACCGAACGATCTGCGGCTGTATGGGCCGGCCCGCCGTCTCCGGTGTCCACCACGATGACGTCAGCACCCAAGCGCTGGAAGGAGATGGCTAGTTCCCTGGCCAATTCACCCGACCCCAGCAGCATCACGGTGGTGCGGTTGACGGACACGGGTTCCGGCGCCTTCGGTGCCGGGGACTCGCTGCCGGCCAGCTCGGAGACGGGTTTCACGCTGTTGGCGGCCTTAGCAGCCTTAGCGGACTTGGCACCATTGGTGGCACGCACGGCGTCTTCGGTCACCGGCGCCGCCTCGGCGGGCCCGGGCTCAACGGTGTCGGTGGAACCCGTCGAGCCGTGCTCGCTGGGGGGCGAACCCTCCTGCGTCACCACGATGCCTTTCACGCCTTCCGGTCGACCTGTAGCCCTATTGAACCGTGCCTAGCGTGCCAGATTGCCACACATCCTCAACCGAGAGTGCTATGGACATAACACCAGCGCCAATCCTCACCCGGCTCATGTGAACGCATCACCGGATGCCCCGAGGCGTGAAAATGTGCGGTGGCGTGCTGGTGGGGGCTGGAATCACAGCAGCTGACCCGGCCGCATTCCAGACACAACCGCAAATGGGCCCACACCTGCTCACCCAGTGCCGCGCAGTCCTCGCACTGCCCCGGAGTGCGGGGTTGTGGGCCTTGCCCGGTGGCGGCGGCCAGCTCAGGGCAGGGGCCTTGCCGCTGTGCCGACACGGGCGCGGCAGATCCACGCCGAAACAGCCGCTTCATATGTGCCCTCTCCACATGCCCGCTTAGGCGCCAGAACCGCTCTCTGCACAGAATACGAAGGTGAACGTTTCCCTGCTGGCGGTACTCACGGCTGCCCTGGTCCTGGCCGCGATTTCCCGGCGATTCGGGCTTCCCACGCCGTTGGTGCTGGTCGTGGCGGGTTTGGCAGCCACTGCCATCCCCGGCCTGCCGTCCATCGAGATGGATCCGGACCTCGTGCTGTTCGTGATCCTGCCGCCGCTGCTGTACACGACGGCGCTGGAAAGCTCCTACGTCAACCTGCGCAAGAACATGCGGGCGGTCAGCAGCCTGGCCGTGGTGCTCCCGCTGCTCACCACCGTCGCGGTGGGCTTCGTGGCGTTCTACGCCGTTCCCGAACTGCCGCTCGCCGGTGCGATGGTGCTCGGCGCCATCGTGGCACCGCCCGACGCGGTATCGGCCACCGCCATCGGCCGGCGCCTGGGACTGCCGCGCAACATCATGACGCTGCTGGGCGGTGAGAGTCTGCTCAACGACGCGACCGCACTCACCGCCTATCGGGTCGCGATAGCCGCGGCGATCGGGCTCGGCGCCACCGTGGCCGACGGACTCAAGATTTTCGCGCTCGCGGCCATCGGTGGGGTGCTCGTCGGGGTTGTCATCGGAAAATTGGTCAACATCATCCGCTGCAAGCTCGACGACCCGCTGTCCGAGAGCGCTATCGGCCTGGTGGTGCCGTTCTTCGCGTATCTGCTCGCCGAGGAGATTCATGGCTCCGGCGTGATCGCCGTCGTGGTCGCCGGGCTCATGCTGGGGCACCGCTCGGTGCACGCCGGATACGCCACCCGGCTCCAGGATGACGCGGTGTGGAAGGCCGTGCAGCTGCTGCTGGAATCCTTCGCGTTCCTGCTCATCGGGTTGCAGCTGCCCAAGGTCGTCGAAGGACTACGAGGCCTGTCCTTCGCCACCATCGTGCTGTCGTCGATCTCGGTGCTGTCCACGGTGATCGTGGTGCGCATCGTGTTCGTCTTCGCGTTCGCGTACATGCGCCCACCCGGCCAACGCCCCTCGGCGCGTGGAGTTTTCGTGGTGGCGTGGGCCGGGATGCGTGGCGTGGTTTCGCTGGCGATGGCCTTCGCGGTGCCGCTGACCACCATCACCGGCGAGCCACTGCCCGGGCATCCGCACATCGTTTTCCTGACCTTCGTCGTGGTGGTGGGAACCCTTCTGTTGCATGGGCTTACCTTGCCGTGGGTGATTCGGGTGCTCGGCGTGCAAAGCGATGACGAACGCAAGGACGCGCTCGCCGAGGCGGCCGCTCAGGACAAGGCCGCCCGTGCGGCCGCGGACCGTCTTGAGGAGCTCCTCGATGACAATGACGGCATCGAGGACACCAACGTGCGCAGCCGCGCCGCCGAAATTCTGCGGCACTGGAACACCCGTCGCCGCAACGCGGCATGGGAGCGCCTCGGACGCAGCGACGAGGACGCCGGCGAGAGCCCCATGGCGGCATTCCGGAATCTGCGGCTGGAGATGCTCGAGAAGGAGCGCGAGGTGTTCATCGCCGAACGCGACGCGGGCAATATCGATGACGAGGTGCTGCGCACCGTGCTCCGCGGACTCGACCTCGAAGAGGCCACCATGAATCAGGCCGACCGGTAGCCGCTCACGGCTGGCCGGGCAGCAGCTGCACCATCAACCCATTCGCATCGGCCAGCACCGTGCCCTGCGCGTCGTAGAGCTCCGCGGAGACGAAGGCCTTGCGGCGATCCACCTCGTCGATGCGGCTGCTCGCCGTCAGCGGCACGCCCACCGGCACCACCTGGCGATAGTTGACGTGCAGGAAGGCCGTACGGCTGATGGTGCGGCCCGCCATGATCACCGTCATCCCGAAGAGATGATCGAACAGCAGCGGCAAGATCCCGCCGTGCACGGCGCCGTTACCGCCGAGGTAGAACCGCGGGAAGTCGCCGTGAGCCTCGATACCGTCCGGGCCTGCCTTGTCGATGAACCACGGCGGCAGCAGCAGGTGCCCGTTGGCGGGTTCGTCGGCGACTCGGTTGGCGGGTCCGACGCCTTCGGGCGCCTCATGCGGGTCCATCAGCTCGACGAGCTTCTCGGTGAGATCGGCCGCCTCGTCCCAGCGCGGATCGTCCATATCGGCGGATACCGCGAGATCCTGCAGCCGCCGCACCGCGGTCAGGAAGCGCCCGAACCCCGGCCCCACTGAGGACGGCGAGTACTGCGGGAAACCCCCGCCACGGATTTCACGGATCGCCCGATTCATCTCTTCATGCAGTGCGGCGAGTCTGTCCCCGGCGGCGGTCATGACCTCGAGAGTATGTCCCGCCGCACGATCGTCTGATCCCGGCCCGGCCCGACGCCGATGCACGACATCGGCGCACCGGCGAGCTCTTCGAGGCGAAGCACATAGTCCTGCGCCTTGGCGGGCAGATCGCCGAACTCGCGGGCGGCGGAGATGTCCTCCCACCAACCCGGAAGCTCTTCGTAAACCGGTGTGGCACGGTAGATCTCACTCTGCGTCATCGGCATCTCGTTGGTGCGCTTGCCATCCACCTCGTACCCGACGCAGATCGGAACGGTCTGCAGGCTCGACAGCACATCCAGCTTGGTCAGGAAGTAGTCGGTGATGCCATTGACCCGGGTGGCATATCGGGCGATGACGGCATCGAACCAGCCGCAGCGCCGGGCGCGTCCGGTGGTGACGCCTACCTCGCCGCCGGTCTTGGCCAGGTAGGCGCCGTGCTCGTCGAACAGTTCAGTGGGGAACGGGCCCGAGCCCACCCGCGTGGTGTACGCCTTGAGAATCCCGAGCACGGTGGTGATCTGGGTGGGGCCGATACCGGAGCCCACGGATGCGCCGCCCGCCGTCGGATTCGAGGACGTCACAAAGGGGTACGTGCCGTGATCGACGTCGAGCAGGGTGCCCTGCGACCCCTCCAGCAGTACCGTCTCACCACGTTCCAGCGCCTGGTTGAGCTCAAGACGCGCATCGGCGATGCGGTGCTTGAATCCCTCGGCCTGCTCCAGCACACCGTCGACCACCTGATCCGGGTCGAGGGCCTTGCGGTTGTAAATCTTGACCAGCACCTGGTTCTTGATTTCCAGTGCGGCATGGACCTTTTGGCGCAGAGATTCCTCGTCGAGAACATCGGCGACCCGGATCCCGATGCGCGCCACCTTGTCCTGATAGCAGGGGCCGATACCGCGACCAGTGGTGCCAATCTTCTTGGATCCCAGGTACCTTTCGGTCACCTTGTCGATCGCCACGTGATACGGCATCAACAGATGCGCATCTGCGGAGAGGATGAGCCCCGAGGTATCGATACCCCGCTGCTCCAGACCCGCAAGCTCGGTGAGCAATACGCCGGGATCGACAACGACCCCGTTGCCGATGACGTTCGTCACCCCCGGGGTAAGGATTCCCGACGGGATGAGATGCAGGGCGAAGTTCTCGCCGTTGGGTAGGACGACGGTATGTCCGGCGTTATTACCGCCTTGGTAGCGGACTACCCATTGGACCGAGCCACCGAGCAGGTCGGTTGCCTTGCCTTTCCCCTCGTCGCCCCATTGGGCGCCGATCAGGACTATTGCCGGCATGTGCGTTCTCTGCGCTTCCCTGTTGGCAGCACACACTGTCCTTCCGGCTGGGCGAAGGCGGCGCGACGCTGCGCGTGCAAAATGTTGTTCAGCCGGTGAGCCACTGTATCGCAAGAGCGCAGGCATGCGAGGGCACCGTACGTATTCGCCACCGACGAAGGAGATCCATGGTGAACACCCCGAGCGGCACCGAAACGGCGCCCGCGCGGGTTTTGCTGTTCGGGGTACGCCGACTGCCCCGTGCTCTGCGTGGCCTCCCCGTGGACCAGCTGGCGGATACCGACGCCGTGCGCGCGCTCGTGGACGCCCTTCCGGACGGTGCGACGCGGCTCATCGTGGTCGGCGCGGACGCCGATCTCGGGCAGGTGCTGACCCGGCTGATGCGCGCAGAAAAACTGGACGTGGAACTGGGTTTTGTGCCGGACCGCCGTTCACGCACGCGCCGGATCTATCGGATCGGGATCGGTGCGGCACGACGGGCCCGCGCGGGCCATGCGCACCGGGTGCCGCTTATCCGGGATGACACCGGAACTGCCCTCGCCGGACGTGCGTCATGGCAGAGCACCGACGGCGTCGGGGTCACCGGCGAGGCCACCGTCGATGACACCCTGCTGTTCGAGGGCATCGCCGCCGTCGATGTCGAGCCCATCGAGTCGCTGCCGGGCCTGCGGGCCTCGGTGCGAGGCCGAGCACGGCTAGTTCCCCGTCGCTGGGTGACCGGACGAGCCGCTCAACTGGGCTCCGAGGGGGCCGTCGTCGTCCGTGACGGCGTCGTGGGCCCTCGTCCCGTCACCCGGTCCACGTTCTATCGGCACCAACAGGGCTGGTTGCTCGTCCGGTAGCTTTTGCCCGTGAACGTCAAGCAGTCGGTCCGGCCCAGCCCTGTCTTTCTCGCGCTCGTCGCACTCACCCTCGCCGGGGCGGTGCTCGCATGGTTCGGCGGCAATTCGACCGAGCCGCTGGCCCGCGGTGGGGTATTTGTCTTCGTGTTCGCCGGCTGGGTGGTGTCGCTATGTCTGCACGAGTTCGGGCACGCCTACACGGCATGGCGTTTCGGCGATACGGGTGCGCGCGGATATCTGACGTTGAACCCACTGCAATACACCGATCCGGTGCTCTCCATCGTGCTGCCCCTGGTGTTCATCGCACTCGGTGGCATCGGGCTTCCTGGTGGCGCCGTATACGTGCACACCGCGGGCATGAGCAATCGGCAGCGCACCCTGGTGAGCGTGGCCGGGCCGAGCGCGAATGCCCTACTCGCGGTGCTGATTCTGGGGACGACTGCGCTTTTCGCCGACCGCGAGCACATCGTGTTTTGGGCGGCCATGGCCTATCTCGGATTTCTTCAGGTGACGGCGGTGGTGCTCAACCTGCTGCCGGTGCCGGGCCTGGACGGCTACGGTGCGCTCGAACCCCATCTGAGCCCGAACACGCAGCGCGCACTCGGCAACGCCAAGACGTTCGGATTCCTGATCCTGTTCGTGCTGCTGATGTCGCCGCCGATCAACAGGGCATTCTTCGACGCCGTCTACTGGATCGTCGCGTCATTGGGCGTCGACCCCGATCTCTCGCGCGTGGGCGGCTGGCTGTTCCGCTTCTGGGGCAAGCTGCTCTAGCTGGGCCGTCCCTCCGCGTCGACACGCCGCCTGGTGGCGGGTCCGTATCGCACATTGCCGCCGTAACACGGCGTGTCGACGGAAGTGACGTTAGGACCGAAGCAGCGCGGGCCGGGCCGCCGGATCGCAGTCGTCGAGCAGATCGCAGCACCGCGCGAACTCGTGGTTCTCGCCGATCAACTGAGCGGCACGCGCGAGGGCCGCCACGGCGCGCAGGAAGCCGCGATTGGGCTCATGTGAGTACGGCACCGGACCGAAGCCCTTCCACCCGTTGCGTCGCAACTGGTCCAGACCGCGGTGATACCCGGTGCGGGCGAAGGCGTAGGCGGTCACGGTGCTGCCCACAGAGCCGTCACCGTCCAACGCGTTCTCGGCCAGTTCGGCCCAGGCGATCGAGGCGGAGGGATACGCCGCCGCCACCGCGGCGGGATCCTGGCCATTGAGCAGGGCCGATTCGGCGTCCACGTCTCCGGGTAGCAGCACCGGCTCGGGACCCAGCAGATCATGCATTGGACTCATGGAACCCATTCTGACGAGTACCACCTCCCGTGATCGCGATAGGGTGGGCGCGGTCGATCGCGCCTGCGCAAAAGAGCGCTCAGCACGGATAAGGAACGAGACGCATGGCGAACCCCACCGGTGGAAATTCCGAGGCCAAGCCCGACGCACAGGGCGGCAAGTCTGCGGACTCCGCCGAGCAGTCGGATAGCGCCGCGAACGCCCCGGAGATATCCGACACCGCCGACACCGGCCCGGTTCCCCCGCTCGATGACGCCCAGACCGTCGTGATGGCTCCCGCTAAGCCCGACGTTCCGCGCTACACGGCACCGGGATTTGATGCCAACAAGACCGAGATGATCTCGCCCGTCGGCGACGATCCGAAGACCGAGCTCATCGCACCGCTGGCGACCCAGGCCCGCCCCAAGGTTGCGACCCCCGAGACGATCGCGCCACGCAAAGAGGAGAAGCGCAGCTGGGGCTGGGTGATCGCGCTGGTACTCGTCGTCGCCGCATTGGCCGCGGTGATCGTCCTCGCCGCGGTCATCATCTCGCGCACCAGCGCACCAAAGGCGTCACAAGAAGAGCTGGTGCGCACCAGCATTCAGAACTATGACAACGCCATCCAGACCGGCAACCTGGCGGCGCTGCGGACCATCACGTGCGGCGAAACCCGCGACGGTTACGTCCGCTACCCCGACGCCGAGTGGTCCCAGACGTATCAGAAGGTGGCGGCCGCCAAGCAGTACCCGGTGGTAGCCAGCATCGACGAGGTTGTGGTCAATGGCGAGCACGCCGAGGCCAACGTCACCTCGTTCATGGCGTTCGCGCCGCAGACCCGGTCATCGCGCAGCTTCGATCTGCAGTTCCGCGACAAGGAATGGAAGATCTGCCAGTCCGACTAAACGGATTCCGCCGAGCGCGAGCGATGATGCTCACACTCGGCGAAAACAGCCCTACGCCATTCCGGCGGAGACCGACCGGCCCGCCGACTTCAGGTCGTTGCAGGCCTCGATGACCCGCTCGGTCATGCTGGCCTCGGCCTTCTTCAGGTAGCTGCGCGGGTCGTAGGTCTTCTTGTTGCCCACTTCGCCGTCGATCTTGAGCACACCGTCGTAATTGGCGAACATGTGCCCGGCGATCGGTCGGGTGAAGGCGTACTGGGTGTCGGTGTCGACATTCATCTTCACCACGCCGTAGCGCAGCGAGTCCTCGATCTCCGACTTCAGCGAACCCGAGCCGCCGTGGAACACGAAGTCGAACGGCTTGGAACCCTCAGCCAGACCAAGCTTGGCCGAGGCGACGCGCTGCCCCTCTTCCAGCACTTCTGGCTTGAGCTTGACGTTGCCCGGCTTGTAGACGCCGTGCACGTTGCCGAAGGTAGCCGCCAGCAGGTATCGGCCGTTCTCACCGACACCGAGCGCATCGACGGTCTTTTCGAAGTCCTCGGACGAGGTGTAGAGCTTCTCGTTGATCTCGGCCTCGACGCCGTCCTCTTCGCCTCCGACGACACCGATCTCCACCTCGAGGATGATGTGTGCCTTTGCCGTCGCCGCCAGCAGTTCCTGCGCGATCTGGAGGTTCTCACCGATCGGCACCGCCGAGCCGTCCCACATATGCGACTGGAACAGCGGGTTCTGGCCCGCGGCCACACGCTCCTGCGAGATGGCGATCAGCGGACGCACAAAGCTATCCAGCTTGTCCTTGGGGCAGTGGTCGGTGTGCAGGGCGACGGTGATGCCGTACTTAGCGGCGACGACGTGCGCGAACTCGGCGAGCGCGACCGCGCCGGTCACCATGTCCTTGATGCCCAGGCCCGAACCGAATTCCGCACCACCGGTGGAGAATTGGATGATGCCGTCGCTACCCGCGTCAGCGAAACCCTTGATCGCGGCGTTGATCGATTCCGAGGAGGTGCAGTTGATTGCCGGGAAGGCAAAGGAATGCTCCTTGGCCCGGTTCAGCATTTCGGCGTAGACCTCGGGCGTGGCGATGGGCACTTCGATGACCTCCATGTCAGCTCTGCGGATTCGCCCCTCACCATAAGGCAGCCAGGTTGCCGACAGATATCGACGGTACTGTTGGCGCCGTGAACTTGCTGGCAGCACCCGAATCCGTCACCACTCTGGCACTCATGCCGGATTTCCTAGATCCGATCAAACTGCTCGGTCACTTCGGAACCTTGGCGCTGCTGGGGTTGCTAGTGGTGATCTTCGTGGAATCGGGAGTGCTGTTCCCGGTGCTGCCCGGCGATTCATTGTTGTTCGTGGCCGGGATGCTGGCCGCCGGCACTGCTGCCGCCGCCACCGATGGTGCTTCGCAGGCCAGTTTTCAGCTGTGGCAGCTGCTGGTCTTCATCCCCATCGCGGCCATCCTGGGCGGCCAAGTCGGCTACTGGATCGGTCGGGGCATCGGCACGTCAATGTTCAAGCCGGAGGCCCGCTTCCTCAAGCAGAAGTACCTCGACGAGGCGCACGCCTTCTTCGAGAAGCGCGGGCCGTTCGCCATCGTGATCGCCCGGTTCGTGCCGATCGTGCGAACCCTGGCTCCGATCACTGCGGGTGCGGCCAAGATGAGTTACCCGATCTTCGCCCTGTACAACATCCTGGGCGCGGTGGTCTGGGGCGTCGGTCTCACGCTGCTGGGCTACTGGTTGGGCCAGTTCGAAATCATTCAGAAGCTGCTCGAACCCATCTTCCTCCTGATCGTGCTGGTCTCGGTGGCCCCGATGTTTTTCGAATGGATGCGCCGCCGCAAGGCCGCGAAGAGCCCGGAAGCAGCACCCGAGGCTTAGGTGTGATGTCCAGGGAGTTTGGTCAGTCTGGTGATGGTTGACCGCAACTCTCGACCGCACCTGAGCCCCACCAAAACAGCGCCACAGACGGTGCGCCGGATCGTGGTGTTGCGGTGGCGAGGGCGACTCGGGCCGATGCAGATCGGCGGGGCGCCTGGAGATGGCGGCCTCTATTGTGCACGCGGTCTTGACCCGGTGCCGGATCAACCGGCTCTCCTACATCGCCCGGGTCACCGGCGAGCCGCTACGAACATCCCCATCCCGGATCGCTGATCCACGTCGATGTCACCACATTCGCCAACATCCCCGACGGCGGTGGCCACAAGTTCCTCAGCCGCCAACAAAGCAAACGCAATGCCATCGCCACGGGCCACCACACCGGTGAGCGCGGCGACCCCGCGAACAACTACCGCCCCAGAATTGGAAAAGCATTCGTACACACCGTGATCGACGATAACTCCAGACTCGCCTATGCCGAGATCTGCACCGATGAGAAAGCCGCCACCGCAGTCGGTGTGCTGCACCGCGCAGTGGCCTGGTTCGCCGGGCGCGGTGTCATTATCGAGCGCGTCCTCTCCGATAACGGAGTGGCCTACCGGTCATTGCCCTGGCATCAAGCCTGCACCCAGCTCTGCATCACCCCGAAGTACACGCGCCCCTACCGGCCACAAACCAACGGCAAAATCGAACGATTCCACCGCACCCTGGCCGACGGCTGGACCTACGCACGGTTCTACGAGTCAACCCAACAGCGCAACATCACCCTGCCGGACCGGCTGCACTTCTACAATCACCACCGAGCCCACTCCGCAATCGGAGGCCAGCCACCCATCACCAGACTGACCAACCTCCCTGGACAGCACACCTAGCCGACGTCGAAATCACTCGCCAGCAAGATCCACGGCTATCCGCCAAATATGGGTAAATATGGCGAGGTGCGCGTCATAGCAAACTACGCTAATGTCGCGCTGTGGGGAAGATAAGCAGTTGTCTGACAGCGTTGACGGCGATCGCGCTAGTGGGTTCGAGCTTTACGGCGCCTGCCGGCGCGGAGCCCGCACCGGCAGATGTCGCGGGTGCGTCAGAGGCCGTACAGACGTACATAAACGCAACGAACAACGTCGACGTGCGCCTGATGCGTGCGACGGTGTGCGGTCGCCTCGCCGCCGCCACCTCCGTCGGCACCGACGAACAGGTCCGTCAGGTCATGCAGTCTCAACGCGACCGCATCGGGCTAGCACACATAGAGGTCTTGCATCCGGTGGAGCTGGGATCACCGCCCGGTCAGGTCGATCTGCTGGCCCAGTTGACTTCCGAGCATCACCCGCAGGATCCGGGCGGCAACGGGATCAACCTCGTGTATCACACCGAGAGGGTCAATGGCGCGTGGAAGGTATGCCACGCCCGAAACGAGGGGCACCTCGACGAACCCTGACAAAGCCGGCCTGAATCGAACCGGCGGCGACCTTCAATGTTCTCAACTAGGCACGCTCCACGGGCGTCGTCTCGAATTCGGTCGCCCTGTCCCGGAAAGCTTCCGCAAACGGCTCGGACTTACCGTCGATCGCATGCACGTACACCGTCTCGCCGGTGATGAGATGTTCTCCACCGCGATGTATTTCGAAGTGAAAGGTCATGCTCGCCCTCCCCATCCGGGCGCTGCGCACCCCGATATCGAGGACATCATCGAAGCGGGCCGGCCCGTGATAGTCGATAACCGACTTCACCACGTACATGTGCCCAAAGACCCCATCGCCGGTGGCGTCGCGTGCACCGGTCAGGGCCGCCCAATACTCGGTGAGCGCGGCGTCGAAGTACGCCAGATAGTGGGCATTGAAGACCACGCCCTGCATATCGACCTCGGCCCACCGGACCCGCAACGGATGGAAGAAGCTGAAATCCTCGCGCGCCATCTCAGGCGACCACGTGTGCCGCTTCGAGCAGCATCCACCCGGACAGCTGTACCGACAGGTCCCGTTCGGGCACCTTCGAAGGATTGACCGCACCGGCGATGAACTGCGATGCCGGCGCGTGCGCGGTCGGCAAATCCGCCGTCCGCGTCCAGTCCGCACCGAATAACGGAAGGTCCTCAACGATCAGCCGATTGGCCCAGGCCGCCTCCGCGGAGGTCAGCAGGATGTCGCGGGCCGTAGCCCGCGCATCGGTGTCCTGCGGGGAGTTCTCCGGCAACATCGTGGCCACCAGCGCCAGGTAGCGGGCAAGAATGCCATTGAACAATCCCCCGTCTCCACCGCCGCTGCCCCGGATGACGCCCTCCTCAGTCATCCGATCCCGCACCGCGTAGACGAGACGATGTACACGCTCGGCGTGCCGGGATTCGCCGGTCCGCACCGCGAGCTCGGTCTCCAGTCCCAGCACCACGCCCTGGCAGTAGGTGTACGTAGCCCGTTCCAGGGTGCCGTCCTCCTGTATGCCGTCGATGACCAGATGCGATTCGGGGTCGACG
The DNA here is from genome assembly GCF_002013385.1 of Mycobacterium sp. D16R24. Taxonomy (NCBI): domain Bacteria; kingdom Bacillati; phylum Actinomycetota; class Actinomycetes; order Mycobacteriales; family Mycobacteriaceae; genus Mycobacterium; species Mycobacterium sp. D16R24. The sequence continues at coordinate 12,743 of NZ_MAEV01000037.1, read as the reverse complement.
AGAGTCCTGTCGATCCAGTCGGACATCACCTCGGCTCGCCACACTCTTCCGGTGCGCGCCAACACGATTGCCGCCGGGCCGTTGGCGGGGGTGTTGAAGAACCTGTCCTGTTTACGCCACGGTATGCCGCCCCCGTACTGCGGCATCCACGCATCGAGGAACTGCTGCCGCAACCGATTCAGCGCACGGGGACGCTCCAGGCCCAACAGCTCGGAGGCCCGTTGCATCGCCAGCGCCAACCAGGCCATATCGTCGTAGTACTGGTTGGTCCACATGAACACGTTGCGGAAGCGGTGTGCGCGTTGCATATCCGCGATGTACTTGAACCGGTCGGGGCGCGGGTCGCGCAGCTGCGCGTCGATCAGACAGTCCTGCAGATGCGCCTGCCACCAGTAGTGCCAGTTCTTGAACCAGGTGGCACCCGGCGCGGGCGGCCAGGTGACGATGCCCAAGCGCATGCGCGGTAGATGCCACAGCGGCGAGAAGTGTCTGGCGGTGATTGCGGCTTCGGCGCTACTGGCGCGGTTGGCCCACAGCACATCCATGCACTCGATACTAGGGGTGGCTCATCCTCTGGTCACCACGCCTCGGTCAAGTCGGCGTGCTGGCGGATCCAGGCATGCATGGCTATACCTGCGGCGACTCCCGCGTTGATACTGCGCGTAGATCCGAACTGGGCAATCGAAACCGTCATTACCGCACCGCCTTTCGACAACTCGGTGACACCCGGCCCCTCCTGCCCGAACACCATCAGGCAGTCCGCGGGCAGTGCCGCGGTCTCTAGGGGTACCGATCCGGGAACGTTGTCGACGGCCACCACCGTCAGGCCGGTCAGCTTCGCGTACTCCAGAAGCTGCTCAGTGCTGTCATGGTGCATCAGGTGCTGGTAGCGATCGGTGACCATGGCACCACGCCGATTCCAGCGGCGCCGGCCGACGATATGCACGGTGCGCACCGCGAAGGCGTTGGCTGTGCGCACCACCGTCCCGATATTGGCGTCGTTTTCGAAGTTCTCGATGGCTATATGCAGCCGGTGCCGCCGCGTATCGATATCCGCGACGATCGCCTCACGTCGCCAATACCGGTAGGCGTCAACCACGTTGCGGGCATCGCCATCACGCAGGAGCTCTGGGTCATAGCGCGGGTCCGTCGGCAGCGGCAGCCCCCGTTCGGCCGCCCATGGCCCCACTCCGTTGCCGCTGGCGCCCCACAGGGACGGCTCTGTCGGGCAAGGAGGCTCTTCCTTCGAGTCCTGATGGTCCTTCGAGTCCTCACTCACGGTTCATCCAGACCGCCGCGTGGGTGCCGATCACCGAGAGTGTCCCGGCGAGCACCGCGGCGTTGATCTCGCCCTGGAGGCACAACGACGGCTGCAGCTGCACGGCGTCGAGGGCGGCATCCGGAAGCACCAGCACCGACGCCCCGTAGATCGCACAGCTGCGCGCCAGCCCCTCCCCGGGCAGCGTCGGCGCCACCGTCACCATGAGTGGACCACCGCGCTCAGCCGACTCGTCGCGGTAGCGCGGCGCGACCCCCGAGATGTTCAGGCCCAGCAGCGAGAATCCGTTGCCGGTGAAGGCGTTCGGATCCCCCAGGTCCACCTGGCTGATCTGCTGCCCGCTTGCCCGCCAGGCCTCCATGCTCTTGGTGACGATCACCAGACCGGAGTCGTTCTGTGGGGTGGGCAGCAGCCCCATCGGGTAGGCCACCGGGTAGGCCACCGTGGTTCCCGGGATGCGATCCTTCGCCGAATACGCGTACACGCCGCGTACCGCGCTCTGGTTCTGCATCGGCCCCAGGCACACCGTGCCGGTCAATCGATCGGGAGTCGGGGCCGTCAGCGGATGCACGGACAGGTCGGCCAGGTCACGACAGCCGTTCAACGCCGGCACTTCCAGTGGATGCGCCAAAGACCCGTACAACCCGAAACGTAGATCCTGGGCGGCGGCAGGCTTCTGCCCCGGTGTGGCTGCGGCCCCCGTGATGTCGACCAGCACATACCCGTTCTGGAATCGCAGGTTGGCGACACTGAGATTCCACCCCAACAGGCTCTGTGTTTCACCGACTTTGGCGGTCTGGGCGCCGTAAACCAGCTGTTTGTCAGGGTCTTTCGAGCAGCCCGCCAAGATCAGGGACCCGGCGAGCAACGCGACGAGGGCCCGACGGAGGGTCACGATCCGGCCAGGCCGAGATCCGCCAGTCCCAACACATACCGATAGGGAACACCTTCTGCGCGGATGGCCTCGGCGGCACCGGTGTCACGGTCGACAACGGTGGCCACCCCGATCACCTCGCCACCGGCCTCACGGACCGCATGTACGGCCGTGAGCGCGGACCCGCCGGTGGTGCTGGTGTCTTCGACCACCAGGACCTGTTGCCCCGAGACCTCAAAACCTTCGATAAGCCGTTGCATGCCATGAGCTTTCACCGACTTGCGCACCACGAACGCGTCGATGGGCCGTCCGGGGGCGTGCATGACCGCCGTCGCGACGGGATCTGCGCCGAGAGTCAGTCCACCCACACCGGCATAGCCCCAGTCGCTGGTCAGCTCCCGCACCAGTCGCCCGATCAACGCACCGGCACGGTGATGCAGAGTGGCCCGTCGCAGGTCGACGTAGTAATCAGCTTCCTTGCCCGACGACAACGTGACCCTGCCGTGCACCACCGCGATATCGCGGACCAAGGCCGCCAACTCGTCGCGCTCGGCCGGGTTCAGATCCGGTCCTAAATCAAGTTCTGCCACGACCCCGTCCTACCACGTTGTTGAATTTCCGCACCAAACCTCTTGGTATTACCCGCGTTACCGATGTGATCGCCTTGTATTGCAACCCGGGAACGCTGAGCACCTTACCGGCGGCGATGTCCTGCAGGCACGCGTTGACCACATCATCGACCTGGAGCCACATGAATTCCGGAATGGTGCCCATCTCAATTCCGGCCCGTTCGTGAAACTCGGTATGGATGAATCCAGGGCACAGCACGTGCATACCAACGCCGGTACCCAACAACCCATTTGCCAATCCTTCGGTGAAGGAGACCACCCAGGCCTTGGACGCCGAGTACGTCGAGCCGCGCCCGGACACCAGGCCTGCCACGCTCGCGACGTTGATGACCGTGCCCGCACCGGCCTCGACCATCGAGGGCAGGGCCGCGCGGGTCAGCTCCATGACCGCGGTGACATTGACGTCGAGCTGCGCGCGCAACAGTTCGGGCGCTGCCGTCCAGAACTCGCCGGCAGTGGCGAAACCGGCGTTGTTGACCAACACGGAGACCCCGGCGGCGACGCGCTCGGCGACCTTTGCGCGATCGGCGGGATCGGCCAAATCGGCGGGCAGCGCCTCGGCGTGGACGCCATACCGGCAGGTGAGCTCGTCGGCGAGTGCACTCAGGCGCTGTTCGTCACGGGCAACCAGCACCACGTCGTATCCGAGGGAGGCGTACTTGCGGGCGAAACCGCCCCCCAGGCCCGAGGTGGGGCCGGTGACCAGGGCCCCGGGGCGTACGGAATTCGCGGATGAACCGCTTGCGTGAAGACCGTCAGGCGCGGATGAACCGCTTGCGTGAAGACCATCAGGCGCGGATGAACCGCTTGCGTGAAGACCGTCGGTCATGGTTGGTCAGCGTACCGGCTGGCCGCATACCCCTCACTGGTCGTATAACCGGTACTGATAGTTACTAGTACAAATTGTCCGGAATCAGCCGCTTGCGCGAGCAAGCGTTGCTAGCATCGCGAAATGTTTGACCGGCTAGTGGTGCGGCTCATCGCGCGTCAGCGCTGGATTTACCCGGTACTCGTCGCGCTGTGGATCGCCGCGGGCACCTACATAACCACCGCACCGAAGGTTGCACTGCCTACCCCGGAGGCCACCCCGACCGCGCAGGCCGTCAGCGCCATGTCGCTCAGCCAACCGAAGACGGTGAGCTACGAGGTGTCCAGTAACGGCCGACCCGTCACGGTGTCCTACCTCGACGAGAAGGGCCAGTCCAAGCTCTTCAATGGCCCCGCACCCTGGCACACCAGCTTGACCACCAGCGACCTCGGATTCACGGCGGGCGTGACCGCGATATCGACCGACACCGTCACCTGCCGCATCACCGTCGACGGCACGGTGGCCGACGAGAAGACCGACGCCGGCCGCACCCCTTCGGTGAGCTGCAATCTCGTCGCATTTCAGAAACTCGAGCCACAAGGCGGCCACTGATGCACGACAGCCCCATATTCGGACGCTTCGCCGGTGTCATCAGCAGGCATGCCGCCGTGATCGTCGGGCTCCTGATGATGGTGGCCGGCGGTCTGATGGCATCGGCACCCAACCTCGAAGAACTCGCCCTGACCCACGGCAGCCCCATGATGCCGACCAACACCCAATCCGCCGCGGCCCTCAAACACATGGCCAAGGCGTTCGGGGAGTCCGAGTCGAACAACACCGCCGCGGTCGTCGTCGTCAAGGACCAGCCGTTCACCGAGGAGGATCGCCAGTTTCGTGCCCACCTGATGAAGGAGCTGCGAGCCGACACCGCGCACGTCGAACCGGGTATGGACATGTGGTCCGATCCGCAATTCGCCACCGCATCCGAAAGCCCAGATAAGAAGGTGGCGCTCGCCCAGCTGCAGCTGGCCGGGGAGATCGGCGGACCCAAGGCCATGGAATCCGCCAAGGCCGTGCAACACATCCTCGATAACATCGCGAAGCCGCCGGGCACCACCGTCTATGCCACCGGAACGAGCCAGGCCGCCGCAGACCAGATCAACACGATGATGCGTGATGTCGTGATCATCGGAGGGCTGTCGCTCGTGCTTGTCGGCGGTCTGCTGCTTTTGGTCTACCGCTCACTTGTGGTCGCGTTCCTGCCACTGATCACCGTGGGCGTTGCCGTCGGTATCGCGACCCCGGTGACCAGCTTCCTCACCTTGGCGGGGCTGATTCCCACGTCCATGATGACCAACGCGTTGATGGGTGCGCTGGCGCTGGGCGCCGGCACCGACTACTCCATCTTCTTCATCGGCCGCTATCAAGAGGGCAGGCGTGCCGGCCTCAGCATCGACGACGCGTTCCGCGCCAGTTACCGGGGGGTGGCACCGGTTGTGATCGCGTCCGGGCTGACTGTCGCGGGTGCGTTGTCCTGCATGTCATTCGCGCAACTGGACATGATGAAATCCATGGGCCTGCCGGGGGCCATCACGATGATCTTCACCGTGCTGTCCGCGGTGACGGTGACGCCCGGCGCACTGCTCATCGGGGCTCGCAGGTTCGGCTGGTTCGAGCCCAGATCGACCATCCGGTCGACTCGACTGTGGCGCCGGGTCGGTATCCGGGTGGCGCGTTGGCCCAAACCGATATTCATCACGACGTTCACCGCCTTGATCCTGCTCATGATGGTGATCCCCAGCGCCTCCTTCAACTACGACGAACTGCAGTTCATCCCGAAGGACATGCCCAGCGCAGCCGGTATGAACGCGATTCAGGAACACTTTCCCGCAGGACAGATGAATCCCGACATGATCTTGATCCGGGCTCCGGAGGACCTGCGCACCTCGGCCAACATCGGGCTCCTGGAGAAGGCCGCACAACAGATCACCAAGCTGGACAGTGTGGCATCGGTGCAGTGGATCACCCGGCCCACCGGCATGCCGATGGATCAAACCTCACTGATGTACAGCGTGAAGATGGCCGGAACGATGATGTCGCAGAACAAGATTGTCATGGAACAACGGCAGCAGCGGATGCACGCCATGACCACCGACATGAACTCGATGATGAGTACGCTCGAAGGACTGCAAGGCACCTTACGGACCGCGCAGCAAGGTGCCAGGCAATTCAGTGCCGCCGCCCAACCCATCCAATCCAGCCTGAATCAGCTTAAGTCACAGCTTAATTCGGCAATGGGACCCGTTCGTGAAGCAGTGCGGGCCCAGCCCAACTGTGCCGCCGATCCGATGTGCGTGGGTGCGCAATCGACCTTGTCCAACTTCGAGAACATGTCGAGTGTCACCGACCAGATGCGCAGCCTCGTCAGTACTTCGGGTTCCATGACCGGGGGCTTGACCCAGGCCGCGCGGACGATGCCGCGCATGGTCGAGTCCATGTCCTCGATGCAGGATCTGATGACCGAGACCAACGAGCAGATGACCCAGATGATGTCGCAGATCGACACCATGACCTCGCTCATGCAGGACCTCGGCCGAAGCAGCGCCGGTACCGGAGATTACTTTTACTTCCCCGCACAGATGCTCTCGGACCCACGATTCAAGCCGTACCTGAAGATGATGTTCTCCGAGGACGGCACCACCACCCGGATGATCGTCATCGGCAGCGGGAGCAGCTACGGCGACGAAGGCATCCAGCGCGTCCGAGACCTGGCGCATGAGATGAAGTACGCACTCAAGGGCACTCGCCTGGAGGGCAGCGTGATCGAAATCGCCGGGCCGGCAGCCCTGATCGGCGATATGCGGGCGATGCTCGACCGCGACGAGAAGCTGATCATGATCGGCTGCCTGACGGTGATCTTTACAGTGGTACTGCTCCTGCTACGCGGGCTGGTGGCTTCGCTGATCGTTATCGGCTCGGTCTTGGTGTCCTTCGCGTCCACCCTCGGGCTGGCCCTGGTGATCTGGCAGCATGTGCTCGGCATTCAGCTGCACTGGTCGGTGCCGGTCGCGGTGTTCGCGATCCTCATATCGGTAGGCGCCGACTACAACCTGCTAGTCGCGTCGCGCTTCAAAGAAGAGATGAGCGCCGGCATCCGCACGGGTGTCGTCCGCGCCATCGCCGGCACCGGCGGCGTGGTGACCACGGCGGGACTGGTGTTCGCCATGACACAGTTCGCCATGATGGGGTCGAGTCTGGTCAACATCGCACAAATGGGTTCGACGATCGGGCTGGGCTTGATCATCGACACGTTCGTGGTGCGCACCTTCACGGTGCCGACACTGGCGGTAATTCTCGACAAGAAGTTCTGGTGGCCGCTGCCGATGAACCAGCTCTGGCGACGTTCCTAACGGACGTGCGGCTGGCTGCCCTGACCCACGGGGGCGGGCTGCCGGTCTCCGGCGGGCGCGGAACTGCTGCCGACGGGCCGGCTGGGGCGTTCCGCGGCCTGGATGGGCGAGGGCGCCGACTCCCCGGACGGGGGCAGTACCCGCAGCAGGTCGTTGAACTGGCGGACGGCCTTGAGGCCCTCGTCCCACTGCTCACGGTTGCTGTTGATCGGCAGCGCGGCCAGCGTCCAGTGTTGTTCGTTCCACAACACCTCCGCCGTCTCGGTCGCGGTGTGGGCGAAGGTGACCATGCGCCGGTCGCAGGCCCGACGGGCGGCATCCAGATTGGTGGAGTAGACCATGCGCGGGCCGATGGCGCCCAGCAGCCAGATATCGGATTCGCGGGGTTCCTGCATCACCTTGAGCCGCAGGTCCACCATGACGTTGGTGCCCACCTTGCGGTGCAGCGCGACGATGGTCGCGACATCTTCCAGGTCAAAGACATAAACGGCCTCGCCGCGGATCTGACCGAGCACCACGTTGGCGGCCGCGGCCGATCCCGCGCTCGACATCACGCCGCGGTTCCAGCGCTTGACGATCTCTTTGTCCTGCGACATGTAGTCGAAGCCGTGAGATCGCGCCCAGGCCTTCCGGCGGTGTCCGCGGCTGCGGCGGCGGCCGATATCGACGTACAGCAGCACGCCCGCACAGACGAAGCAAAGTGCGGACAGCGTGAACCAAAGTAGAGCCATCCGCGACAGCCTAACCGGTGCCGGCCCAACTACCGCGCGGAGCGCTCGGATCGTGACCAAGAGTTACCGGTCCGTGATGGCCGGAGCGGCGCCGCGAGCGTGCGCACACTGGGAGAAATCAGCCGAAATCTCTCAGTGAGCGCACCCTCGCGGTTACCTGCCGAGGCGTCAGCCCAGGATGAGCGATTCGCCGTCGGCGCTCAGGTTCACCGGAACGACGTCGCCGTCGTGCACCTCACCGGCCAGCAGCTGCTTGGCCAGCTTGTCGCCGATCGCCTGTTGTACCAAGCGCCGCAACGGACGCGCCCCGTAAATCGGGTCGAATCCGCGCTGGGCCAGCCAATTCTTGGCGGGCCCGGACACCTCGAGTGTCAACCGCCGTTGGGCCAGCCGCTTCTGCAGCTGTTCCAGCTGGATGTCGACGATCCGCACCAGCTCTTCGGGGTTGAGTGACTCGAAGATGAGCACGTCGTCGAGCCGGTTGATGAACTCCGGCTTGAACTTGGCGCGCACCGCGGCCATCACCTGCTCCTCGGAGCCACCGGCCCCCAGGTTTGAGGTGAGGATCAAGATGGTGTTCCGGAAGTCCACCGTGCGTCCCTGGCCGTCAGTGAGACGTCCCTCGTCGAGCACCTGCAGCAGCACGTCGAATACGTCCGGGTGCGCCTTCTCCACTTCGTCGAACAGCACCACCGTGTACGGGCGTCGCCGCACCGCCTCGGTTAGCTGACCGCCGGCGTCGTATCCGACGTATCCGGGCGGGGCACCGACAAGCCTTGCGACCGAGTGCTTTTCGCCGTACTCGGACATGTCGATGCGCACCATGGCGTGCTCGTCGTCGAACAGGAAGTCCGCGAGTGCCTTGGCCAGCTCGGTCTTACCCACGCCGGTGGGCCCTAGGAACAGGAACGAACCGGTGGGCCGGTTGGGGTCGGCGACACCGGCCCTGGCGCGGCGCACCGCATCAGAAACCGCCTCGACGGCCTTCGCCTGGCCGACGACCCGCGCGCCCAGCACGTCTTCCATGCGCAGCAGCTTGGCGGTCTCGCCCTCCAGGAGCCGCCCGGCCGGGATACCGGTCCAGGCCGACACCACGTCGGCGACATCGTCGGGCCCCACCTCTTCCTTGAGCATGACGCTTTCGCGCGCCTGGACTCCCGGAAGCGCGGCCTCCAGTTGCTTCTCCAGGTCGGGGATGCGCCCATAGCGCAGCTCCGCGGCCTTACCCAGATCGCCGTCGCGCTCGGCGCGATCGGATTCACCCTTGAGGGTCTCCAACTGCTCCTTGAGATCACGGACCACGTCGATGGCGTTCTTTTCGTTCTGCCAGCGGGCGGTGAGCTCCGCGAGACGCTCCTTCTTGTCAGCCAGCTCTTCACGCAGCTTCACCAGGCGCTGCTTGGAGGCCTCGTCGTCTTCCTTGGACAGCGCCATCTCTTCGATCTCGAGACGGCGCACGACGCGCTCGACCTCATCGATTTCGACAGGGCGCGAATCGATTTCCATCCGCAGACGGGACGCGGCCTCGTCGACCAGGTCGATGGCCTTGTCGGGCAGGAAGCGCGAGGTGATATACCGGTCGGACAGGGTGGCCGCTGCCACCAGCGCGGAGTCGGTGATCCGCACGCCATGGTGGATCTCGTAGCGCTCCTTGATGCCGCGCAGAATGCCGACGGTGTCCTCCACCGAGGGCTCACCCACCAGGACCTGCTGGAACCTGCGCTCCAGGGCGGCGTCCTTCTCGATGTACTTGCGGTACTCATCGAGGGTGGTGGCGCCGACCAACCGCAGCTCACCGCGGGCGAGCATGGGCTTGATCATGTTGCCGGCGTCCATCGCCGACTCACCGGTCGCGCCCGCACCCACGATCGTGTGCAGCTCGTCGATGAACGTAATCAACTGCCCCGCAGAGTTCTTGATTTCATCCAGCACCGCCTTGAGGCGTTCCTCAAACTCGCCCCGGTACTTGGCGCCGGCGACCATCGAGCCCAGGTCCAGCGATACAACGGTCTTGCCGCGCAGGCTTTCGGGCACGTCACCGGCGACGATGCGCTGCGCCAGTCCCTCGACGATGGCGGTCTTACCGACACCGGGCTCGCCGATCAACACCGGATTGTTCTTGGTCCGTCGACTGAGGACCTGCACGACGCGGCGGATCTCGGTGTCACGACCGATCACCGGGTCGAGTTTGCCTTCGCGGGCCAGAGCAGTCAGGTCGGTGGAGTACTTCTCCAAGGCCTGGAATGTCGCTTCGGGCTCGGCGCTGGTCACCCGCCCGCTACCGCGCACCTGTACAAAGGCATCGCGCAGCGCGTTCGGCGTGGCGCCGTTGTTGGCGAGGAGTTGAGCGATCCCCGATTCCCCCGCATCACCGGTGGCCAGGCCCACGAGCAGGTGCTCGGTGGATACGTAGTCGTCATTGAGCTCGGTGGCGAGCTGCTGTGCCGTGGTGATCGCAGCGATGGAGTCACGCGAGAGCTGCGGGTTGGCACTGGCATTGCTGACCTGGGGTAGCCGGTCGGCAATGGCCTGCGCCTCGTTGCGCACGGTCGCAGGGTCGACGCCCACAGCCTGCAGCAGTGGCGCGGCGATGCCATCGGTCTGGCTCAGCAGCGCCACCAGCAGGTGCGCGGGACGGATTTCAGGGTTGCCCGCCGTGGTCGCTGCCTGGAGGGCAGCTGTCAGCGCAGCCTGGGTTTTGGTGGTCGGATTGAACGAGTCCACAACACCTCCATTGGGTTGAGAGAAATTCTTGTCGGTAGTTCCAACGCCGTCAGCCTTGAGTCTGTTCCACTCAACTTTGAGAATCTCCGCGGTGCTGCGTCTACCTCATCACACCTGGAGGCACTCCGAACTAAATCCGGAATCACACGCGGTGACCGCGACCCTCCAGCAGCTCGCCGACTCGCGACAACATCGGAAGCACCCCGCCGCGCAGAACCGATCGGAGCTGGCGATTGAGCGGGGACTGCGGATCGAATCCGCTCAAGGTGAACCACAGCTGGGTGCCACCGATCCGGGGAATCAGTCGCCACGTCATACGCAGGGCGGTGATTCCACCCAGGATCGGAATCATGAAGGTGGACACGATGAGCTCGGGCTCACGCACCTGCAAGAACTCCATATCGACCCTTCCGGCGAATCCGAGAAGCGGAATCGGATAGGTGGTTACGGACAGCCGGCCGCCGGTTTCCACCGACACCAAATCGTGGTCGTTCACCAGGTCGCCGACAAACTCCTTCGAGGTAATGACCTGCCACACAGTGCGCGATGAGTGGCGATAGAACTCGCCCAGGCTGAACGCCGTCGCGTCATCGGGCGGGGGATCGTCACCCGGCTCCGGAATAGTCAACAGCTCTTCGATGCGCGACATGACCAATGCCCAGATATCGCGAACGAGAACGCGCAGCCGCCCATGAGCTGGATTGGCGAGGTCAAATCCATCATGCACAACCAGTAATCGCGTCCCGCCAGGCTCCGGATGGAGCGTCCATGTGACACGCAAATCCCAGGAGTCCTCCGGTGTGGTGAATCGATAGACCAAGCGCTCGCCCGGCGCGACGTCAGTGAACTCGCACTCCCCGCGCCCGCCGAAGCTCACCTCCGGCAGCGGGAAGGTGGTGAACGCGAAGGACTTGCCAACCGCCACCGAGTCCTCGCCGATGTCGGTGGTCCAATCGGAGATCGAGGCGGCCGACGTAATGGCGCGCCACACCTGGTCGGCCGGATACGGGAAGTACTGCCCAACCGTCACCGATGTCAGGTCGTCCCGCGACGCGGTCATACCCCTGAGATACCGCAGATACGTGATCTGCGTGGGCGTTCAGGCGGATACATCAGTGACCAGACAGTGCGGAGGCCGGTCCCGGTCGGCCCGCGCGCTGTCGATACATCGCCCAAGCTTGCCCATGATCCCGGGCCAGCCACGCTCGGAAATCGTCCGATAGATGCGCGACGCGGAATCGCTCATATCGAACCCGTCGTGACGCAGCGTGACCATGGTGCCGCCCGGAACCTCGTGCAGTGCCCACGTCACCGTCCACTCCGTCTGCTTCGACGACTTCATATCCCACCAGCGGATCGACAGCACCCTATTTGGGGTAGCCGCGAGCACCTCACAGGACAGCGCACCCGAGAAGTCGGCGATGGGCAAGGGAAAGGCATTGAAACGGAACCGGGTACCCACCTGCGGCCGAAAACCAATCGGGTCCATCAGCCATTCCTCCATCGCATCAGGACACGCCATCACGCTCCACACTCGCGCGGACGGATGCGGATAGAACTGGTCCAGGATGATGGTGGCGATGTCGTTCGCGTCGTCGGGCACGGCACTCTCCAGATTGATTGGGTTACCTTTCATACCCCATCAATCTGGGTCATCGCCGTGTTCTCATTTGTTAGCCAGGCAAACTCGGTCCGCATGGGGGCTCGCGGGTGCCCCCATCGGTAGGCATAGTCGCTGCACGATCGATGAGACGCCCAAACTTGGTCATCGCAGTCGGCCAGAATCGATCGGAGAGGGCCGCCATCCGCCGCACTGCAGGGTCATCGCTGCTGAATGCCGGCCGGCTCAAGACCACCCTGGTTCCGTTCGGAACCGCACACAATGTCCACGCGGTTCGCCAGGCCATGGGGGCGGGAAGTTTCGTATCCCACCAGGAAATCGCCAGCATTTCGTTTGGCGTAGCCACCAAGACTTCACCGGCAATGTTCCCACAAGAGTTGGCAATCGGCGCCGGAAGATCCATGAGCCGATAACGCGTACCCGCCACCGGACGGAACCCGACCTGTTCGACGAACCAATCCCCCATGACATTGGGGTCGACCAAAACACTCCACACTGGTTCGGGAGAGTGTGGGTAGAAGAAATCCGCGACAGCGCCAGTCGGATCGTGTAAATCACCTACAGCGCATACTCCAATGTCGGTGGTGACACCTCATGTACCCCACGAAACTGGCGAGCGCCGAAATTGAATCGATTAGCTAAGCAAACCTAATTCGGAAGCATTAAT
>NZ_MAEV01000036.1:0-30521 GCF_002013385.1 Mycobacterium sp. D16R24 | reverse complement strand
CTTGACGCCACCTGCCAGGGCGGTCATTGCCGCCAGTAGCAGCACGATCCAGATACCCCAGGCCGCGGCATCGCCACCGGCCCGATACAAGCTGTGCAGGCCTGCGATCGCCGCCACCACCAACACCGCTCCGGCAACCACAGCAGCGACCCGGCGAACGCCGTCACCGGCAGACATCGGCTCGGCGACGGGTTCCTTCTGCGGTTCGCTAGTGTGAGTCAGATCCCGGCATGTCAGTACGCTTGTCGCCTCGGTCACATCACGGTTCACGGAACTCACCGACGGTTCACCTTCCCGACATCCGCAACCATAGAATGCATTGCGACCCAACAATCAGCCCAGCATAAGCCACAAGTCAAGATTGCGTGAGAGCCAGCGGCAAACAATGTTCACGGCGTCTTCTTTGGTGTGTGAGGTACCAAGATCCAATCGGGCATGACCAGCGGACATTCACTCTCTCGATGCTCGGTGCGGTTGCCGAATTTGAGCGGTCGATGATTCTGGAACGCCAGCGCGAGGGCATCGCCCTAGCCAAGGCTGCCGGTAAGTACAAGGGCCGCAAAGCCTCCCTGTCCGACGACCAGGCCGACGAACTACGCGCACGCCTGCAAGCACGCGAACCCGTAGCAGCCCTGGCGCGGGAGTACGGCATCAGCCGTCAATCGGTCTACTGCGCCCCCGGCAGGAATCGAACCTGCGACCTAGGGATTAGAAGAACCTATCGTTGTTTGCTGATGTGCCTTCGTATCGTCCCGATTGGATCGGTTTCGGATCGTTCTCGTCTGTAGAACCCTTGTGCTGCTAGGGCGCAGAATGGTCAGCAACTTCGTGCAGCCGAGTATCGATCAAACCCGCAGGTGGCGCGTGACTCCAGCAACTTTGCGGGCACGGGTGACGGCATGGTGACAGGGCGGTGTTGCTGGGTTCTCAATCTGGCGTAGGAAGACGCCGGGGAGTGGTGACGCCGGTTTACCTGCACGGCCGGGTCCAGCGCGATTAGTGTGTGTGCGTCGCACCTCGACTGAATCGGGGAGTATATGAGTGCGGATGTCTGGGCTGCGATTGCGCAGTGGATGACGGTGGCGATTGCAGGGGGTGCACTCGTGTACGCGCGTGGCCAGGTCAGGGAGGCGCGCGAGACGCGAGAGCGAGTTGCGCAACCTGACGTTGTCGTCTTTGTCGATAGGCATGAAGTTCGCCGCTACTTCGACTTGGTTATCAGAAATTTCGGGCAAACCACGGCGTACAACATTCGCTTGACGTTGCCGCCGTTACAGGTAGCGCACCACTCCGACGACGACACCGGCGACGTTGAAAGCCTCTACGTTCCAGAGTCGATTGCGGTGCTCGCTCCGGGACAGGAGTGGCGGACGGTGTGGGATTCTGCTGTCAGGCGAGAGGAATACCTAGGCCCACTTCAAGCCAAGTATATTGGAAGGGTCGATTTTGACGACAAGATGCTTCCCGATAAGCCAAGTTACTCCAATCCAATTTCCTTAGATACCAACATGTTTCGGAACACAACATGGATTGAAACGACCAAAAGCAAGACGGTCCAAGACGCCCTGTATGACATCGCAGGAACTCTGAAGGGTTACACGACGGAACGGCGTGGAGTTTGGGTTTATACGACGTCAGGACAGTCTGAGCGTGAGTATCGGGAGCGGCTGGCCCAGCATCATGAAGATCAATTTGAGCGAATGCTCCGCGAGATCATGGGTGATGATCGACGCCAGGGTGACGGGTAGGGCTGACAATGTCGTGGTTTGAATTCATTACTCAAATGTCGAACGCGTGGGCTTGGCCCGTCGTTGCGAGTGGGACGATTATCCTGCTGCGTAAGCAGATTAGATTGGCTGCAGAAGCAGTTGTGAAGCGGGTTGGTGATATCAAGCGCGTGAGAGCTGGCGGCGTGGATATCGAACTCGAAAAGGAGATGCGAGTCATCGCCGCGACAACGGCCGCTGCGGAAGAGGAACTGAGATCCGAAGCGCCAAAGGCTCTTCAGGAGAAACCTTTTGAAGACATTCCTTTGCCACCTGAGACGGCAGACGAACGCCTAAGCAAGTATCAGCAGCTCGCACTACTGGACCCGCGAGCTGCAGTTCTGCTGCCTTTTGCAGACTTGGAACGAGCCATACGAGGGCGGTTCAGGCAGCTGCACCCGGAGGAACGGTCCACCCTCAGCTTTCTGCGAATTATCGAGATATTTAACCGCAACGGGCAGCTCGATGATCATATTGCGGGTTCTTTGATGCAGATGAGTAGCATTCGAAATCGAGTAGCCCATGAGCAGGCAGAGTTAGATCCAGACGTCGGCAACTATTTTCTGGAATCCGTCGGCAATGTGTTGGGCTACTTGACCCTGTCAGGGTTCTTTAATGACGCACCGGGTGCGGAGGGCTAGTTCGCCTGTCTCTCTAGAAGCACAACGTTGTTGGTAGGCAATGGTCGGGGGCGTGTAGAGGGGTTCGTCTTGCCGCCAGTTTCGCTCTTGAGCACAGCGGCGTAGATGTCCATGGTGGTGCTGATTTTGGCGTGTCCGAGCCAGCGACTTACGTCGCGGACATGTTCGTTGGCCAATGTGGAAACTGCTGCGCTGTGGCGTATATCGTGCCAGCGAGAGTGTGGATACCCGAGTGCTTCTAGGGCTGGCAGCCAGAACCGTTTATAGACGTTCTGTTCGTCGATGGGGCGGGTCCAGTCGAACATGTCGGCGCTATCGGACACTTTGCGTCCTAGTGCCTTACCGGCCTTGCGGGATAGCCGTCCGGGGAACAGGGGAGCGTGGGGGTTTCCTGCATGGGGATGCACTTCGGATAGGTAGGTGCGTAGGTCGTCGGCTAGCCACGGGTCTAGCGGCACATCGCGGTAGGCGTTTTCGGTCTTGAGGGCTTCGGGCTTGAACAGTGGTGCGCGCTTCTTGCGTCGTACGGACACTAGGCCGCTGGTGCCGGGGTGTTCGGAGAGCTGTAGGTGGGGCTGCTGAAGGTCTGATTGACTCTTCGGGTTTAGGCCGCCGGGATGGCGGCTGGTGCCATTATGGCCTCGTATTCGATCGGTGTCAGTCGACTCAGGGAGCGTTGTCGTCGGCGACGGTGGTAGGTGCGTTCGATCCAGGTCACGATCGCGATCCGGAGTTGTTCACGGCTGCTCCAGCGGCGGGTGTCCAGGACATTGCGTTGTAGCAGGGAGAAGAAGGATTCCATGGCGGCGTTATCGCCGCAGGCGCCGACTCTGCCCATGGAACCAGCCAGCCCGTGGCGGGCTAGTGTCTGAACGTATCTGCGGGATCGAAATTGGCCGCCTCTGTCCGAATGGACCACTGTGGCAACGGGATTACGTCGTGTGATGGCCATACGCAACGCGTTGACCGCAAGACGTGACTTCATTCGGGAATCGATAGAGTAGCCCACGATCCGGTTGGAGAAAACGTCCTTGACTGCGCACAGGTAAAGTTTCCCTTCCATCGTGGAATGTTCGGTAATATCGGTGAGCCACAAGGTATTTGGTGAATATGATGTAAGGTGCGCTGCACAAGGTCGTCATGCACCGGCGGTCCTGCCTTGGGCGTGCGGCCCGGTCTCTTGCCGAACACGCTGAAAATGCCATGTTGCGAGCACACCCGCCAGATCCTGCGCTCGGAGGCGGTGAAGCCTTGGTCGGCCAGCTCGTCGGCAATGAACCGATACCCGAATTCTGGATCGTCGGCATGCACCTGGCGGGCCGCGTTGACCAAATGCGCTTCCTCCCAATCACGTCGGGATACAGGGCTCTTGCGCCACTGGTAGTAGGCCTGTTTAGAAAAGCCCAACACCCGGCAGGTCACTGCAACCGGCACCCTGATCAGGGCACCGGCCGCAGCCAGCTCATGGACCAGCGGGAACACTATTTTGGGGAGGCAGACCCCAACTTGAGGTTTGCCTGGGACAGATACGCCGCTGCCCGCCGCAACACCTCGTTTTCCTGCTCTAACAGCCGGTTGCGGCGACGTAGTTCCCGCAGTTCAGCCGACTCCGCCATCGTGACACCAGAACGGACCCCGTCCTCGATATCGGCCCGTCTGAGCCAGTTATGCACCGTGGCCTCGCTGACCCCGAAATCCGCGGCGATCTGCGTCAATGGCGCATCACCCTGGCGCGCGACCCGGACAACATCGTCCCGGAACTCCTTCGGATACGGCTTCGGCATGACTTAAATCCTTCCACCTGAGAACCCAAGATCCTCAGACATCGGGAGTCAACCCAACCGACAGCAACCCCGGTCTTGGATTTCTAGGCCCTGTAGTTCGGAGGCGCGAATTCCGGTGGCGACACTGAACAACACCGCCAGTGCGTAGATGTCGTTAGCAGGTTTGACTTGTACCCACGTTCTGCCGTTGCGGGTGGTGACGGTGTGCTTCTGCTCGGTGGCGATCCAATCTGCCACGGTGGCTACTTGTTCCACGGTCAGGCGGGTGTAACGCTTGCCATCTTCAAAGTCGCGCTGTCTGCGCAGGTTGGGCAGTTTGACTGCTGCCGGGTTGGTGGCGATGGCCTCGTTTTCCACTGCGGTGTCGAGGATTTTGCGCAGTACTCCGATGGCGTGCTTGATGGTTCCGGCGCTCAAGTTCCGTTTGGTGCGCGTGGAGATCGTGGAGGCAAGGGTGCTGCGTAGCTTCTTGACATCGGCCACCCGGATGCTCATCACCGGGCGTGGGCCGAGGGCCGGTGCTACGTATAGCAGGTAGTTGCAGCGGTACTTGTCGATGGTTTCCTGGTCGATGGTGCCGACAAGGCCCTCGAAGTATTCAGTTGCGTACTGTCCCAGAGGTTTACTTGCTAGATCGCGAGCTTGGCCGGGGTCAATGCGCATTTCAGCTAGGGCTTGCTCGACTTCTGCTTTGCGTGCGTCGGCCTCTTCTTCAGTGTCATAGGCTTCGCCCCGCTGCCGGTACTTTCCGGTGGGTACGCCGAATTCGTCACGGATGGGTTCTTTCCAGAAGGCCTGGAAGCGGTTTCCGCGTGGGCGTACCGATGCCATCAGGCCACCCCTTCGCGTTCCAGCACTGCGCGTACGGTGCTGTAACTCCATGAGTCACTTCGGGGAGCGGCGATACCAGCCTGATCTAGAGCCTTGGCGATGGCCTTGGTTCCTAAACCGCCACTACGCAATTGGACAATGCAGGTGATGGTGGAACGGTCGATGGTGGAAGGCTTGCCGAGTTGCTTGCCTGCTTGTCGAGCCTTGATAAGACCCTGCTTTGTGCGTTTGGAGATGAGCTCGCGTTCTTCCTCGGCAACAAGGAGCCTGGCGTGCGCGACCAGTTGGGACACGGTGTCGCTGTCGGTTCCGTCTAGTCCGACGATGCGCCAGCCTTCAATCTTCGCGTCGGCAACCAGCTTGGCGCCATCGGCCATACTGCGACTGGACCTATCTAAAGTATTGACTAGCAAGATATTCGCGATACCGGCCTGGATGGCGGTCACAGCGGCTATGCGTCCGTACAGCTTGTCGGTTTTGCGACTGCTCATCACGTCCACGTGCAGCCCGACTAGATCAAGGTTGTGCTGAGTGCAGAACTGGTCGACTTGATCGCGTTGTGCTGCTAGCCCATAGCCGTTCTCAGCTTGGCGGAGTGTTGAGACCCGTAGGTACCCAATTGCTCTGGTCCTTCTGGTGTCTGGGGTTGCTGTTGTCATCTTCATTTCCTGGTGTCGGTTGTGGCGAGTGACGAGCGTCATCGGCCTCACCGAATACTTATAGCCGACCGATCTACCTCGAAATATGGCTGAGGACTGGCTATCTCGGGACAACTGTGCGGTATTCATTGGGGTCTGGGGTAGCGCTTGTGTGGACTCTCGATGGCCCGCTGGGCTGGTAGTGCGCCTGTCCTCTGATTGGCCTGGTTGGCGATGCGCATCGCAGCCTCACCTGTGATGTGCCGTGCCGGTGGCCCAGAGTGCGCGTGGCGGTCGAATTCGCGCGGCCTAGACGGTGGCGGCGGCATGTGGTCTTCGGATGGAAAGCCGTTCTCGGCGCAAGGGGTGTCCGGGTGGTAGGCGGGTGCTGGGGGAGTCGATGGGGTTGTGCTGTCCATGTCCGGTGTGAGCTCTCCCCGGCTCTCGCCTATGTCCAATTCGTCTGGATAGCCTCTGGCCATTCGGGATTCTTCTCGGGTGAATGTTCCGATTGAGTCAAACACGGTCTCGTACGTCTTAGGCTTACCGGGTGTAAGCACTACTTCGGCCGGAGGCTTGAGGCCAGCACGGTCTAGGGCGTCTCGGATGGCTGCCAGCTTGACACTGTCACTGTCCGCGCTCAATGCCATACCCAGAAGCTTGCGTGCCATCAGATCGGCAGCATTTTCCAATCTGGCTCTGGCAGCAGCCCTTACCTGTGGAGCGGCCCCTCCATGACGACGGCATACTGTTGCCCCTGAGATAGCCAGGTTCTTGCACCGCTGGCCAGTCTTCTTGTGTCCCACGCACCTATGTGCCTGTGTTGCTGGACTTTGCAGCTCCCACCATTGTTCGCTCCACCGGGATATGGATGCTGATTGCTCCGTGTGTTGATAGGTGTCCTGCTCGGCAACTGCGGGCAGATTCTCTATCTCCACATCAATGATGTTGTCGTCGTTACTCATCAGCTAAATCACCGTCAATCCTTCTGTCCTGTATCGGGTTCGTGTGGAGGTGGCCCTTGCGGGTGGGCTTGCGGGGTCTGTCCGTGGTGCCGCCAGTTGTGCGCATGCCCTGACCTGGGACATTGCGGCACTTGCGGATCTTGCGTACTTCTGGAGGACGGGCCGGGGTGCCTCGGGTGGCGACAGGTTTTCATGGAGCTCAAAACTCCACCGCCTTTGTCGAGAGAAGATCCGCGGTGTGTACCTTGTGTCCGTTTCTAGCGGCAGCGGGTTGTTCTTTGTCCGGGTCGTCTTCGGAGACAGTGACGTACCGTGACCATGCATCCTGGAAATTGTGGAGATAGTAGCCTTTGCTGTTGGATTCCTTACTCCACCAAATGTTTTCACTCTTGATCCCGTATGGCTTGAGAAGTTGTGCTAGATCCCGGGAATTAAGAGGGGTGCCGTCTCGGCGGTAGTTTCTCCAGGGGGATTCATCAAGGGCTGCTAAGGCCGTGAGTATCTGTGCTGTGCTCAGAGCTTGTTTGTTGTTGTTCCTTATAGAAAATTCTCTGGTTCTAGAGAAGAAGATTCGGTGCAGGTCCGCCAGCAGTTGCACGCCCGTGCTGGGCGCGTCTCCCATTTCCCGGGAATCCGCAAGTGCCGCAAGTGCCGCATTTTCGCAGCTCTGGGGCCAGTGTCCATCCGCAAGCGCGGCGCAAGTGAACAGCGCCTCCCAACAGTCGGCGGTGCGGTCAGCAATACTGTCCGGCATGGGCGGCCAGGCCACGGTGTAGTGGGTGCCGTCCCACAGTCGTTGCTTGACCTGTGCGGCCCACTGCGCCAGTCGAGCACCCAAGGCTTTGGCTTTGGGTTCGTCTTCCCTAATGCGCCAGGGCTTGACGGTCTCGCCGGGAGCGCGGCGTTTCATCGATACCACCACGGAGCGGCTCATGATGGTGTCTGGAAGATCGCCAAGGCCTGCAAGCCCGACTGCACCATAGGCAGGGAAGTCAACTACCTCGATGTTGGAGCCCTTGGTGACGCATCGTGACGAGGTTCCACTTCGGCGGTGCCCGGCATTGATGACACCACGAATGTCTTCGTGCTCGGCGGCCTTGGGTCCGAAGATGGTGTCTACTTCATCGACAAGCAAGGTTGGGCGGTTCTCGGTCTTATCGCCGAGTTTGCGAATGAGAGCCGCTGCGCTCATGTTCAGGGCGATAAACCCACGCAACACGAGGTGCTCGCTGACCTCCAAGGCTCTGGTCTTGCCACTGCCAGGGTCCGGGGACTTGAAGTAGATACGTGGCGTGCTGTCCCACAACTCCATCAAATGCGTGTGCGCGATCCACAGCGTGTGTGCGTGCCGCATATGCACATTGGGATGGACCACGTACTGCGCCAGGAACGCGTCGATATCGTCAAGCAGCGCTGCACCATCAATCGGCGCATCCGCACCTTCGGGGTCGACACTGGCATTCGGGTCGGGCATAATCACGTGTATCTCCTTGCGGCGTCACCCGTTTCAATCTTGCTGGGATCGGGCGGGTGGCGCTGTTTTCTATATCGAATATTGGCGGGTATCGGTTCCGGGACAGCGATCCGAAACCATCTGCAACACTTCGGCATTAGCGTCCTCGGTCACATCAACAGCCCACTGCGCCAGCGACGCAAACTCTCGGGCACTTCGTCCAGAAGGCCAACGCTCGCGTAGTGCGTCGATCACTGTCTTTGCCGGCATATAGCCAAGCCGAGCCTCTCCCAAACCGATACGCAAAGCGTCCCGCATCGCGTCGTGCTCACTGCGGCCCCGATCCAAGGATCTGCCGTGCAGTTTGAGCAGTGCTGCCAGCTTGTGCGGCCTGCTTGCTTCCCGATGTCGAGTGCAGAACTGCTGCATACTGCTGTTGCCTCGCATCTCCCCGGCACCTGCCTGAGCCCTGTACTGCTCTAGGTAGTCGATCAGCTCATCAGGAAGCACGGGCGGCGTGCCTGTACGCACCGTGAGTCGATCACCATTGGGAGGTAGCACGATTCCGCCTCCGGACGAGCGCACCTCTCCGAACGGCAAGGTTGGATTGCCCATCTGCATCCCGCGAGGTAGTGCGAACCAGTAGTGCCCCCGGTTCGGGCTTTCGTCGGGACGGGTGTTGACATACGGCGTTGCTGCCAAGATTGGCCGTAAATGCTTGGGGCACAGGTTTGGCCGGTCCACATCGAGCACCACCGCACCGAACTGACCGGGACTGGTCGCCAGGGCCTGGAACGATCCGAACTGTTCGCGCCAGCGCATCAACTGCCGCTCGTCGGTCGTCACGTCCCGCCAGCCACAGAGGTTGAAACACGACTTGCCTTTACCCTTACTCGGATCGAACGGTGCTACCGCGATCCCGTGGGCTGCATATTCCAGCGCGGCCAGAAACGGACTCAGGCCCGATACGTCGGGAAGGGAGACGGTCATAGTTGGGCCACTAGCTGATCCAGGTCTGCGGTGCGCCAGTAAGCGTGTCGCCCCACGACGGTGGGTTTGGGCAATAGCTCGGTGCGGTATGCGTAGTACCGCAACGACTCGACGGTGAAGGCGTCGATGCCTTTGCGGCGGATATGGTCGACGGCTTTTTCTGCGCTCACCCATTCGGGCGTGATGGTGGTGGACATATGAATGCTCCGGTGACTCGACTGACATTGACGTGTGTCGCACCCCTTGGTGAGTGCATGCAAATCAATCTAGCGCTCGTCAACACACCTGTGCCGCAACATGTTCAGTCGCCACGGCGCCCCAACAACCGAAAAGAGCGTTGGAGCATCCAACGGATCGGAAAGAGGGCGTAGATTTTTCTACGGGCCCGATAGACCCTGGGGCGCTAATGGATAGCGCAGTGTCGATTCAGCCCAGAAGGAAGTCGTCGCCCTCCTCTACGACGGGCTGGGGAGTGTCATACCAGGGCAAGGCGCCGCGCCCTAGGTAGTCCTGGGCGAGGAAGTCGGGGTTGTTCATCCGCTCTCGGCAGGTGGGGCACACGTAGATGATCACCGCGTTCTCGCTGCGCGGGATCAAGTACGGCAGCACGGGCTTTTCGGGGCTGGGGGATACGGTGGGTGTGAAGTAGTTGCAGTCGGGATGATTGTGCGCGCTGCACAGCTGATCGGGGGCATATGTTTCGGCGACCTGCTGCCACTGGCCGGGTTCTGTTAGCGGTACCCACACCGCTTCCCCGGTACGGCGTGAGACCACCAGTACGCGAACTACTGCCTGCTGGCCTTCGGGGCACCAGCGGGTATCCACATAGGGTGCGTCCGGCTCCCAGTTCGGATCAATATCGCGGGGCCGCAGCACACTACACACGATTTCACTTGCTGTCGCCTGCGCCAATGGGTTCCCGTCGAGCTCACCGCCAAGCTGGTTATCGGCAAGAACCTGATCCATCTGGGCAGCCATGACGTTGATAGCCTCCTGATCCTCGGGCATCACCACCGGCAACCCAGCAGCGGCGTACATCTGATTGATGCCCTGCCAGTACTCGCGGTCATACATTTGCTACTCCTCGAAATTGTGTGCTGGGTCGTCAAAAGCGTTGTCATCCCGGTCCTCTGCGACTGTGTGCGTTGGATCGGAGTTGTCGTCCTGTGGGTGGTTCATGAGCCACGCCGCGATAGGCCTCGTTGGGCATACACCCACTGCATTAGGTCGCGTTCTGAGAAGTGGATGCTGATGCCGAACTTAAAGCGTGGCAGCGTCTTCTTGTAGTAGACAGCCTCCCGCAGGGCGTTGTTGCCCACTTCGCACCCTTGGGCGCCTAGGAACTCCAGAGCGCCATCGATGCCCTTGATGGTTGGTTTGTCGCTGTAGATGCCCAAGTCAGGTGGAGCGTTAAGTGAACGTACTGACATTTCTTGAACTTTCTCTACTGAATAGCCGAACATGGCTGTGCTGAACAACTTTCGTGGCGTACTTGCCCGCATAACTCGATGATAGCCGACCCGCGCGGGCATGCGTCCTTAAAATTCAGGGCTGCAACGTATTTGGATACTCTCGGTCGCGGGGCGGGTATGATTGCGGGTACGGGCATCGGGTATACCGCGTAAGTTCCTGAGGCATCTGGTCGGCCCATGGTGGGCTAGCGCAGCCAGCAAGGCCGCCGTCGCGAAAGCGGAAGGTGGATAAATCCTTTCAGTCCCTTTCCGCTTTCGGGCAGACGGTCCTATCGGCGACGTACCCGGAGGCCCGACATGACCATCTACACAACCCCGCGACCCATCTCCCTTGCCCTAGAAACGTTTCGGCATTCACCTATGCCTTTCGGTGGCTCAGGCGGCTATTCGACCTCCGGAGAGGCCTTGATCAATGTGACTGCAGACGGGGTAGACCTCAATGTCATCTGGCAGGAGGCGGCAGCCGTCGCAGCGAAATGGAACGCCGAGCGATCCGCTCTCACTAGCCTTCTGACGTTCAGCACCACCAACACCGCTGACGCAATCCCGCAGAGCCGAAGCCAGGACAGCTTCGAGCAGGCCTCCGAGTTCGGCCAGCCCGAATCCATGAGACCACCAGCTGATTACGCTCTGATGGGCTACACCTTCACCGATTACGACAAGGCATCACGTTGGACACGCTTCTTCGTCCGCGACAGCACCGCCGAGCAAGTCCGCGCGATCCTCAACTACGCCCTAGAAGCCGATAATCGACTCACCACTGGCACCATCTTGCAGCGTCTGCTCGATCCGACTCAGGGTGAAAACGAATGGTCACACCCGGTCTACGGCATGTTCAACGGCGACGACAGCATGATTCCTTCTGCGTACTTGGGCAAGGAATTCTCCTCGGGGCACAATCACTACCTGGTATCCGGTAGCGACACCATCGACTCCGGCGACCTGGAAACCGCGATCCGCAACGTGACCGAGCACGGCTATGGCACAGAACCTAATTCACGGCTTCTCGCCTTGATGAACCCGACCCAAGCAGAGAGCGTTGCTAGCTTCAAAGCCGGTGTTGAGAATGCCACGGGAATCTTCGCCAAGCATGACTACATTCCGAGCGCCGGAGCACCTGCCTACCTACAGCCGGAGAACATCGTCGGCCAAGTGGCGCCCGAGTCCTACAACGGCCTGAAAGTCAACGGCTCCTACGGACCCGTCTGGATAGTCGAAAGTCAGTTCATCCCTGAGGATTACTTCACGGTGGTCGCCACCTATGGGCCGAACAGCCCCGACAATGCCATCGGCTTCCGCGAGCATGTGCAGGCCCAATACCGGGGCTTTCGTACCATTCCCGGCACCACAGTCGACTATCCGCTTATCGATTCGTTCTTCACACGGGCGTTCGGTGTTGGTGCACGTCGACGCGGCCAGGCCTGCATCACGCAGCTCAAGGGATCTGGCGAGTACGACATCCCCAACATCCCCAAGTAGAGGATAGGAGCTCAACGTGACTGACATTCACCGTCCGCTGGACATGGACGAACTAGAAACACAGGCAAGCGAATTCAGCTGGGGGCCAGGAATCACGCCACCAGGGCTAGACGACGCCTCACCGCGAGAGGGTGGCCGCTATCACGGAAAAACCCCGCCCGGAGAAGACCGTATCGGCGTATCCCGATAGACCACACCAGCCGCAGCGCTCGGTAACCGGCCCTACCGACGCGCTGTACCACTCAGCCGTCAGGTACTGCCATCCGCCTGGCGGCTAAGTGCTGCTTGGAAGAAGGCAGAAGCCGGGGGCATGCGGGGATCATTCGGACCGCAAACTCCGAACATATCGCGCAGGCACCGTATGGTTATGGGGTGAATAGACGTCTGCTGGCGCTACTGGCATGCACAGCGCTTCTTGCTGGGTGCGGGCAGAGCGCTACGACAACTGCGACATCGAGTGCTGACCCTTCCTCGCCAGTAGCTATTGATTCGCTGCCGTTGACGCTTGCGGAAGTGCAGGAAAAGACGAAGCTCCCCGTACGGGAGCAGCGGTCTTCGTCGCGCAAGATGCCTGCGCCCAACGAGGTTTGGAGCAGTCCGGCGCTGACACAATTTGTTAGAGTTAGCGCAGACACTCCTCACACAGACCCGGATGGCAAGCGAATCAATGAGGACGTCGAAGGGTTCTACCTCGTCACTCAGACCGTTGCGTTCTATCGTGACAACAATTCGGCGCAGGAAGTATTCGACAAGGTTGCCAAGGGTATGCGTGACCAGGCTGGCGCGACTGTCGCCTCCGCTGACAGTGAGTCGGTTGTCGTTAACTCAGAGCAGCAAGCAGTAGGCAAGGAAGTGACAGTCCTTCGGAAAGCGCGCAATACCCTGGCTCAGGTGTACTTAGTGCCTTCCACTTCCAATGTCGGTGCAATCGATGTTGGAAACGCCATAGTTTCAAAGATAAACCAGGCTGATTAGCTAAGGGAGCCTGCGTACACGGACGAGTTCGCCCGCACCGGCCTGATCGGTTGGTTTCATGAATAGGCGCACCGGCTCTCCCGATTGCGGTGCTTCCACTACTACCCCTGGCGCTACATAGATCGCCACATGGTGCGCCTCGCCTGATCCGTAGTACACCATATCGCCGGGCTGCGGGGTTCCCTGGACAGGAATGAGCGATTGGTTGGTGAGCTGATTTCCCGTATAGGTTCCGATGCTCTGACCGCCATTAACCTGTGCGGCGGAGTATTCAGTTAAGCCGCTGCAGTCGAAGCCAATACGGTTCGGGTCGTCATAAGTGAATGCCCGGCTTGAGTTATTCAGGATTGGTTTCCCAGTATTTTGATCGTACTCGTAATCACCCTTACCTGGCCCTTTGGCGTTGCCGCCGTTCCATGCGTAAGAGGTTCCGAGCTGACTGGCCGCAAAACCGAGATTCTTTAACCCCTTGTCCTGAACGGCATCTGGGTTGGGTAGGACGCCCCGCGTGCTGTCCTTCGGATAGTTGGCCAGATACTCCTTCCATGCCGCGTCTCGTTCAGCGCCAGCCGGGAGCGTCTTGCCTGGTGGGTTATCTGCGAGTTGCGGGTTCTGGTTGGACTCTTTCCATTTCGCAGGATCGATACTTGGGTCCCACTTGACGCCGGGGTCGTTGATGTCAGTCACGCCCGGTCGTTCCTGGCTTCCTACATCGCGCATAGGGCTTGTCTGTGGTGCCGCTGGTGAACCTGCGACGGCAGCGCGAAGTGCTGCGGCGATTTCCTGCTCGACGGTGGTGGCGCGTTGTTCCAATGCAGTGACTTGCTTTTGCAGGCGCGCGATTTGGTCGTCTTGGAGGTGCTTCTCGGTGTCCTTGACTTGTCGGGCGGCTACGACCTTGCCGTCGTCGGTGATCTGGGCGCCGAACGAATTGGCGTCTTGCTCTAGAAATCCCAGCTTGTTCTTAACGTCCCGTACGTCATCGATGGCTGGTTTGACTGCGGCAGCGACCTTTTCGGCCTGATCGGTGTGATCGCCGAGATCAACGCGGACCTTGCCCATGCTTTCGCGCCAGGCGTCGGCGGTTGCGCCACCCCAAGTATTTAGGTCGTTGGCGACTTGCTCGATACCTTCGCCAAGGTGGGTAAGGCTTTTGGCGCGTGCGGTCGCGGTGTCAAATACCTGCTGCAAAGTGTCTGGATTCCAGTGCCTGATGTCACCGATCTTCGCCACGGTCAGATCTTGTTTTCGGTGTTACCGAGACGGCCCGCACTGTTCTCATCGGTCGCCGTAATTTTGGAGGTGGCCTCAAAAATCCAGGTGGCGTGCTCGCCCGCCTGTTTGTGTGTCACCTCGTGCTGTTCGACCCACCCGCTGCGTAGTTCTTCCAGTGCCGAACCGATGGCCCCCGACCAAGCACTGGCGGCATTCGACAAATCGGCGTCATGTCCCGCGTGATCTTGCCGATGGGCCTCCACATGATCCAACAGTTTGTTCGCTTGCCGGTGCAACAACTCCGGATCGAAGCTCAACGGATCAGGCATCAGTTCCCCCTCAGTCATCGAAACCCTGCTAGCGGGAACTATACGCGGTAGCCAGATTCTGGTGCTAGGAAGGGAAATGTGGAAGGAAGGCGTCGAGGTGGGTTCTGGCGGCGGTGAGGCAATCGGGGAACTCGCCGAACTTGCCTGTCGCGCTGTCGACCATGACGCCGTACACGCCGGTGCTCGCCTGTAGGTCAATCGCGCAGGTATTGGTGTCGCCTTGGAATAGGTAGTAGCTCAATGCCTTGCGGCCGTTGATTTCGAGATCCTTGAAATCCCAGTGCGCGGGGTCTTTCCTGTCCATGTCGAGCGTGTAGTTCGATGCGGTGACGGTAACGCCGTATCTGGCTTGTGCGAGGTATCCGCATGTGTTGTTTTCGGTCTCGCCATCGGTTCGGCGATCCGGCTCTGGGGGACGTCGGTCGAGTTTCTCTTGCGCGACTACGTTCGCGGGAATTTCTTTGCAGGGTTCGTAGGTGATCTTCGGTCTACCGGCAGCATTCGCAGTGACCGCGGAAGTGGTTGTGGCGGTAGCCGCTGTGCTGTCCTTGGGTTGAATACCGGTATGACTGCACGATGCGAGCAGGGCAGCCGTCAGGACCGCGACAGCTGGCTGCGTGTATCGGCTAATGCCCATCGCCCGGTTTGAAGCTGTTCGCGTTGTGCTCGTCTGTCTGGCGGTATGCGCTACGGGCTGCCAGGAACAGGGTTTTGAAGTTCTCGGCTTGTTCGATGTGCGATGCGAAGGTACTTGCGGCGCTGTTGGTGGGACCTGAGGCTTTGTCGCGGAAGACCTCTGCGAGCCGCTGGCCGGATGGCAATGATTCAGCGCCCAGCTTGTGCCACGCCAGTTCGTTCGCCTTACGGTGCAGCTCGTGCAAGTCGTCTATGTAGGCATCGCATGCGGTGACGAGCTTGTTAAATGCCTCGTCGTCCATGTGTAGGACCAGCTGACCGGCGTTCGCGTTCTTGATTAGATCTTCGATCCCCATTGCCCCTCCAAGCATCAAACCCAGTTGGCCGAACTATACGTGGCAGCCAATATTCGGCGCTCGTTGTTCTCGCAGGTTGCTGGCGCGTGGCCGATACCCGGTTTGGGTGACAGATGGGTGACAAGAGCGGCGTTTTCGGCTTTCCGATGGCCGTATGAGCCACCTCGAAAACGCCTCTACCTGCATAAACAACCAGCGCCCCCGGCAGGAATCGAACCTGCGACCTAGGGATTAGAAGGCCCTTGCTCTATCCGACTGAGCTACGGAGGCATGTGGCGCTAGCCGGATGGGAGTCTATCGAACCGGTGGCGGTGTGGATCGCATCTCGCCATACCCTTGACTGGTGACGACGACCCCCACCGCCAGGAAGACCGATTCGCCGATCTGGACGATCGTCGTCGGCCTCGCGGTACTGGCGGGCCTGGTCGCGGCCACCATCGGCGCGCTGTCGCTGACGGAGGCCCTGCTCGCGACGGGTCTGCCCAACCCCGGCCCTGTCACCTCCTATGGTCTGCCGTTCGTGCGCGCGGCCGCCGAAATTGCCGCCGTCGTCGCCGTCGGCGCCTTCCTGCTCACTGCCTTCTTTGTCCCACCGCAGTCCAGCGGCGTGCTCGATGTGGACGGCTATCGCTCGCTGCGCCTCGGCACGGCGGCATCGGCCGCACTCGCAGTGCTCTCGGCGGTGATGGTGCCACTGTCGATATCCGACGTCGCCGGTCAGCCGATGAGTGATTTCGGCGCTGGAGAGCTGTGGACACTCGCAGGTGAGATCGAAACCGTGAATGCCTGGCGCTGGATGGCCTTTATCGCCGCCGCTGTCGCGATCGCCAGCCGCGTCGTGCTGCGCTGGTCGTGGACACCGCTGCTGGTGCTCGGATCGGTGGGCACATTGATGCCGCTGGCGGTGGTGGGGCATTCGGCAACCGGTGGCGCGCACGACCTGGGCACCAACAGCCTGATCATCCATCTGGTGTCCGCGGCGCTGTGGGCCGGCGGGCTGGTCGCGCTGTTGATCCACGCGTTGCGCGGGGGCGGCTATCTGGACGTGGCCGCACGCCGGTTCTCGACGCTGGCGCTGTGGTGCTACGTTGCGATCGGGCTCAGTGGAATCATCAACGCGCTTATCCGGGTGCAGCTTTCGGACCTGTTCACCACCCGCTACGGCTGGCTACTGGTGGGCAAGGCCACCGCGCTCCTGGTTCTCGGCGTCCTGGGGTATCTGCAACGCCGCTCGGCGATAACGACATTGACCGTGGAACCGCAGAACCGTCGTCCGCTGATCCGGCTCGCAGGCATCGAAGCAGTCATCTTCGCGGTGACCTTCGGCATCGCCGTCGGCCTCGGTCGCACCCCGCCACCGCCACCGGTCAATCTCAATCCTTCACCGGTCGAGGTCGCTATCGGGTACACGCTCGACGGTCCGCCGACCCCGCAGCGACTGATGTTCGACTGGCGTTTCGATCTCATCTTCGGCACGGCCGCCCTCGTTTTCGCGATCACCTACCTGGTGGGTGTCCGTCGACTCAAGGCCCGCGGCGACGCCTGGCCGGTGGGGCGCACCATCGCCTGGCTGTCCGGCTGCGCCTTCCTGCTCATCGCCACATCCTCCGGCGTCGGCCGGTACATGCCCGCCATGTTCAGCATGCACATGGTGGCGCACATGACACTCTCGATGTTGGTACCTGTGCTGCTGGTCCTCGGTGGTCCCATCACGCTGCTGCTGCGCGTGCTACCCGCCGCGGGCAAAGAGGATCCGCCAGGACTGCGTGAATGGGTGCAGATGCTGTTGCACAGCAGCTTCTCTCGCTTCCTGACCCATCCGCTGGTGGCCACATCGCTGTTCATCGGCGGGTTCTACGGCTTGTATCTGAGTGGGCTCTACGACGCTGCCGTCGACGTGCATGCCGCGCACCTCGCGATGAATCTGCACTTCCTGCTCAGCGGATATCTGTTCTATTGGGTGGTCATCGGTATCGACCCGTCGCCGCGGCGCCTGCCGCCGGTCGCCAAGCTGGGCATCGTGCTGGTGTCGCTGCCCCTGCACGCCTTCTTCGGCGTCATCTTGATGGGCACGAAATCGATTCTGGGCGAAAAGTTCTATAGCAATCTGGCCCTGCCATGGCGGATCGACCTGGCCGCCGACCAACACATGGGCGGCGCGATCACCTGGGCGACGGGGGAGCTGCCGCTGCTGGTGGTCATGATCGCCCTGGTCATCCAGTGGTCGCGTTCCGATGAGCGACTGGCCCGCCGACAGGACCGCGCCGCCGACCGTGACGACGACGCCGACCTGGCCGCGTACAACGCCATGCTCGCCAAAATGGCTCAGCTGGACGAGAACTCGCGCTAGTTCGTGGATGAGCCGCCTGCGCGAAGACCGTTTTAAATTGCGCCCGCGGCGATGGCGGCGGGCCAGCTGCCGTGCTCGCTGATGTCGATACCGGCCTGCGCCGCGGCGCCGTCACAGCCGAACCCGGTGCGCCACACACCGTCATCGCATTCGACCTTACCCAGCAGCATCGGCTCGGGCAGCTGCGCGAGGAAGGTGCCCAGTGCGGCGGGTGACAGTCGCCAGATTTCGCCGCCGATACTCACCCCATCCTCTTCCGAACGAGTGAGCCCGGGTTTGGGAGGTGTGGTGCGCAGCGCCGCCATCCGATACTTTGGCGTGGTGCGCACCGGGCCGACCCAGCGCGCGCCCAGATCGGTGAGCTGAAATTCCAGCGGGCCGCCCCTGAGATGCGCGCCGAACACCGCGAGCTCATGAGACAAGGTGATCGCTGCTGGCCAAACATCTTGTTCTGCAGCATCTCCGGTGACCAATGCGGCGATGTCGAAGGCCACCGCGTCATCGAAGGCGCGCGCCAGCACGGTCACCCCGAACTGGGCCTCACCGGCGGTTCCCGCGGGCACCGCTACCGCGCACAGATCGAACAGGTTGCAGAAGTTGGTGTAGGTCCCCATCGTCGCGTTGACGCCAATCGGGTCGGCCTGCACCTGTTCAATCGTTGGGTGCAACGGCGCAGTGGGCACCAACAGTGCGTCCGCACCCGCCAGGGCGGCCATGGCCTCCTCGCGCAGGCGCTGCACCTCGGCGCGATCGCGCACCAGTCGATGTGCCGGGATATCGCGTGCACCCGAAACAATCTGCGCGACAGTGGGATCAAGCGCTGCCTGGGGGTTGGCGTCGATGAACTCACCGACGGCGGCATAGCGTTCACTGACCAGCGCGCCCTCGTACAGCAGTTTCGCGGCGGCAAGGAACGGCGCCAGATCGATCTCGACGATCGTCGCTCCCGTTGCGCGAAGATGCTCTACGGCCGAGTCAAAAGCACTGCGCCACACCTCATCGAGTGCGGGCAGCTCACGCGGTACGGCGATGGTGGGCTGCGGGGGCGCTGCCAGCCGGGTGTTGGCGGGCCACGGGCGGGGTCCAGCGGCGGCACCCATGGCGGCCATCGCCAGATTGGCGGTGGCCAGTGTGCGGGCGAAAATGGTCACACAGTCATAGGATTCGCAGGCGGGGACCACACCCTGGGTGGAGACAACGCCGACTGTCGGTTTGATCCCGACGATGCCCTGCAGCCCGGCGGGCACCCGCCCGGATCCTGCGGTGTCGGTGCCGATCGCGATATCGGCCTCGCCGGTTGCGACGGCCACCGCGGATCCCGAACTGGAACCGCCGCTGATGTATTCGGGGCGGCGCGAGTCCGATACCGCGCCGTATGGGGAGCGCGTGCCCACGAGTCCGGTCGCGAATTGATCGAGGTTGGTCTTGCCCACCACGGCGGCGCCTGCCGCGCGCAAGGCCGCGACCGCCGGTGCATCGTGCTCGGGAATGTATGCGAACTCCGGGCAGGCGGCGGTGGTGGGCACGCCACCCACGTCCACGTTGTCCTTGACCGCGAGTCGAACACCGGCCAACGGCCCTGATGAGCCCTGCAATTCGGCAGAGATTTCGT
This sequence comes from Mycobacterium sp. D16R24, assembly GCF_002013385.1. Taxonomy (NCBI): domain Bacteria; kingdom Bacillati; phylum Actinomycetota; class Actinomycetes; order Mycobacteriales; family Mycobacteriaceae; genus Mycobacterium; species Mycobacterium sp. D16R24. Next base: position 11,029 of record NZ_MAEV01000036.1, on the reverse strand, counting down.
CCTCGGGGCGGTGCATGATCCAAACCGTCATGTCAAGCAAGGTACGGGTGGTGAGACCCATCGGCCAGTTGTCCCCAATCCGGCACCCATCCACAGCCGCCGCCCGAACGCGCCCACATGTCGTCGCGGTGTCGGTGTGTGCCGGGTTACTGGAGCTGCCAAGGGCGCCGGATCGGCGGTGCTGAGAACAGATATAGAGATAGGAAAGGCACGGACCATGTTTGAAACTCCAGTGACTGTGATCGGATCCATCGTCGGGGACCTCAAGCGCCGCCAAGTCGGCTCCGACGAGATGATCAAGTTCCGCGTCGCCAGTAATGCACGCCGCAGGCGTGACGACGGTAGTTGGGTGAATTCGAACTCCCTTTTCATCAACGTCACCTGCTGGGGCCGGCTGGTCACCGGGGTGGGTGCCGCGTTGGGGAAGGGTGCGCCGGTGATCGTGCACGGTCATCTGCACACCAGTGAGTTCGAGGACAAGGACGGCAACCGCCGTCAGGTCACGGAGATGAAGGCAATCGCCGTTGGGCCAGATCTGTCGCGGACCATCGCCCGGATAGAGAAGGCCGGGTACACCGGCAAGCAGGAGGATGCCGAAGCAGCGGAGCAACCCGATCCGGGTGCCGAGGAGCCCACGACGGACCTGCCGGAAACGGGCGAGAGCAGCGAGGAGTCGGGAAACCTGCGCTTGAGTGCGTGATCCCGAGCTGACACCGGCGACCGCGCGGTCGCCTCTCACCTAGGATGGTTCGGGCAGCTCATAAGAATGGTCGTGAGCTGCGGCTAAAGAACTTAGAGGAGAGGCGACAGCGCGGCAATGGCTGAGTACATCTACACGATGATGAAAGTCCGCAAGGCGCATGGCGACAAGGTCATCCTCGATGATGTCACCCTGAATTTCCTGCCCGGCGCCAAGATTGGTGTGGTCGGTCCGAACGGCGCCGGTAAATCCAGCGTCCTGAAGATCATGGCCGGACTCGATAAGCCGAACAACGGCGAGGCGTTCCTGGCGAATGGGGCCAGCGTCGGCATCCTGATGCAGGAGCCGCAGCTGGACGAGACCAAGACAGTGCGCGAGAACGTCGAGGCAGGCGTGGCTCTCAAGGGCAAGCTCAATCGGTACAACGAGGTTGCCGAGTTGATGGCTACCGACTACTCCGACGAGCTCATGGAAGAGATGGGCAAGCTCCAGGAAGAGCTGGACGCCGCCGATGCCTGGGATATCGACTCGCAGCTTGAGCAGGCCATGGATGCGCTGCGTTGTCCGCCCCCGGACGAGCCGGTGACGCATCTGTCCGGTGGTGAGCGTCGACGCGTCGCCTTGTGCAAGCTGCTGCTGTCCAAGCCTGATCTGCTGCTGCTCGATGAGCCCACCAACCACCTGGACGCCGAGAGCGTGCTGTGGCTGGAGCAGCACCTGGCCAACTACCCGGGCGCCATCCTGGCCGTGACTCACGACCGGTACTTCCTGGACAACGTGGCCGAGTGGATTCTGGAACTGGACCGCGGCCGCGCCTACCCCTATGAGGGCAACTACTCCACGTACCTGGAGAAGAAGGCCGATCGCATCGCCGTGCAGGGGCGGAAGGACGCCAAGCTGCATAAGCGTTTGCAGGAAGAGCTCGCGTGGGTGCGGTCGGGCGCCAAGGCCCGGCAGGCCAAGAACAAGGCCCGGCTCGGGCGGTACGAGGAGATGGCCGCCGAGGCGGAGAAGACGCGGAAGCTGGACTTCGAGGAGATCCAGATTCCCACCGGCCCGCGGCTGGGCAATGTGGTCGTCGAGGTCAGTCATCTCGACAAGGGCTTCGAGGAACGCGCCCTCATCAAGGATCTGTCGTTCACGCTGCCCCGTAACGGCATCGTCGGCGTCATCGGCCCCAACGGCGTCGGTAAGACCACGCTGTTCAAGACCATCGTCGGGTTGGAAAACCCCGATGGTGGCGAGGTCAAGGTGGGCGAGACCGTCAAACTGAGCTACGTCGACCAGAGCCGCGCCGGCATCGACCCGAAGAAGAACGTCTGGGAGGTCGTTTCCGACGGGCTCGACCACATTGTGGTCGGTCAGAATGAAATGCCTTCGCGGGCTTATGTTTCTGCGTTCGGATTCAAGGGGCCGGATCAGCAGAAGCCCGCGGGCGTCCTTTCCGGTGGTGAGCGCAACCGTCTCAACCTGGCGCTAACCCTCAAACAGGGCGGCAACCTGATCCTGCTCGATGAGCCCACCAACGACCTCGACGTCGAAACCCTGAGCTCACTGGAGAACGCGCTCGAGCAGTTCCCCGGCTGCGCGGTGGTCATCTCGCACGATCGCTGGTTCCTGGACCGCACCTGCACGCACATCCTGGCGTGGGAGGGATCCGACGATAACCCCGCCGCATGGTTCTGGTTTGAAGGCAACTTCCAGGCGTACGAAGACAACAAAGTTGAACGTTTGGGTATCGATGCAGCGAGACCTCACAGAGTTACCCACCGCCGCCTGACTCGCGACTAGGGTGAGATTGCGTGCCGAAACCCGGCATGCAAACTCGGCCAGGAGCGTTCTGCGTGACTGTTAAGACAGGGACCACAACTCCCGAAAACACGCCATCTACCAATGGATCTGGCGTGCCGACCATTGAGGCGCTGGAGGCTGCATTCAGTCACTCCCGATTCCTGGGCGACCAGGAATGGGATGAAGCGCTCGATGCTGACGGCCACGCCACACCGCCGGCGCCGCCCGTGCGTGAGGCACTCATGCGGTCGCTGCTGCGGCTGGCAGCACAACGCCCGCCGCACGCGATTTCGATGGCCGTTTACCGCAATGGAGACGATGCGGGGCTCGGAACCGCCTTGCAGTTGGTCACCGACTACACGCCGTTGCTCACGGACTCCGTCACCGTGCTGCTGCGACGTTTAGGCGTCGCGATCGTGGACCTGATGGACCCGGTCTTCACGGTCGAACGTTCCGCCGATGGCACCCTGCTCTCCGCGGTACCGGTTGAAAACCCACACAGCGATACCGCCATCGGTGCCGAGTGCTGGATCCACCTGCAGCTGCCACCGTCTATCGACGCCGAACGGCTGGCCTTTATCGAGACGCAGCTGCCGCACACGCTCGAAGACGGCAGTCATGTCGCAGCGGACACCGACGCCATGCGTGACGCGGTCATCGAGCTGGCTGCCGATCTAGACGCCTCGGCGGGCACGGCACGGTTTTCGTCTGCCGAACTCGCCGAGGTCGCGAACCTGCTGCGCTGGCTCGTCGAAGGCAACTTCACGGTGCTCGGATATCAGCGGTGCACCGTCGCGGACGGGCGGGCCACCGTCGACGAATCGAGTCGGCTCGGCCTGCTCAAGCGGCGCGAAGAGGTGCTTCCGCAGCTCACCCACAACGACGAGCTGCTGGTCCTGGCTCAAGCCACCGTGCCGACCTATCTGCGTTATGCGATCTATCCGAACATCGTGGTGATCCGGCAGGACGACGGCAGCGGTCCCGCCATCGAGCACCGCCTCGTGGGCGTTTTCACCGTGGCCGCCATGAACGCCGATGTACTGGACATTCCGGTGATCTCCGCTCGGGTGCACCAGGTGCTTGCGCGCTCGGACGCCAACCAGGACTCGCTGGCCGGGCACATGCTCATCGACATCATGCAGAACCTGCCCCGCGCGGAGCTGTTCACGGTGGGCGTGGACCAGCTGCAAAACATCGTCACCGCCGTGAGGAACATTGGTGCGCACCCGGGTTCGCTGCTGTTTCTGCGATCCGACGAGCTCGGCAACTTCGTGACCGCCCTGGTATACCTGCCCCGCGACCGGTACACCACGACCGTTCGACTGGCCATGCAGGACACCCTGGTGCGTGAGCTCGGCGGCACGGGTATCGATTACACCGCGCGTGTCAGCGAATCACCCTGGGCATTGGTCCATTTCACGATTCGTATGCCCGAGGACAATCTGTCCACAAGTGTCGATACTTCCGAGGCCAACCGGATTCGTTTACAGGGACTACTCACTCAGACCAGCCGTACCTGGAGTGACCGTCTGGTGAGCGCGGTACGGCCGGACTCGCCGATCGATCGCGCCTGCGCCGAGCGCTACTCGGTCATCCTGCCCGAGGTCTTCAAGACGAACGTCGCACCCGCGGACGCCATCGATGACATCGCGAGAATCGAAGGTCTCCAAGATAATTCGCTTGATCTTGCCTACGACGCGGCCGAAGAGCCGGCCACCGGTGTGCTCAGTATGTACCTGGGCGGACGCTCGGCATCGCTGAGCGAGGTGCTGCCGGTCCTGCAGAGCATGGGCGTGGACGTGATGGAGGAACGCCCCTATCACTTCACCCGTCCCGACGGGCTTGCCGTCTCGCTGTACGCATTCCGCATCGTGGTGCACCCGGCGATCGCACGTACCTTTGATGCCGAGGGGGTGCAGCACCGCGCGCAGCTCTTCACCGACGCGATCGATGATGTGTGGAATGGCCGCGTCGAGACGGACCGATTCAACGAACTGGTACTGCGGGCCGGGCTCACCGCCGGTCAGATCACCATCCTGCGCGGATATGCCAAATACCTGCGGCAGGCCGGCTTCCCCTACAGCCAGGCACATATTGAGACAGTGCTCGCCGACAATTCCGTTACCGCGCGCGACTTCGTGGAACTCTTCGAGGCGCGCTTCGATCCGGCCTTCACCGACAACATGCTGGCCGACACCAAGGCGGAGCAGGTTCTGGCCGAGATCGACAAGGTCATCAGCCTCGATACCGACCGAGTGCTGCGCGCCTTCTTTTCGCTGATTCAGGCGACCTTGCGCACCAACTACTTTGTGAAGGAAGAGGACTCGGCCCGGGCCAAGGGGGTGCTCGCCTTCAAACTCAATCCGCGTGAGATCGAGGAGCTGCCCGAGCCCCGGCCGCGGTTCGAGATCTTCGTGTACTCCCCACGCGTTGAGGGTGTGCACCTGCGCTTCGGCCCCGTCGCCCGTGGCGGGCTGCGGTGGTCGGATCGCCGCGAGGACTTCCGCACCGAGATCCTGGGGTTGGTCAAGGCGCAGGCCGTGAAGAACGCCGTCATCGTCCCCGTCGGGGCCAAGGGCGGATTCGTGGTCAAGCAGCCGCCGGCGACCACCGGCGATGCCGCCGTCGACCGGGATGCGTTCCGCGCCGAGGGTGTCGAATGCTATCGGCGATTCGTCGGTGGTCTGCTTGACGTCACCGACAACTTGGACAGCGCCACCAACGCCGTCATCCCGCCGCAGGCGGTGCGCCGCCGCGACGGCGATGACACCTATCTGGTGGTGGCAGCAGACAAGGGCACCGCGACGTTCTCCGATATCGCCAACGATGTCGCCAAGTCCTACGGATTCTGGCTGGGTGACGCGTTCGCCTCCGGCGGCTCCGTCGGGTACGACCACAAGGCCATGGGAATCACTGCCCGCGGTGCCTGGGAGAGCGTCAAACGTCACTTCCTGGAAATGGGGATCGACACCCAGACAGAGGATTTCACGGTCGCCGGGGTTGGCGATATGAGCGGGGACGTGTTCGGCAACGGCATGCTGCTCTCGCAGCACATCAAGCTGGTGGCCGCCTTCGACCACCGGGACATCTTCCTGGACCCCAACCCCGAGCCCGCATCGTCCTGGGCAGAACGCAAGCGGATGTTCGCGTTGGAGCGTTCCAGCTGGGCCGACTACAACCCGGCGCTCATCAGCGCCGGGGGCGGCGTGTACAGCAAGGAACAGAAATCGGTGCCGATCAGTCCCGAGGTACGTGAGGCCCTCGGCATCGACAGCGGTGTCACCGAGATGACACCGCCCCAGCTCATCCGGGCCATCCTGCTGGCCCCGGTCGACCTGTTCTTCAACGGCGGTATCGGCACCTACGTCAAGGCTGAGAGCGAATCGCAGGCCGAGGTGGGAGACAAGGCCAACGACTCGGTCCGTGTCAACGGAAACCAGATGCGCGCCAAGGTGATCGGCGAGGGCGGCAACCTGGGCCTGACCTCGCGCGGGCGCATCGAATTCGAGCTCAACGGCGGCCGGGTCAATACCGATGCACTGGACAACTCCGCCGGGGTGGACTGCTCCGACCACGAGGTCAACATCAAGATTCTGGTCGACTCACTGGTCAGCGCCGGCAAGGTCGAGGCCTCCGAGCGCACCGCGCTCTTGGAGTCCATGACCGACGACGTTGCCGCACTTGTACTGGCCGACAACGAGTCCCAGAACAACCTCATGGGAACGAGCCGGGCCAACGCGGCCTCGCTGCTCACCGTGCACGCGCGACAGATCGCCCATCTGGTGGCGGATCGCGGTCTGGATCGTCAGCTGGAGGCATTGCCCTCCGAAAAGGAGATCGAGCGCCGCGCCGCACTCGGGATCGGTTTGACCTCACCGGAGTTGTCGACACTGATGGCGCACGTGAAGCTGGCGCTCAAGGCGGACCTGCTGGCCACTGACGCCCCCGAGCAAGAGGTCACCCAGCGGCGGATGGTGCACTACTTCCCGGACGAGCTGCGTGAGCGCTTCGATGCGGAGATCCGCAAGCATCCGCTACGTAAAGAGATCTACGCGACCATGCTGGTGAACGCGGTGGTCGACTGTGGCGGAATCACCTATGTGTATCGGCTTTTCGAAGACGCCGGGACGGGTTCAGTGGACGGGCTCAAGACCTATGTGGCGGTGGAGGCCATCTTCGGGCTGCGCTCACTGTGGGACCGAATCCGGCATGCTGATGTACCGGTGTCGGTTTCGGACCGGCTGACCCTGGACATGCGCCGTTTGCTGGACCGCGCATCACGGTGGCTGATTAGCTACCGGCCGCAGCCTCTCGCGGTCGGTGCCGAGATCAACCGCTTCGCAGAAGGAATTGCCGAGCTGACCCCGAAGCTCACCACCTGGCTGCGCGGTCACGACCTAGAGATCGTCACCAAGCAGACCGAAGACTTGATGGCGCTGGGTGTTCCGGCCGATCTCGCCGGTGATGTCGCCGGCTGCCTGTACGGCTTCAGTCTGCTGGACGTCATCGACATCGCCGACATCGCCGACCGTGACGGCGCGGAGGTCGCGGATCTGTACTTCACCCTGATGGATGACCTGAGGGTGGACGATCTGCTGACCGCCGTCTCTCAGCTGGAACGCAACGATCGCTGGCATTCCCTGGCCCGGTTGGCGATCCGCGATGACATCTACTCCTCGCTGCGGGCGCTCACGATGGATGTGCTTTCCGTCGGCGAACCGGATGAGACTGGTGAGCAGAAGATCACCGAGTGGGAGTTCACCAATGCTGCCCGTCTGGAGCGGGCTCGTGGCACGCTCGCGGAGATCTTCGCGACGGGCGAACCGGACCTGGCGACGTTGTCGGTGGCAGCGCGCCAGATCAGAGGGATGATCAGGAGCAGCATCACCGGTCCTGCATGATGGTGCGATGAGCGTTAGCGAGAAACCCGGGTATGTCGCGGCGGTTCCGGTCCGTTGGTCCGATATCGACATGTACCAGCATGTGAACCACGCGACGATGGTGACAATCTTGGAAGAGGCGCGAGTGCCCTTCCTGCGAGATGTTTTTGGCGCAGAGATCACCACTACGGGTCTGCTCATCGCAGATGTCCACGTGAAGTACAAGGGGCAGGTGCGGCTGGCGGACTCGCCGCTGCAGGTGACCATGTGGGTCTCGAAGATCCGGGCGGTGGACTTCACGATCAACTATGAGGTGCGCTCGGTGGACGCGGCGCCGGACTCCAAACCCGCGGTGATCGCAGACACCCAATTGGTGACGTTTCACCTGGACAGTCAAACCCTGCTGCGTCTCACCGACACCCACCGTGAGTACCTGCAGCGTTGGTCGCGACAGTGAGTGAAGCCGCATTACGGGTGCCCGACGCCTCCGACCGCAAGGACCTGGCGACCTTTCTCACCCGTGTTTCCCGCCTGGATGAGTCGGCGGTGGTGCGGTTGCGCGCTCGAGAAGATGGTCGGGTAGTTGTCTGGACCGCAACACAATTCGATGTGCTGGCCTGTCGTGCGGTACGCGGTGAACTGAGGACGCCCGATATTTCCGCCACCGTCGATGAAGTACTGCGTGGCTTGCAGGCCCCGGATGCCAACGGCTACGTGCACACGGGGTTCCCCATGGACTCGGCGTGGCGGGGTGCGCTGCCCGCCGATAGCGGCTTCGAGTATCTCGACGATATTCCGGCGCGGACGGTGCTCGAGCTTGCGCAGCGCGGGGGAGAGCTGGCTCGCGAACACGGCAGCGCCCACGGTCCGCCCGTGTCGCTGCTGGACCAGTCCGTCGTCACCGTCGAAGGAACCGACGGCCGGCCAGTTGACGTGCCAATGCGATGCGTATTCGCTTTGACTGCATTGGGATTCGTTCCCACGCACCCGCCCGAGGACGAACCGGTGCGGGTGCGTGCCGTGCCGGCGTGGTTGCGGCTGGATGCCCGGTTCGGATCGGTGTATCGCCGTCGGACCGATCTGTCGCTACAGGTCCGCTAGACGATCCAGGCCGCGGTGTTGCGCGGTAACTTGCCGTTGACGAGGGGTCCGCTGGCGAGAATGACCTCGCCCGCAGGCAGATCCACCAGGTCGCTGCTGACGTTCAGGGCGCAGGTCAGGCCGCCGCCCTTAACGCGGAAGGCCAGCGCGCCCAGCGGGCTGCCGTACCACTCCAAGCTGGTGCCGTTGAATTCCTGTCGGTTCTTGCGTAATTCGATCGCACGCCGGTACAGAGACAGCGTGGAGTCGGCGCGCTCCAACTGGCGTTCGACCGTGAAATCGGCCCAGCCGTGCGGCATCGGTAGCCAGGTCTGATCGTTGGTCGAGAAGCCATAAGGAGGATCGGTGCCCTCCCAGGGGATGGGCACCCGGCAGCCGTCGCGACCCCGCTCGGTGTGGCCGGACCGCTCCCACACCGGATCCTGCAGAGCCTCGTCGGGCAATTCCACATTTGGCAGCCCCAGTTCGGAGCCGTTGTAGATGAACACAGTTCCCGGCAGTGCGAGCATCACCAGGGCCATGGCACGGGCTCGCCACTGGCCGATCGGACCATCGCCGTAGCGCGTCACCTCACGCTCCACGTCGTGATTGGACAACGTCCAAGTAGGCATCGCTCCTACGGAATTCACGGCGGTGAGCGAGTTTTCGATGGCGGCGCGGATCTTGTCCGCGTCGAAGTCGGCCTCTACAAGTTTGAAGTTGAATCCGAGATGCAACTCGTCGGGCCGGACGTATTCGGCGAAGCGAGTGTTGTCGTTCACCCAGATCTCGCCGACGGCAACCACATCGCGGTACTGGTCCAACACCTTGCGGATCTTGCGGTGGTACTCGTGTACGCCCTCGTTGTTGAAACGCGGGTCCTCGTCGTCGATATGCAGCATCGAGGTGTCGGTGTCCTCGAGATCGGGGAGGCCTGGGCGCTTGGCCATGCCATGGGCCACGTCGAGGCGGAATCCGTCGATGCCCCGGTCGAGCCAGAAGCGCAGAGTCTCGGCGAAGTCGTCGACCACTTCGGGGTTGTCCCAGTTGACATCTGGCTGCTCAGGGGCGAACAAATGCAGGTACCACTGGCCGGGCGTGCCGTCGGGCTCGGTCACCCGCGTCCAGGCGGGGCCACCGAATACCGAGGGCCAATTGTTGGGCGGCAGTTGGCCATTGGCGCCCTTGCCGTCACGGAAGATGTAGCGAGACCGGGCATCGCTGCCTGGCGCCGCGGCCAGCGCCTCGATGAACCAGGGGTGCTCGGAGCTGGTGTGGTTGGGGACCAGGTCCATGATGACCTTGATGTCGTGGCGGTGAGCGGAGGCGATGAGCCTGTGCATCGCGGTCAATCCGCCGAACAATGGATCGATATCCCGCGGGTTCGACACGTCATAGCCGTGGTCGGCCATCGGAGATCTGGTAACAGGATTTAGCCAGATTCCTTGGATGCCGAGTAGGTCAAGGTAGCCAAGCTTTGCTGAAATACCGTCCAGATCGCCGATGCCATCTCCGTCGCTGTCGCCGAACGACCGCGGGTAGATCTGATAGAAGACGGCCTGCGACCACCAAGGGTCGTCATGTTGGCCCAAGTCGGCGGCGGTCACGGTTGGTCATTCTGCACCACGGCGGCTCTGGCCCCGAATCGCGATCGACTGTCAGAAGGGCGAGTTGACCATCGACTGCGCCGCCATCTCCAGGTAGCTCCACAGCTGGGCGCGATGGTCGTCGTCAAGGGTGTTCCGATCGATGGATTCGACGGCGGTCCGCATGCAGCGCAACCACGCGTCGCGTTCGATGGGGCCGATCCGAAACGGTGCGTGGCGCATCCGCAGCCGGGGATGTCCGCGCTGGTCCGAGTAGGTGCGAGGGCCGCCCCAATATTGTTCGAGGAACATCCGGAGACGATCCTCGGCGCCGGTGAGGTCTTCCTCCGGGTACAGGGGGCGCAGCACCTCGTCATCGGCGACAAGCTCGTAGAAGCGGGCCACGATCGCGTGGAAAGTGGCGGCGCCACCGACGGCGTCGTAGAAGTTTTCAGGGGTAGGGGCTGCCACGTACGCCATTGTGCCGGTACACGCTTCGGCCGATCAGCCGGGTTGGTTACGCGATGTTCATTGGATTGACCTGCAAACACGGCGCAAATTGTCGTGCGAAGACCGCGGAATCGTGGTGCACTGGTTGCGATGGTGCAACACAAGAAGGGCCGCGGGCACCGGCATAACAGTGCCAGCGCTGGGCCGACCCAGAACGGGTCGGCCCGAATACTGCACAGTGTCCCGGGGACGAGGGTCCCCGGGGCCATCCCCCCACAGCACTCCAACGACGCCGGTTCCCTATGGGGCCGGCGTCGCGTGTTATTGCTGAACTCCACATATGAGCCGCTCACGGCGCTGCCGATGCGTCGCGCCGTGATCATGCTGTTGTGCGGTAAGGCCGACGTGGTGCACGACGACCCGGCCGCTCCCGTCATTCATGCCGCCACGACGTCGGTGGCCGTCCCCTCGGTGATCAGGCTCAGGAGCTTCGTGCGGGTGCCGTACCGGGCACGGGTTCCGATGACGCGCGCCGCACTAAT
>NZ_MAEV01000035.1:0-30636 GCF_002013385.1 Mycobacterium sp. D16R24 | reverse complement strand
TCCTCACCATGGTGAACCACAATGTGATGGCGCTATACCTGTGGCACATGATCGCGGTGGTCGTGGTTGTACTCATTGGCTATCCAGGACATTTAATGCCTCAGCCAGCGCTCGGTTCGGGCGCGTGGTGGCTATCTCGGGTTATGTGGGTAGCGATACTGGTGGCGCTCACCGCAGCGATCATATTGTTGCTCTCGGCAATGCGGGCCTGTGTCTGGCGGAGAACGCGTGCGATATCCGTTGTCGCACTGCGAGCCTCACTGCGGCGGTTGACCGCACTTTGGCTCTTGGTCGGCACGGCGATGGCGGCGGTGGCCCTCACACAGTTCGCTGTTGCGGGATTCGCACCGGGTGGGAAGTTTCCCACCCTCACCGCACTCGTCTATGCCGCTGGCGTGGGGTTGGTCGCCATGTCACATCTGGGCTCGCTGGGACCAAGATACGAGCGAAGCGTTCTGACGACGCCGCGTGGCACGTAAGGTTCGAATCGAATCTGTCACACTTAGTCGCTAACGTCGCCAATACCATCACGAGCGAACCAAACATCTAGCGACAGAGCGTAATCAAGGCTCGTTACGGACCGCTACCCGAAGCAGCGCAACAAGTGGATAGACAGGATCGCGTTTCTAGCCGAAGAACATGTTGCGCCGGGCGGCAAGCAGTCGGTACAGCGTCTGCTGAATCGTCTCGCGCACCTGGTCGGTGACGTCGAAGGTGACCATCGGGTCGTCGGCGGCCGCGTCGTCATACCCGTCCGTGGGGATGGGCGTGCCGAACTCGATGTGCCACTTGGACGGCAGCGGCACCAAGCCGACGGGCCCAGCCGCCGGGAACAGCGGGGTCACCGGGAAGTACGGCAGCCCAAACAGCCGGGCGATGACCTTCAGGTCAGCGATCATCGGGTAGATCTCCTCTGATCCGACGATCGAGCACGGGATGATCGGCGCTCCGGTCCGAATGGCTGCCGCGACGAATCCCCCGCGACCGAACCGCTGCAGCTTGTAGCGATCCTTGAACGGCTTGCCCAGACCCTTGTATCCCTCGGGGAACACGGCGGTCAGCTCGCCCGCGGACAGTAGCCGGTGCGCATCGGCGGTGCAGGCCAGCGTATGACCGGCTTTTCGCGCCAACTGCCCCAGGAACGGTGCGTCGAACACCATATCGGCGGCCAGGTTGCGCAGGGTCCGGTTGCCGGGGCAGCGGTCGTGTACCGCCACCGACAGCATCAGACCGTCGAGCGGCAGCACACCCGCGTGGTTAGCCACAACCAGGGCTCCACCGGTCGCTGGAATGTTCTCCACGCCGGTCACGTCCACTCTGAACCATCGGTTGAACAATGGCCTCAGCAAAGGAAGTAAGAGTGATTCGTTGAGATGCTCGTCGAACCCGAAATCATCGACGCTGTAGTCGCCGCCTACCCTGCGGCGAACGAACTCAGCGACGGCGGCAATATTGGCCGCGAGCGCGGTCAGCGACTCTTCATCGCCCACGTGTGCGTTGCCTTGGGCCGCACGGATCTCGTTGAGGTCATGGATCACCGCGGCGGTGTCCGCGGAATTTTCGGCCGGCGCATCGCTTGCTAACGATGACGGGTGCCGCCTTCCGGCGTCGGCACGAGCCTCGGCCCGGCGAGCGCGTGCAGCATGGCGTTCCGAATTAGCCTGCAGTTGAATGACTTTGGCCTTTGTTTCACCAGCCATGCTTTTCACCTCCACCCTATTTCTACGAACTGATCTTCTGCGCGATAGCCACCGCGCGATCTCCCAATGAGCGTACCCACTCCGGCTCGATAACCGGAGTGATCCCGCGGCCCCGAACGTAATCTCCGAAGGCCCCCATGGTGGTCCACTTGGGCTGATACCCGAGCTCAGTCTTCATGCGGGTGTTGTCCATGGCGCGCCCATATGCCAGCCAGTCACGCTGTTCCGAACTCAGTTCGGTGTACTTGGTGCCCTTGGTGAAGGACGCGATCGCTGCTACCGCAAACGAGGGGACGGGGATCCCGAGTTGCCCGGAACGGCGGACCGCCTGCGACATCATCATCATGCCGTCGGCCGCGATGTTGAACGTGCCCGCCTTACCGGCCATGGTGGCGCGTTCGAGCGCGCCCAGCGCATCCTGCTCATGCAGCAGCTGCAGGCGGGCGTCGCGTCCGAGCATGGTCGGGACCACAGGCCCCGCCAGATAGCGAGCCAAAGCGGTATCCATACCGGGGCCGATCAGGTTGGCCAGCCGCAGAATCGTCACCGCAACATCGGGCCGGCGACGGCCCAGACCCCGCGCATAGCTCTCGATATCGATGCTGTCCCGCGCGAATCCGTCGGACGGTGGACGGCGGGCACCCATCTCTTCGGTGAACATCACCGGATCGCGGCCGCTGGACCCATACACCTGTGCCGTGGATTTGACGATGACGCGCTGCACCGTGGGCGCCTTCTGGCAGGCCGCGAACAGCTGCATCGCGCCCATCACGTTGAGTTCCTTGAGCGCGGCGCGGCCACCCGAACGCGGCGAGTATGAGGCCGAGGCGGTGTGCACCACCGTATCGACCTCACCGTTACGGATGACTTTCGCGATGAACGGGTTGCGAATATCGGCCCGCACGAACTCGGCCCGACCCATCCTGCGCAGCAGGTCCTTACTGGGAGCGACGGCATCCACCGCGATGACGCGGTTGATCATCGGGTTCTGTACCAGGCGCGCGGCCAGGTAGCCCCCGAGGAATCGGCTGGCCCCGGTGACCAGCACCACCCGTGGGTAATGCAGATTGGTCTCACCGGTGCTCACGGACGAAGCCTATCCATCACAGCACCAATGGGCATCCCGAGCGGATGCCCACTAACGCAAGGTTTACTTACCGAGTTTTCTGCGCTGAACCCGGGTGCGGCGAAGCAGCTTGCGGTGCTTCTTCTTGGACATACGCTTACGCCGCTTCTTAATAACTGAACCCATGAACTCCTGCTAACTACTTTGAAATCGTCTTTTCCGTGGGCGGTGCACAGCGGCTTATGCCAGCCGTACACGAGCGCCCTAACCCCTCAAGGCTTAAAACCAGGGTGCCGCATGACTCTACCCGTTACAGTCCCCCGTCAGGAAACCGGCCGAATCGGGGGTACGCCCCCACGAGTGGGAGGTACCCCCACCCGCTTGCGGGGGCCTATCCAGCGTCGAAGTACGAGGCCTGCAGCAGATCGTTGACGGCCTTGGCGTGCACACGGAACGATCGGCCAACCCGCACCGCGGGCAGCTCTCCGTTGTGCACCAGCCGGTAAACAGTCATCTTGCTGACGCGCATCAGCGCGGCGACCTCGGCGACTGTGAGGAACTGAGCTTTTCCGGATTGGCCAGTAGCCGCCGCATCACGGCCCGGCTTGGCGCCGGCCCCGTCGCGCGCGGATGGCCCGTTCATTGAAGTCATCGCATACCCATTTCCCTTGGCACATGTCGTGCCGCCGATCTTCCCCATCGGCGGTACGGACACGCACGTGCTAGAAGGAGAATAGCGGGACCAGTGGGGTTACTGATACCCGTGTGGGCTAATTGATCAAGATTTGGTTAAATTACTCTGATGTGATTCCGAGCTGCTCGGAGCGGGTTTTTGCGGCTTCGACGGCCGCGTAGACGCTTGCCCGCAAACCTCCACGTTCCAATTCACGCAGCGCAGCGGCGGTAGTGCCACCCGGCGAGGTAATCGTCGCGCGAAGCTCGGCAGCGGTCGTATCGACCTCGGTGCGGGTCTGTAGCCCGGGGGCACGATTTTCGTCGGTTTCCGCCCGTTCGAGGAGCATCGCGGCGGATCCGGCCATGGTTTGGATGACCAGGTCGGTTGCGACGGGGCGAGTGAGCCCGGAAGCGACCCCCGCATCGACGAGCGCCTCCACAAGCAAAAAGAAGTAGGCCGGGCCCGATCCCGACAGCGCGGTGACGGTATCCATCTGGGATTCGGCCACCTTGATGACGCTGCCCACCGACTCCAGCAGCTCGGCGACGGCGCTCAGCTGCTCGTCGGTCGCGAACCGGCCCTTGGCGATGGCACTGACCCCGGCACCGACGAGCATCGGGGCGTTGGGCATCACCCGCACCACCGGCGCCCCGGCGGCCAGTTTGGACTCGAAGAAGCCCGCGGAAACTCCCGCCGCCACCGAGACCAACACCTGTTCTGTCTCGCGTTCATCACCCTCCGCGTCCAGTTTCGCCAACGCGGCGGCGATCTCGCTGGTCGCGCTCTCGACATCCGACGGTTTGACCGCCACCACAATGAAGTCGGCGCCCTCGACGGCGTCGGCCACCTCGCTGACCCGGATCGAGTACGCCTCGGCCAGAGCCTTCGCCCGAGCGGGGACCTTCTCGGAAACGACGATGTCCTTGGCTTGCCGTCCGGCCCGCAGCAGCCCGGAGATAAGTGCTTCGCCAATATTGCCGCCGCCGATAATTGCGATTCTGGACATGGCGACCAGCATGGCAGACCAGCCAGCGCGCCCGGAAACGGCTTTCTGGCCGGGTGTTGGACGGCCCGCGCGCTATGTGCACGCAGATATGCACATTCGCCTCGGTTTGTGACTATTCGCAGACCTCGCGCCAAGTAGTGGCGCACAACGGGGTATCCGGACTACAAGTTACATATGTCACAACCGCAGCGTCGCGTGGAGACGGACCCAGTTTCCGCACCTGAATCCGTCGGCACCGGCCTGCCTGACGGGGTCCATGGGTGGACACAGCCCCAGTTCGACCGGGTGGTCCGGAAGTTCGCGTCGATCTATGTCGGCCACCCCGGTGGCGGCGCGCTCTGCATCTACGTCGACGGCGAATCGGTTCTCGATATCTGGGCAGGTGAAGCACGGCCCGGCGTGCCATGGACCCACGACACCGCCCCGATCGTCTATTCGGCATCCAAGGGCGTGACCGCCACGGTGATCCATCGCCTGGCCGACCGCGGACTACTGAGCTACGACGCTCCCGTCGCCCGCTACTGGCCGGAGTTCGCCGTCAACGGCAAGGAAGCCGTCACCGTGCGCGATGTCCTGGCACACAAGTCCGGTCTGGCGGCACTGGCCGCGATCGCCTCCACGCCCGAGGAACTTCTCGACCACGAACTCATGGAGCAGCGGCTCGCCGCCACACCCGTCGGGCGCTACTACGGCAAGGCCGCCTATCACGCGATGAGCTACGGCTGGCTACTGGCCGGGCTCGCGCGCGCGATCACCGGCAACGACATGCGCACGCTGTATCGCACCGAGATCGCGGACATCCTCGGGGTCGACGGCATTCACCTGGGCCGCCCGCCCGCCGATTCGCCGACAGTCCCCGCAGGTATCTACGCGCAACTCGACAAGGCCGTGACGATGCCCTTTCTTTCGCGCGGGCTGTCCATCGGGGCACGCGTCGTCGACTTCATTCCGGGTGCGCGCGGCGCCACCGGAGCGATCCACCTGCCAGGAGCCGAGCGCATCGTCGCCGACGACGGACACGCCAGCGCACCGCTCTACGACACCCAGATGGGTGCGGGCAACGCCCTCTGCACCGCCCCGGCGCTGGCCAAGCTCTACGGCGCGCTGAGTAATCGGGGAAGCGTGGACGGCCGGCAGCTGTTGTCGGCCGAGAAGACCGCCGAACTCGCTCACGGCCGAGGAGGCAGACCCAGCCTTCTCCTGACCCGCGATCTTTGGGAGCTGGGCTATCACTGCATCCCCGCACCGGGTTTGGTGGGCGGTTTCGGACATATGGGCGCGGGCGGTTCCACCGGATGGGCAGACCCGAAGCGCCACATTGCGGTGGGGCTGGCACACAACCATCTGATCCTGCCCAACCCGCTGCATAACGTGGCCTTCCCCCGGCTGTGGGCGGCGACGGCGCGGAGTGTGCGCTAGGCCGTGGCGGCGAGCGCCTGCCTATCCTCGGCCGCGAATGTGTCTTCCAGCTGCAGCGGCGAGTAGTCGAGATCGATCTCACCGAGCGGGCGCCCACGCGCGCTGCTGATGGTGCCGAACCGGCGCATTCCCTTGTCGGCGGAGTAACGCATGAACTCGTCCAGCATGAGCCCAACCGGGGTGTCGTCGCCGTACAGCCCGAAGCCTTCCTCGGTGAGACGCAACGCGATCGGGATGAGCTCGTTCATGCGGGCCTCGAACACCGGCCAGTTGGCATCATCGGCGGCCACATGCCGTCGGCAGGTAAAGGTGCCCCAGGCCATGTGGCGCCGCTCGTCGTCGCCGATCCGGCGGATCAGTTCCCGCATGCCGGGGAGAATCCCGCGGTCCACACAAATCTTGTGCCACGCAAAGTATCCCGTAAGCGCCAGCATCCCCTCGACGACGTGGTTGTAGGTCACCGAGGCACGAATCTGAGCAGCCGGCGACGGATCGAGGATCACGCGGGTCGTCAGGTCGGCGGCGTGCGACTTATCCGCCGTCGCAACCTTCATGTTGGACACAATATGAAAAAGTGTCCAACTCATCAATCATTCGTTCTCGCGGGCGGCTCCGCAGCGGTTAGGCAGGCACGCAGATGATGACCGGAATCTCCCGGTCGGTGTTCTTCTGGTATCCCGCATAGCCGGGGTTGACCTTGACGATCGCCGGCCACAGCGCGGCCTTTTCCTCGGCAGAGGCGGTGTGCGCCGTGAAGGGACGCGTCACGTCGTCCACGGCGATCTCGACGGCCGGGTTCTTGACGAGGTTCTTGTACCAGGCCGGGTTCTCGGTGCCCCCACCGTAGGAGGCCACCAGCACCACCTTGTCGGGCTCGTAGATCGGCGCGGTCAACAAGGTGCCGCGGCGCTGCCCCGTCTTGCTACCGATGGTGTACAGCTCCACCGGCTGCATGCCCAGCACCTTCTTGGGATACCGGCCGCCGGTGAGCGCAAGTACCGCCCGGTGTCCGTTCTCCAGAAACCAAGCGCCGATCCGGATTGCCCAATCAGGTTGTGTGCTCACAGAAATCTCCTTAAGCCGGTTCACAGATGACAACGGGAATGTCCCGGGTGGTGCTGCGCTGATATCCCGCGTATGGATTGCCGAATCCTCGGGTGATCTCCGGCCAGAGCTCGGCCTTCTCGTCGTCCGAGGCGGTGCGCGCCGTGTACGGCTTGGTCTGACCGCGCACGGTGATCTCGACATTCGGATTGGCCACGAGATTCAGATACCAGGCCGGGTTATGCGAGGCCCCTCCAAGCGAAGCGATCACGACAATCCGCTCCGGCGTGAAGATCGGCGAGCTCAACAAGGAGGACCGACGTTCACCGGATTTACGCCCGATGGTGTGCAACTCCAGCGTTGGCATGAACCCGAGCTTGTGCGGCCAGCGGCCGCCGGTCAGCTTCAACAAAGCGCGGTGCCCGTTCTCGAGCACCCACGCGCCTCCCTCTGCGGCCCAGTCAGGCGTCTTCTGCTTGTCACCCATGGTCGGCACCCTCCGGTTGAGTAGCCCGATCAGTTTACCGGCACCATGGCGAGCTGGCGAGACTGCACCACCAGAGCACCCTCGGAGTCGATCACCGTGTGTTCGGAATCAAACCAGTGTTGGCCGATCTGGTTGGTACTGCACAACACTCGCAGCCAACCGTCCGAAGGCAGCGTACGAAGATACGTGGTCAGCTGCACGGTGGGCGCCCACCCGAAGCGCCCCAGCGGGAAGGTCACCGGTACCGAGATATCCCCGCAGACCAACGCGAACAACCCGTCGGGTGCCATATCGCGCGGGCGCGCCCACAGCACGATCTCGGGCTTACCCCGCTCACTCAGGTCGCTCATCGACCGCAACGAGGGGCGCACATCGATCCCGCCGAACAGATGGAAGATGTCCCCCATCGGATGGCCGGAGGCAATCGGGGCCACCCCGGGCGGCGGCTCAGCGGGCAGCTGCGTGAGCGCGGGTGGCAGGGCCGTCAGCAGGGGGCCCACATGCAGCTCGGGCGTGCCCAGCGTGACTACGGCGTGCACCGCGGTGCGGCCACCCTGGACGAGCTCGGCATCCACGAGTGAGATCTGCCGGCCCCGCTTACGGACGGATGTACGCACCTGCATGTCACCGGGAGAAGGGGCGAACAGGTAGCTCGCGCTGACGGCAATGGGCTCACTCTCCCCCGCGGATGAGTCCCCAGCGAGCGGGAGGTGCCCCCAGCTCGCGCGAAGACCTTCAGCCAGCGTCTCTCGCGCTGCCCCGGCGAGCAGCGCGAGCATGACGCCGCCGTGCAGCTTGGGTCCGATGGTCCAGATGTCGTTTAAGTGCGCGTCAAACAGCCCATCGCCCGCAGGCGTAAGAGACATTGCTTGCGCGAAAGGAGCATTAACCACGCCACCTATCGCACCAGATGGGTTCTGGCGAACTCCAGCGACTCCCTCAGAATCGTCTCGCGCTGGTCTTCGGTGCGCGCCGTCGAGGTGTGCACCTCCAGCACCACCTGTCCGGTGAAGTCGCCGGTCGCCAGCTCCCGGCATACCTGCGCGACGGGCTGAGTCCCCTTGCCCGGCACCAAATGTTCATCGACGGATGCACCCGTGCCGTCGGTGAGATGCAGGTGCGTCAGCCCCGATCCCATCCGGCGCATCATCTCCACCGCGTCGGTCCCGGCGGTGGCGGTATGCGATAGATCGAGGGTGTAGTGCGCATGGTTGGCGTCGGTGGGATCGAACGACGGCGCGAAGGCGGAGACTCCGATTCCGGGCCTGCCGCCGCGGCGCTTCATGCGTTCCACCGATGACTGCCCGGCGCCGAACAGGCGGTCGGCGCGCAGTGGAAACATGTTCTCCACCGCAACGTGGACGTCACTCGAATCCTCCAGCGAGGCAACCTGTTCGGCGAACCCCTCGGCGTACCGGCGCTGCCACCGAAAGGGTGGGTGCACGACAACGGTCTGCGCACCCAATTTTTCGGCCGCCCGGACGCTGCGTTCCAGCTTCGGGATCGGGTTGGCACCCCAGACGCGCTGCGACACCAGTAGGCACGGGGCATGCACGGACAACACCGGCATGTCGTACTTGCGGGAGAGCTTCGCGACGGCGCCGACGTCCTGACTCACCGCCTCGGCCCACACCATGAGCTCGACACCGTCGTACCCGAGTCGGGCCGCATACTCGAAAGCCGCTTCGGTTTTGAGTGGATACACCGAGGCCGTGGACAGACCAACCTTGATCGCAGGGCGCACGGTTGGATAACGCTACCTAATCGACCGACTGCAGCATGAGCACAAGCGGGCCGAACGCGATCAGCGCTCCCACCACGATTGCGATCAGAATGCTGGCCAGGTCGACTGTCTTGCGAATAACCCACAGCGAGGCGACCAGAATTGCGATGAACAACACGCCCAGGACCAACGCGATGCCCTGATTCCAGCTCCACAATTCCCGGAAGCCGAAGAAGAGGCCCGCACCCGCGGCGGCGGCCAGCAGATATTGCGCAGCGATCCAGCTGCCCTGCAGGTAGGTCTTGATCTTCTCCCTGCGGTCGGCCTTGTCGGTGTCGGCCTCGACATCGGCGAGCTGACTGGCCTCGGGTTCGGCCGGGCCCCCGTGCACGCCGATGAGCTCCTGAAGCTCGTGCTCCAGCTGGTAGTCGTTTTCCTCGCCCTCGAACTCGTCATCCTCAACGTCCTGCTCGGCATCGTGGGAGGTCCATGCGACACCGGGAGCGTGGCCGTACTGCTCGTACTCGTCGTCTTCTTCGTACTCCACGTAGTCTCCGTGGCCCGACGACTGCACGGCCTCCAGGGCCTCCACTGGCTCGTCTTCGCGAGTCTCCGGCTGGGCGACCGGCTCTGGCTCGGGTTCCCCTGCGACGGGCTCCGGGCGAGACACCGGTGCATCCGGAACCGGTGGAGCAGGCGGTGCCGCCGGTGGAGCGGGAGCGACCGCGGCAGGCTTCGGCGCGGGCGTCGGCTCAGCGGCGGGCGGCTCCTTGGTGATCGGGGAGATGACACCGGTCGCGTCGTTGAAATCGATCGACTTGCGCGGTTCCCCGGGCCGGGCGACGGGTGTGGGGGTTGGCGGGAAGATACTGCGAAGCGGTGACGCCATCGAGGAAGGCTGAGCCGGCGTCGACGACGTGCTGGGACCGCGACGCGCGGCCTCGTCGGCCATGCTGTCGCCGCCGAACAGCGCATCTTCGTTGGAACGCAGGTAGGAGCGCGCTCCTGTCTCGGGCGCCGTCAACCTTTCCGACGTGGGGGTGGGCGCCGGGTTGGGGCGCGCCCGTCCGCCCTTCTTGTCACGGATGACGGGGATCTCGCCGGTCAGCTCGGCCACCGGGATCGCGTCGGCGTTACCGCGCATCCTGCGGCGGTGGCCGCTGATCTTGCCGTCGGCGGCACCATTGCGTGCCAGCAGCTCGGCAACCGATACCGGCCGCTGCGTGTCGTCTGAGTCGGTCATGTCCTCTCCTACCGTCCGAGGCTTAAGGTCGCCGGCGTCGCGGCTCCGAGGCCGTGTCGGACGGGTTCAGTCAACGAGTGCGGTGCCATCGGCTTCGCTATCCAGCTTGCGCAGAATTAGCCCTTCGCGCAGCGCCCACGGACAGATGTCGACCGCCTCTAACGACAGAGCACGCATGCTTGCCTCCGCAATGAGTGCTCCGGCGACGATCTGAGGCGCCCTATCGACACTGACTCCCTCCAACTCCGCACGGTCTGCGGTCGTCATTCGCGAAATAAACGCGATCAACTGACGCAGTCCGCTTGCCGTAAGTGTCCTCTTAACTCGTGGTCCTGCGCCGGAAGGCGCCGCACCGGTGAGTCGCGCAAGCGACCGGAATGTTTTCGAGGACGCTACGGCCAGGTCGGGCACTCCCGCCGCCGCCACCTGCTTGGCAGCGTCCACCAGTTCCGATTCCAGCCAGTCACGCAGCATAGCGACGCGGCGACGTCCCGGCGGATCTTCGGCCAACCACTCCCGGGCCAATCGCCCCGCGCCCAGGGGCAGGGACAACGCGATGTCGGGTTCTTCATCGACACCGCAGGACAGCTCCAGCGAGCCGCCGCCGATGTCGAGGTTGATGATGCGTCCAGCGCTCCAGCCGTACCAACGCCGAACCGCCAGGAAGGTCAGTCGTGACTCGTTGACGCCGGAAAGAACCGCGAGATCCACGCCGGTTTCCTTCTTGACGCGTGTCAGCACCTCATCAGAGTTGGTGGCATCCCGAACCGCCGAGGTGGCGAACGCCATGATCTCCGCGCAGCCGGAGCTGCGGGCAATCTTGGAGAACTCCTGGATGGTGTGCACCAGGCTGTCGGAGCCCTTGCGGGTGAGCTTGCCGGACTCATCGATGGCCTCCGCCAGACGCAGTGCCGCCTTGGTGGAACTCATGGGTGTGGGGTGTCCACCCCGTCGGGCATCGACCACCAACAGGTGCACCGTGTTGCTGCCGACATCCAGCACGCCTAATCGCACGCAGCACACGTTAGTGGGTCTACCGTTTACATCTGTGACGACGCTGCCAAAACAGCCCTTTGGACGTGACGCCTCCCTCGACGGCCAGGAGGTGGAGCTGGACTTCGCCCGCGAGTGGGTGGAGTTCTACGACCCGGAGAATCCTGAGCATTTGATCAAGGCCGACATGACCTGGCTGCTATCACATTGGACCTGCGTGTTCGGCACTCCGGCCTGCCAGGGCACGGTTGCCGGACGGCCCGACGATGGTTGCTGCTCACACGGGGCGTTTCTGTCCGATGCCGACGATCGGGCGAAGCTCGACGACTCGGCGAAACAGCTCACCGATGAGGACTGGCAATTCCGGGAGAAGGGGCTGGGCCGTAAGGGCTACCTGGAGAAGGACGAGCTCGACGGGGAAAAGCAGTGGCGCACACGCAAGTACAAGGGTGCGTGCATCTTTCTGAACCGTCCCGGCTTCGCGGGCGGCATCGGCTGCGCCCTGCATTCCAAGGCCATCAAGCTGGGTGTCGAGCCGCTGACGATGAAGCCCGAGGTGTGCTGGCAGCTGCCGATTCGGCGGACGCAGGCCTGGGTGGACCGGCCGGACGGTTCGCAGATCCTCAAGACGACGATTACCGAGTACGACCGTCGCGGCTGGGGCGAGGGCGGCGCCGACCTGCATTGGTACTGCACGGGAGACCCGGCCGCGCATGTCGGCAAGAAGCAGGTCTGGCAGTCGTACGGCCCCGAGCTGACGGAGCTACTGGGCGAGAAGGCCTACTCGGAGCTGGCCGCGATGTGCAAGCGTCGCCGGGGGCTGGGACTGATCGCGGTGCATCCGGCGACGGTGGCAGCGGCACCCCACTAGCGGTTAGAGACCCGCGAAGAGGTCGGTCTCTGGCGCGGTGGTTGCCACGCGGGTGTGCGCGAGTTCGAACTTCTCCGTCGGCCATAGCTGCTGTCGCCAGGTCCACGGCACCAGGAAGAACGGCCCGTTGGGATCGACTTGCGATGCGTGCGCCCGCAAGGCCCTGTCACGTACAGAGAAGTAGTCGGCGCAGGAGACTTCGGTGGTCACCCGACGCCCTCGCAGCCGCCGGGTCAGCAGGCTCACCCGCCGCACCCAACCGGGGACCGCGATATCGCCCGCTCGGGGATCTGCTGGGCCTGCGCTAGTTCTCCTGCGTGGGATACGGCCGATGATCCGCTCCACCATTCCGGCGAACTTCACCATTCCCGTTGTCACCCTGACAATTTCGTGGAAGTAATAGAGCTTGCCCACCTCTTCACACGCCTCGTACGCGGCGACCGCCAGCTGGTGGCAGCGAAGGTGATCGGGGTGTGGGTAGCCGCCGCATTCGTTGTAGGTGATCATCACGTGCGGCCGGAAATGCCTGATCACCTCGACGAGGCGAGCCAGGGATTCGGCGGGCGGCACACGGGCGAACCCGTCCTCGGGCAACAGACTGGGGTCGAGCTGCAGACCGGAGTCCATAAAACCCAGCCAGTGATGTTCAACCCCAAGAGTTTTCGCTGCGAGTGCCATTTCCTCACGACGCACATCCGTCAGATTTTCGTGAGTGCCCGGCAGATTCATCACCGGGTTGAGGATGTCACCACGCTCGCCGCCGGTGGCCGTGACGACAAGAACCTCATGCCCCTCGGCCGCGTACTTGGCCAGGGTCGCCGCACCGCGACTCGACTCGTCGTCGGGGTGGGCATGCACCGCCATCAACCGCATGTTTTCAGTGGAACACAACGCGAACGCGGGGCCCCCGGCCGGGGGTCAGCCGGTGCGCTGCGGACCGCGCACCGGCAGCTCGCGCGCGAGGCCACCCAGGCCGAACCAAAAGACGGGCTTGAGGATGGCGGCGACCGGGCGGATCACATACTGCGATCCCGGGATGTTCGTCAGGTATCGCGGCGCGCAGGCCAGCGTCCAGTCCACGGTGGCCTTGCCGGGATCGGCCTCCGGCACGACCCGGTACTCCTCGCACCACGACCCGAACACCGGCAGAGTGGCGTCCAGCGCCGTGTACCGCATGACGCGGGGGGCATCGAAGTGAATGATCTGCTCGTGCTGGGCGAACACCATCCAGGAATGGATGTACATCTGGAAATCCCGCACGGTGCCGGCGGTCGGCGTGATGTCCTGCGGATACCGGCAGCCCCATACCGAGGGCAGCCATGACCACATGCGGTCGCCCGACACCACCCGCCATACGTCCTCGGGCGGTGCGTCGAAAGTGCGCCGAACACGAGTCACGAACGGCGCGGTGGCGAAGAACTCCTCGACCCCGTCGAGCTCGATAGGGACTGCATCAAATCGCATGTTCGATCTCCTTAACGGGGCTGTTGATGGACCTGAAATCGTAAGCACCCGAAGGGAATTTGACACTGCGCCGATATGACTGCAACACCGTCCACGGCCGCACATAGGGTGTGTCGCCCTGCGAGTTGATGAAGTAACTGTTCGACCCGGCACAGTTCACCGTGAAGTACCGATTCAGGTTGGCACCGCTGCGGGCGATGTTCGACTGGAAGTCGTCCAGCGCCTCCTGCGTGACCTCGACCCAGGTGGCCCGTTTGGCACGGGCGAGCTTGATGACGGCCTCGATGTGACGCATCGAGTTCTCCAGGATGTAGTGGAAGCTGGTGCCGGTCCACGAGTACGGACCGACGAGCATGAACCTGTTGGGAAGGCCCGGGACCGAGGTGCTTTGGTATGCCTGCAGCCCGTTGTCGCGGTAAAACTCCGCTAGGTCGAATCCTTTGGTACCCAGCACAGTTCCCAGCCGATAGGTTTCCGGGTCCGAGAACATCTCGTACCCGGTGGCCAGCACCAGGACATCGACGGGGCGTTCGGTACCCGTCTTGTCCACGATGCCCGTCGGGGTGATCCGCTCGATACCGTTCGACACCAGCGTCACGTTCGACCGGTTAAAGGTCGGCAGGTAGTCGGCGCCCAGCGTGCCGCGGGTGCAGCCCGCCCCGAACCTCGGCCGCAGCTGCTCTCGAACCTCCGGGTCATCCACTTTGTACCGGAGCCAGCCCAGATACGCCCACAGCGCCACCTTGTCGAAGACCGCCGCACCCACCCGGAACAACGGCTTGGGCGTGTAGATCAGAACGCGCAAGCCAAGTTCGATGCCCGCCAAGGCAATACCATTGACCGCGTTAGCGAATCTGCGCCCCGCCAGTAACCGCTGCAGCGGCCGAGGCATCCGGAAGTCCGGCTTCGGGAAGTACCACTGCGGTGTCCGCTGATACACATCGAGATGTTCCACCTCACCGGCAATGGCCGGAGCGATCTGCACGGTGGAACTTCCCACACCGATGATTCCGACACGCTTGCCGCGCATGTCCACGTCGTGCTGCCACCGGGACGGCACCTGTATCGGGCCGGCGAAGGTGTCCAGCCCCGGGATATCCGGGGCTGTTCGCGGGTTGATGTACGCACCGATTGCGCTGATCAGGAAACGTGACGAGATGATCTCACCGTCGGCGGTATGCACCTGCCACAGATGATTGCCTTCATCGAACACCTCACGCTCAACACGTGTTCCGAATCTCGCATACGCGCGCAGTCCGTGCTCGGCAACCAAATCCTGGGCGTACTGCTGTATTTCGGCGCCGGTGGCGAAGAATCGTTGCCAGTCGCCTTTCGGCGCGAAGGTGAACTGGTAGGCGACGGTCGGGATGTCGGCACCGACCCCGGGGTAGGTGTTGCGCAACCACGTGCCACCAAAGTCCTCATCCCGATCGATGATGACGAAGTTCTCGATGCCGATCTCAAGCAACTTGATGGCCGCGCAGATGCCACCCAGCCCGGCACCGATGATCGCGACCTCGTAATCGGGTTCGTCATACAGACCCATGGCGGGTTCCATGGTTCGTTTCACGGCACGTTCCTTCCCTTTGCCTGCGGCATCTCCGGCTGAGCGGTCGCGATGGGATGTGCCTACCGCGTAGAAACACCCCACCCGCCGCTCAGGTATTTAATAGACTGACATGCCATTCACTAAATAACAAGTGGGACCCGCGTCTCCATGCTGCACAGACTCACATGTTGCTAGCCTATGCGTGACATTAGGTATCCAGTACTATCCGTTGCATTAATCTGAAATCAACCGATGTGTACTGGAGGGACCGTGGGCAACCTGCCGGATCCGACGCTCGCCGATACGTTCGTCGATCCCACCCGGATCGCGCACCCGCCCGAGCGCAAACACGGCTATCTCGATGTCCTCGGCCCCGAAAGCGACGAGCCGGTTTCCCTGGCCAACCGGTTCATGCAGAGCCCCCTGTTGGCGGCGATCTACGAGCGCGCCTGGCGGCCAATGTTCACCCGCGGGTTCAGCTATGGCGGTCGAAGCACCCTCAAGGCACACACCGCTTTGATGGGTGAGATCGCCGGTCGCGGGGATCTCAAGATCCTTGACGTCGCATGCGGTCCCGGCCTCTACACCCGTGAGCTCGCCGCGCAGCTCGGGCACGACGGCGCGTGTATCGGCCTAGACCTGTCCGGCCCCATGCTGCGGCGGGCAGTGCGCGACAACTCGGCCGAACATGTGGATTACGTCCGCGGCAGCGCGCACGCACTGCCCTTCGCCGACGCGGCATTCGACACGGTGGTCTGCCTCGCTGCGCTGTACCTCATCCCCAATCCCGAACAGGCCGTGCGGGAACTGTGCCGAGTGGCGGGGCCGAGCGGACAGATCGTGATCTTCACGTCACTGCGAACCCCGGCGGCCTCGTTCCCGGGCGTCACCGGGGCAATGCGCATCGGCGGCTTCCGCGCCTTCGGGCGCGAGGAAGTCACCGGATGGCTGCGCGCCCAGGGCTGGACTAACATCGACCAAACACTCACCGGGCAAGGACAATTCATCCGTGCCCGCCGCGAGGCCGCCCTCCGGATCGCGACCTAGCGGCGAACTGGCCCTCTACTTCTTGCTGGGCACCAGCTTGATGAGGTCGGTCATGCCCGCCTTGGATGCGAAGTAGCGCGTGAGTCCCGGCGCCACACGGTTGTTGAGGTACTGCAGCCGCGCCTCGGGTGTCACGGGTACGACCTGCTTGTTCTTGCGCACCGCGGTAACGATCTGGCGCGCCACCTTGTCTGGACCGTAGCGGCGCATCGCATAGGCCTTGTCGCCGGCCTGTTGCATCCGCGCCTCTTCTGCGGCATCCACACCCGAAATCTTGGTATTGGCCACAATGTTGGTATGCACCACGCCAGGGCAAATGGTGGTGACACCGATGTTGTGCGCCGCAAGGTCGGCGCGCAGGCAATCGGAGAACATGAACACCGCGGACTTGCTGGTCGAGTATGCGGTAAAAGCCTTCTGCGGGCTGTACGCAGCCATGCTGGAGAGGTTGACAATATGACCGCCGAGCCCGCGCTCGGCCATCTTCGCGCCAAATGCCCGGCTGCCGTTGACCACTCCGAACAGGTTAATCTCGATGACGCGGCGGAATTCTTCGGAAGGTGTGTCCAGGAAACCACCCGCGGCACCGACTCCGGCGTTGTTCACCAGGATGTCGGGCACGCCATGGAGCGCGACGACTTCCTCGGCATGCGCGTTGACGGCATCCTCGTCCGCGACATTGAGCCGGTATGCGTGCGCCACACCGCCTGCCTGTTCGATCAGCGCGACAGTCTCATTGGCACCGTCGAGGTTCACATCGGAGAGCACCACCTCGGCGCCCTGCCGGGCGAACTCGAGGGCGGTCTCCCTGCCGATACCGCTACCCCCGCCGGTGATGACGACGAGCTGATCCTCAAATGGCTTGCGGCTCTTGCCCATTTCCGCCCTCCGCAGTGCACGGTCGGGCTCCTTGCCCGATACCGCGTCGATGAGTTCGGTAGCTGCGGCAGCGAGCACGTGTGGGTGAGAGAAGGGCAACCAGTGGCCACCATCGAGCACCCGCCGCCATGTCTGCTTGTTCCATGTGAGCTCGTCGTCGTAGTTCGATTGGCGCACCGCGGGGTCGCGGGTACCGACGATAACCTGCACGGGCACGCCTGTGTGCCGGTCCTGTGGATGCAGCATCGCGGGCAACGCGTTGGCGCGGTACACCCGCAATGTCTTGGTAATGTCGCTCATGAACGTCGGCCCGAGGTGAATCTGCTCGACGGGAGCACCTTCCGCAAGGGAAAGCCCAGCACGCCAACGATTTTCGTTCATGGCGAGCTTGAGTAGAACGTTGGGGATGACGGGAGTCATGGATCCGAACATGTACAGCAAGGAGCCAATCTGCCCCAGCGCGAGCGCCACATTCTTCGGCGTTGGATTACCGAGCCGTGACCGCACCCACCGGCTCATGTGATGCGCCGAGGGCCCGGACACCGACGTGAAGGAGGAAAATCTCTGTTCCAGGCCGGGATCGCAGATCGCCTCCCACATCGCGACACTGCCCCAATCGTGACCAAGGACATGTACGGGCTTGTCGGGGCTCACCGCGTCGGCCACGGCTACGTAGTCGCTGGCCATCTCGGTGAGCCGGAAGCCGCGGAAGCTCTTGGGGTTGGAGCTCTTTCCTGCGCCACGATTGTCAATCGCGACCAACCGGAAGCGATCTCTGAGCAACGGCGCGACGCCGTCCCAGAGATGATGCGAATCCGGCCACCCATGCACCAGCAGAATGGTTTCCCCGTCGGGGTTGCCCTGAACGAAGTACGCGACGTCGATAGCGCCGTTGCGCACCACATGCTCGGTGACACGGTCGTTCGTCACTCCGTCTTCGCGCTCTGTCGTGAGAGTCATCCCATATCTCCATTCTCAGAAGTCCAGTACCAACCGCCCGCCGTCGGCACGAGATACGCATAGGAGCATCTGGCCTTCGGCGCGCTGTGATTCGGTCAAGAGGGTGTCGCGGTGATCGGGGTTACCCGAGAGCACCGTGACTTTGCAGGTGCCACAGAAGCCTTGCCGGCACGAGTGCGGTGTGCCGGGTCTGGCCGCGAGAACCGCGTCCAACGCACTGTTCTCGGGCCCGACATCCACTACGGGACCGCCCACGCCCAGCTGCATCTGGAACGGCAGCCCATTTTCGATCGGCGGCGCCGAGAATCTCTCGAAATGCAGCTCAGCGCCTGGGTATTCGGTGACCGCGTCGCGAATCACCTTCAACATGGGTCCCGGTCCGCAGCAGTACACCGCAAGATCAGGGTGCAACGGCGGCAGCAGATCGGCCGGTGTCGGCAACCCGTCCTCATCGTCGGTACGGATGGTGATCCGTTCGCCGTAGCGGGCCAGCTCATCGCGGAAGGGGATGGACTCCTTACGGCGCCCGGTGTACGTCATCGTCCACGGCAGCCCGAGCTCCGTAGCGACCGCCAGCATCGGCAGGATCGGTGTGATGCCGATTCCCCCGGCCACGAAGTGGAACTGGCGGGTACTGGCGTTCAGATGTCCGGTGGTCGCCAGCGGGAAGGCGTTCCGCGGCCCCTTGACCCCAAGAGTGTCACCGATACGCACACCGTCGTGCAGTTCGATCGATCCCCCGTTGCCACCGGGTATGCGTCGCACCGCAATCCGGTATTGGTACCGGTCACGCGGGTCACCGCACAACGAGTACTGGCGCACCGCACCCGAGGGCAACGTGACATCCAGATGTGCGCCGGGCCGCCACCTCGGCAACTCACCTCCGCCCACCGCACCGAGCGTGAAGGCCACCACGTCCTGGTCGGCAGCCACCACGGAACGTTCCCGGACAACCAGATTCAGCGACCGGTCCACCCATCTGGGTTGACGGACGGGCCCCAGCAGCGGGCTCAGCCGCAGCACGGCGGGCAGTGTCTTGCCCAAGGCCGCGACGGCGGTCGGCCCCACGACGTCAAGAACCTTCATGCCCCAGCCCAGGGGGTGGCGGCTCCTCGGGGTCGCCACCGGAAGTGCCCGCGTCATGCCACAGCCGCGGCTTTGGCGGCCGGAGACTTGGCCAGATAGGCAACCGCCTGTGCGGTGTCCCCGATGGATTCCGGACTAAAACCGGGCCGCAGGAAGCTCCTGAACCCCTCCCCCAGGACGCTCCATCTCAGGGTCGCGCCGCGCTTCATCGCCCTGTTGGTCTCTCGGAGCCATTGCGCCAGGCTCATCTTCGGCAGGTCTGGGTCGGCACGTGCGAGCAGCCAGCTGAGGAAGACCAGACCCACGGGGATTGTCGCGCAGGAGCCGACGAAGTACGCCATCATCCGGGGGCGCCCGACCCCGAGGTGCCGAGCAAGATCCCAAGCGACGCTGCGGTGTTCGACTTCCTCCGCACCGTGCCAGCGGAACATGTCGGTGATCACGGGATCGGCACCGTACTTTTCGAAATCATGGTTGAGCAGCCAGTCCCCTGCGGTGGCGGTCAGGTGCTCGATACCCGCGATGATGGCGATGCCCTCGACCATCACCCGGTACCTCACCTTGGGCGGGAGCCGGTCCGTCTGCTGCTTGAAGGTCGAAAGCACACGGTCGGTCAGTTCGTGCAGCGGCTGTGCATCGATACCATGCTGACCGAAGTACTCCAGCAGCGCTTTGTCGTGTGTATCGGAATGCAACTGCTCCTGACCGATAAAACCGATGACCGCCTCACGCAGCTTCTCATCCTTGATGTGCGGCAGTGCCCGTCCGAACACGTCGACGAAGAACAACTCGCCGGCGGGCAGCATGAAGTTCAGCGCAGAGAGCGCGTGCGAGGCCACCGGCTCATCCGGTATCCATTGCAGTGGCGAGTCCGAGAAGTCGAACGTAACGTTACGTGCGCGCAGCGCCACGTCCCCGATGTCTGCCGTGTCGTTCATCTGTCTACCTCCGTGCTGCCGTGGGCTTTCGGGCCACCTCGACGCCGCCCTGACGTGGAAGCAGATTCAGATCATCCAATTTGCCGAGGGCCCAGGCACCCCACCGCTCCGCCCGCTCGATCGAGAACGCCTGTGTGGTACGCCGGTTGATTCCCGGAGCGACTCGGCCCAGCACATATCCGAGCCATGCCTCGGTGCGCACCGGCACCACCGCAAGGTCGTACTTCACCGCGCGCATCACAGCGCGTGCCACCAAGTCCGGGCTCATCGGGGAGAACGGCAGGCCTGCTGCGAACTCCTGCACCCGGAGCATGATCTCCTTACCCCGATCGACCATCTCTTGGTCCACGCCCACGGTTATTCCGTTAAGCCCAATGTTGGTGTTGATGAAGCCGGGGCAAATGGCACTGACTCCAACACCTTTCGAGCCCAACTCCAACCGCAGGCATTCGGTCAGCATCTTCACACCCGCCTTGGACACCGAGTAGGGTGCCATCACCGGAGTCGGTGTGAAGGCCGCGGCCGAGGCGATATTGACGATATGCCCGCTGCCGCGTTCAACCATCTGCTCACCGAACGCCCGGCACCCATGCACCACGCCCATGAGGTTCACCGAGAGCAACTTGTCCCAGTCGGCCGGGCTGAGCTTCAGAAATGCCCCGCCCAAGGCGATTCCCGCGTTGTTGACCAACACATCGGCCACGCCATGATCGGCAAGCACGTCCCGCGCGAAGGTTTCCCACTGGTCCGGATCGGTGACATCCAGCTGCACCGCCGATGCCGTGTTGCCATCGGCGCGGATCATTGCTGTCGTGGCGCGCGCGGAGTCAAGATCCATATCGGAAACGACCACGTGAGCACCGTGTTTGGCGAATCGAACGGCTGTGGCCCGGCCGATGCCGCTGCCGGCACCGGTCACTACCACCAACTGGGGCTCGAGTTTGTTGAGTTTCATCGTGGTCTCCCTACTGCACGCTATCGACAAGAACCGGAGCCTGACGCTCGCTGCGTTTGGCCGCCGCACGCTCGCCCAGACGCTCGAATCTGTCGACGCCGAACGGAGCCATGAGTCGCCTGTTCACGGCCGGAAAAGCCCGCGACAGGACATAGCCCAGCCATGACTCGAGCTTCACCGGAACCACCACAAGATCCAGACGAACCGCGCGGGTGACTGCCCGTGCGACCAGATTGGGGCTCATCGGCGCCCAGGGCAGCTTCTCCGTGATCTCACGTAACCGCCGCATGCTCCGCTGGCTTACATCAACGATTTCCTGGTCGATACCCACCATGGTGCCGTGGATACCGATGTTGGTATTGATGAATCCAGGACATATCGCACTGACACCAACACCCTTGGGCCCCAATTCAAGCCGCAGACACTCGGTCAACATCTTGACACCGGCCTTGGACACCGAGTACGGCGCCATCACCGCGGTCGGCGTATACGCGGCTGCCGAGGCGATGTTGACGATATGCCCGCCGCCGCGTGCGACCATCTGTTCACCGAACACCCGGCACCCATGCACCACACCCATCAGATTCACCGACAGCTGTTTGTCCCAGTCTGCGGCGCTCAGCTTGAAGAACGGACCGCTGACCACAATCCCCGCGTTGTTCACCAGCACATCCGGAACGCCGTATTCGATGGACACGTAGCGGGCGACGTCCGCCCAATGGTCGGGGTCGGTGACATCAAGCTGCACCGCCGACGCGTTGCGCCCGTCCGCGTGGATCAGGTCCACCGTTTCATTGGCGGTGTCCAGATCCAGGTCGGTAACCACCACGTAGGCACCGCGTTTGGCGAATCGGATCGCGGTCGCCCGGCCGATACCGCTACCCGCACCGGTCACCACGACCAGTCGAGGCTCCAGCGCGTTGTTTCTCACGCACTCTCCCCGGAGATCGATGCCACGGTCTCGGGAACTACCGAACCCGTTGAGTAGCGGTATACATCAAGGTTGTAATGACGGTTCTGCCAATACATCTCGCCAT
Organism: Mycobacterium sp. D16R24; assembly: GCF_002013385.1. NCBI lineage: Bacteria > Bacillati > Actinomycetota > Actinomycetes > Mycobacteriales > Mycobacteriaceae > Mycobacterium > Mycobacterium sp. D16R24. Next base: position 8,493 of record NZ_MAEV01000035.1, on the reverse strand, counting down.
GTGTCGTCGGCCGGAACGGCGAATCACCGTTTTGATCCAGGTAGTACGTGTTTGACCCGGCACACACATCGGTGAACAGGAAGTTCTTGTCCTGCCGCTTCAAACACTTCTGGAAGTACTCATCGTGGACCTCCTGCCGTATCTCACAGATGGTGGCGCCACGACGCTTGGTCTCGGCGATGGCTCGCGCCAGGTGCGCCGATGTCGCCTCGATCATCCAGAGATAGGACCCCAGCACGAATCCGTACGGCCCGGTAATGGAGAACATGTTGGGGTAGCCGGGCACCGAAACCCCTTGGTAGGACTGGAAACGGTGCTTGTCCCAGAACTCGCCGAGGTCCTGCCCGCTGCGACCGAGTACAGGAAACGGTGGCACCGAGCCCTTGTCCCACAGCTTGAATCCCGTCGCACAGATCAGCACATCAACCTCGTGCTCGACGCCGTCGACGGTGCGTACTCCGTGGGGTGTCACGCATTGGATCGATTCGGTGATCAGGCTGACGTCATCCCGGTTGAACGTCTTGAGATACTCGTTCGACATCGATGGACGCTTGCAGCCCAATCCGTACTGAGGGATCAACTTCTCCCGAATCACAGGATCATCGACCTGTTTGCGCATCCACCGGCGCATCGGCGCCTCGCCGGCGCGGCGCGCCGCGTTGATCAGCCACGCCGGACCTGCCACCGATCCGCTCATGGCAAGCTCGATCCCGACCGTCGCGACCGATCGGATGGCGGAGCGAATCTGCTTATTTCCCAGAATTACCCGGCCTAATGGGCCGATTTCGAGGTCCAATTTCGGACCAACCCAGATGGGTGTGCGCTGAAACACCGTGAGATGGCGTGTGTCGTCGACGATGGCGGGAACCAGTTGCAGTGAAGTCGCCCCGGTTCCAATCACCGCGACGCGCCTACCCGCAAGCGCCACATCGTGATCCCACAGCGCGGTATGCAGAAGCGTCCCGCCGAAATCGTCGACTCCCGGAATATCTGGCATCTTCGGACGTTCTAGGCCGCCGACCGCCATCACGCAGTATCTGGCGGTAATCTCCCTGCCTCCATCGGTGACTAACCGCCACAGACTGTTTCGTTCGTCGAATTCCGCACGGACGATGCTGGTCCCCAACCGCAGCTTCTCACGCAGTCCATACTTGTCCACCATGAAATCGGCGTAATGCTGCAATTCATCGCCCGGCGCGAACAGACGCGACCAATCGCCGCGCTGCTCGTAGGAGAAGCTGTACACCACCGACGGGATGTCGACCGCTACCCCCGGGTAGGTGTTCGCGTGCCAGGTACCACCCACCTGGTCCCATTTGTCGATGATGACGAAATCGTGGATACCTTTGCGTTGCAAAGAAATACCTGTCCCGATTCCGCCAAAGCCGGCGCCGATAACCGCCACCTCGTGGTCGGGTTGTTCCGGCTCAGCCGTCGTTGAATGCCGTGCGGCAGTGCTCACGGTTCGCGTCTCCTTTGACGTGTCGCGGGCTATTTGAGGTGATCGACGAGAAGGCCCTTACTACCGAAAAGCTCTTGCTGCCAACGGTCCAGCAGCTCCTCAGTATCGATGTCATCTGGATGGAAGCCGGGCCGCAGGTACTTGCGAACATCGCCCACGATCCCCTTGAACAAGGGTCCGCCGAAGAGCCCCCGCGCTTCGCGCAACAGCCGAAGTGGCTGGCGCCGCGCGACCGGGTCGGACAGCAACGAGCCGGCGAGAACGCCGAGCGTCAGCGGAGGGACGATGGTCATCGCGACGAGCATCAGACCGATCCGCATGGTCTCGGTACCGCCGACCGCGCGGTACACATCGAATGCCACCGACTTGTGCTCGAGCTCCTCCAAGGCGTGCCAGTTCAACAGATGCCACACTTCGGGATCACCCGGAATGGCCTGCACTTCCTCGCTACCCAGAGTCCGCTCGGCAAGGATCGCGGTCATGTGCTCGGCCATCGCCGTGAAGGCCAGGTGTGCGCGAGCGGGGAGCATATTCTCGAACCGGATCAACCGGTCAACCTGTTTCGGCGCATCCCACCATGCGATGGGGTAGCCCAGATCGATCAGCTTCTCGTTGACCCGGCGATGCTCTTGTCCGTGCACCGATTCCTGCCCGATGAATCCTGCGACGCGTTTTTTGAGCACCGGATCGGTGATCTGGTCGGAGAACCTACGCACCGAACGGATGAATCCCTCTTCGCCCGGAGGGAAGCCGCCGGACAGTCCGGCGACGAAATGGCTGTAGACGATGTCGTTTTCCACGAAGTACTTGTGGGCGTTGCCGTCGTCGCCGAAACGGAATCGGATCCGCCGGGTCTTGGGGTACGCCGCAGCTGGACTTGCCATTTCACCACTCCCTTGTGACGGAAAGTTACTAGTACTTGAAGTACTACCTTCAGTACACCATAAGACGACGGCGGCGCGGGGCGCAATACACCGCTGCGGGCGAAATGGATTTCAAGAGATCACCGGGTGGCCGACGAGCGACCCAGGGCGACAACGAAAGAAGGCGTCCCGCCGGGCAGGGCCAGAGGCTAGTCGACAGGCAGGACGATGGGATCGTCCGGATGCAGCTCGACACCACGAGCCTTGGCGGATGCCGCCAGCCCCCCCCACACATAGACCACCAGCTCATCGACGAGCATTTCCTTGCTGATGACCGGCTCGTCGAACCAGCGCAGGACCGCGATACCGGTGGAGGCCAGCATCGCATCGATCACATACTCGATGTGATCGGCGTTGCCACCGCGAGAACTGAATATCGAGCCCACCAGCTGGGCAATGGCGTCGGACAGCGGCCGCCCGCTCTCGATGAGCGATGTCGCATTCGCATAGTGGACACTCAGCAGAAAGCGCACCAGGTTGGGCTGCTCATCGACGAGGTCGACGTAACCGGCCATTCCCGAGCGGAAAAGCTCAAGCAGGCTCAGGGACAAGTCGATGTTCGACACCACCCGCTCGACAACCAACTCCTGAACACGCATCGCCACCGCGGTGAAGAGGGCTTCCTTGTCGGCGAAGAAGCGGTACAGCTTGGGCCGGGAGATACCCGCGGACTTGAGGACATCGTCGATCGAAAGATCCGGACCGAGCTCGTCGATCGCACGCAGAGTCGCTTCTACCAGCTCCGCGCGAACTTTCGCACGATGCTCACGCCACCGGTCGACGCGCGCATCACCGGTCAGCTCAGGAAGGCCGCGATCGGGATACACCTGCGTTGACACGCCCACATCGTAGACCGACTACCTGGGCCTCCGGTGCGCATAGCGCGACCCAGAAGAACCGAGAATCAACTGGGGCGCCCACGATGAGCAACCCCCATGAGGTGTACAGCAAACAATGCCGTCACGCCGACGGTATCGGCGACCCTAGAGAGAGGTATCGACCCCCACCTCCCCACCACGGCATATTTCTCCGGCCCGCAGTTCAGCTAAATGAAATGGTTGTGATCGCGCCCGAATGATGCGACGGCACGTTAGTGCATTTACCAACATATTTGCCATGAGTGGTTACTGTGTTCGCGTGGCCAGCACCAACGGAGGCCGGCGAGGGCCGGGCCGCCCGCCGAATCCGACGCGTGCACGCGAGCGTCAGCGCACCCTGACCGAGGCGGCCGCCCTGGAATTCGCCGAGAAGGGTTACCACAAGGCGAGCATCACCGACATCACCCAGCGCGCGGGCGTGGGGCGGGGCACGTTCTATCTGTACTTCGACACCAAACGGGACGCGCTGGACGCGGTGATCGACAGTTACTTCCAGAGAACGCTCGCGGCGGTGAACGACACCAGCGACCTGTTGGGCAATGCGGGTGACTTCGACCAGCATCTGCGCACGGTATTCACTCGGCTATTCGACATGCTGGATAACAGTCCGGAGATCGTGCAGGTCATCCTGCGTGAAGGTCTGCTCGACTCAGCAATGACGAAGCGGATGTTCGGCATCCTGGACCTCATCGAGTCCATCAACATCACCATCATCGAGCAGGCCCGCACGGACGGTGCCATCACCTTGGCCGTCGACACCGAATTCCTGGCGCATGCCATCACCGGGTTGTCGATGGCCGCCACGCTGAAGGCCATCCGAGGCGAACTGGCGGGGGACGCACGCGAGGCGTACATCGGCTCATTCATCGAGCTGGTGCGGTCGGTGACCACCGCCCCTCCCACGCTCGCAAATTCTTGACAATTCCCGTCCCAAGATCGTGAACCTCCGCTAGCCTCTGCCCTAGCCAATAAACTGAACACTGAACCAGTGAATTGCTAGAAGGCCGGGTCGGGGGACCTCCGACAGCCTCGCCATGACACCGCCCCGACCAGGACGCGTCACATATCTACCCGCGTGGGCACATGCTGCAACCTGATCAACGCGGTAACCCCGCGCTTGACAGGGGCCATGGCCTACACCACACTAAGCCACCGACTGTGATGTGGGGTACTAGATACCCACTGTTACACAGCTGTCCATTAGACGGTCCGTCCATCGAGGTCAGCCTCGAAATGCAAAGCCAAAGGAGCCGCTCTTGAACTCAGCCATGAGTCAAATAGCGGCCGAGGCGCACCCAGAGTCCGTCGCGGACGAGTGGGGCCAATCCTCCGATGTTGAATACGGCAGCAAATCCACCGTCGACAGCCCAGCCTCTTCGGGATCGGGCGGCGGCTTCCAGCTACTCAATCGGGCCCCTCGACTTGTCCGGCGCCCCGTCGAATATGTGGTCTCCCAAACCGATTCGATGCTGAAAACGTTGGGCCGCTATGTCGATCTGGTGGCGCAGTCCTTCGCGTTTCTGGTGAGCGACATCGTCCGCCTGCGTCACCCGTGGCAAGACACCGTCATTCAGTCCTGGTTCATCCTGACAGTCACGGTTGTTCCGGCGATCCTGGTGTCGATCCCCTTCGGTGTGATCGTCGCCGTGCAGGCGGGCAGCATCATCTCGCAGGTCGGAGCATCGTCCATCTCCGGTGCCGCCGGTGGTCTGGGCGTCATCCAGCAGGGCGCCCCCATCGTCGCCGCGTTGCTCCTCGGTGGCGCTGCGGGTTCCGCAGTCGCCACCGATCTTGGCGCCCGCAGCATCCGCGAGGAAGTGGATGCCATGCGGGTGATGGGCGTCAATCCCATCCAGCGGCTGGTGACGCCCCGACTGGCGGCGATTCTGTTCGTTTCACCACTGCTGTGCATCTTCATCATCTTCGTCGGAATCTTCGCCGGTTACCTGGTCAACGTCGGTTTTCAAGGCGGTACCCCCGGCAGCTACCTGTCCTCGTTCGCCGCGTTCGCGAACGTCAATGACGTCACGGTCGCGGTTCTCAAGACCTGGCTGTTCGGCGTGGTGGTCATCCTCGTCGCCTGTCAGCGCGGCCTAGAGGCCAAGGGCGGCGCGCGGGGAGTCGCCGATGCGGTGAACGCCACCGTCGTGATCGGTGTGGTCACGGTCATGGTGCTCAACACCGTGATCACTCAAATCGTCGCGATGTTCATGCCGTCGAAGGTGGGCTGACAGTGGCCACCTCCCGTCCCTCGCGGTACTTCCCCGACGAACTACCCCCGGTCGCGCGGTCCATCTGGAACTTCACCAAGGGCGCGGGTGGCTCCGCCGAATATCTCGGCCACCAGATCACCTTCGTCGGCCTGGTGCTGGCCGCCATACCGCAGACCATCAAGCGCTACCGACGCCAAACCGGCATCTTGCTCGTCGACATGACCTGGGGCAACGGCTCGATCATCGTCGGCGGCGGGGTGATCGGCGTTCTGGTTTTCATGGGGATCGCGGTCGGCGCGTCGGTCGGCATCGTGGGCTTCTCGACCCTCGACATGGTGGGCATGGGTTCGCTCACCGGATTCATCTCCGCCTATGTGAACACCCGGGAAATGGCCCCGATGATCGCCGCGATCGGGTTTGCCGCACAAGCGGGATGCCGCATGACCGCCGAGATCGGGGCCATGCGCATCTCTGAGGAGATCGACGCGCTCGAGGCGCAGGGCATCCGGTCCATCCCGTTCGTGGTCACCACCCGCGTGATCGCCGGAATCGTCATCATCGTTCCGCTGTACGTACTGACGCTGCTGCTGGCCTATGGTTCCTGCGCGTTCATGGTGTTCTTCGTCCACAACCAGTCGCAGGGCGTGTATAAGCACTACTTCGACTCATTCGTGCACCCGATTGACGTGCTCTATTCGGTGATCAAGGCCGTGGTGTTCGTCGTCATCATCATCGCCATCCAGTGCTATCAGGGCTACTACGCCGATGGCGGACCCGAGGGCGTGGGTATGGCCTCCGGGCGCGCCATCCGGGCCTCGCTGGTCGCGATCGTTCTCTTCGACATGCTTCTCACGTTGCTCTTCTGGGGCAACAATCCTGGAATTCAGATATCGGGGTAACGGGTGGCCATCTATAAAGATCCCAGCGGACGGTCCGCAGGTCCAGGCGCCCTCAAGGTGCGCGGACTTGCGCTGGCACTTGTGGTCGCCGCCGGCGGCTATTCGCTCTATCAATCCGGCATCGGCAGTTATGGCGAGCCCTTCGAGCTCACTCTGATTACCAATACCATTGGTGAGGGCATGGGCCCCGGTGGCGAGGTGAAGTACCGCGGCTACAACATCGGCAAGGTCAAATCCCTGCAGACCACCGGGTACAACAAGCAGCGGATGACGGTGACCCTCGACGGTCGGCAAGCCAAGGCCCTCGCGGCCGATACCACGGCGCGATTCACCTCGTCGAACATCTTCGGCACCGCCGCCGTAGAGCTCGTCAGTAACGGCGTCGGCGAACCGCTGAAACCCGGTGGGGTGCTGGAGATCAGCAGTGACGTCGAGGCGGCATCCATCACCGGATTTCTGCGCATGGGTCAGCGGCTGGGCTCGATCCTGGACAGCCGCGAATTCAACGCGATCATCGCAACATTCGAGCGGCACGCCGACCTGACCGGCCCGGTCGTGAAATCCTTCTGGGACTTGTTCGCGATGATCGCCGATTCTCAGACAGTGCCCTTCTCCCAAACGCTGGCGGTCATGGCCTCATTGATCGAGGGCGCCAACGAATTTGCGCCCGTCATCGGGTCCACCAACAAGCTGCTCGACAGCCTTACCTTCATGGTTGCTCCGAGTGACACCGAGCGGGCCACCGCCGCGATCAATGGGCTGACGAACCTGCTCAAGGGAATTGGCGACGGACTTCACGACAACAACGATTGGATCGTTCCCTTGGTTCGGTCGCTCTTGGATCTGGCCATCCCATCCACCTACTTCCTGGGCAGCCTCGCCCCGGCGTACGACAGGCTCAACGGCCTGCTCGACCGAACAACCGCCGCCTTCCCCGTCGACAACGGCAAGGTACGCCTCAACGTCCAGCTGATCATGGACACCGCGCCAGGGCTCGCCGCGGCAATGCCGATGGCGCCCGATGGCCGGGCCGCTTCCACGGTCACCGGACCCGTGCCCGGGCCAACCTCTGGAGGACCGCGATGAAACGGATTGCATTTCTGATGGCCGGCCTCACCGCGACAGTCGCAGTAGCCGTGGTGCTGACCCTGATCATCGTGAACGCCCTGCGCACACCAGTCAACGGCCCGGTGCGGCGCTTCGATGCGCTGTTCACCGACGCCTCGGGGTTGATCATCGGCAACGACGTACGCATCTCAGGAGTGCAGGTCGGCAAGGTCGAGAGAATTCATCTCGACGGCAAGAACGCGCGGGTGACGTTCAATGTGCTGACAGACCATCCGCTCTACCAGAACACCACCATCGCGATCCGGTATCAGTCGCTGGTCGGTCAACGGTACGTCGAGATCGCCCAGGCACCAACACCCAGTGCGCCCCTGGCGGCCGGCGCGACCATACCGCTCGGACAGACCATCCCCTCATTCGATATCGCCAAGCTGTTCAACGGTTTCCGGCCCATATTCCAAACATTGGACCCCGCCCAGTTCAACAGATTGACCGAGAACATTCTGCAGCTCATCCAGGGTGACGAGCGCGGAATAGGGCCGATCCTGCGTGATATCGATGCCGTCCTCAAACTCTCGGTGGACCGCCAGGCCGCCCTCCAGGCCATCGTCACGAATCTTGGTGATATCTCGAAGGACCTCGGCGGCACTTCCGACCAGCTGTTCTATCTGGTCAACGATCTCAACGACGTGCTGGCCCCGTTCGAGCAACAGGCCGACGAATTCAATAGGGCCGGCAAGGATGCACTGCCCATATTGCGCAGAGCAATCAGCCTGCTGCGGTACATCGAGAACACGGTCGACGGCGCCCAGCTACCCCTGTATGACGTGGCGAGCCGCACCACCCCGGGGACCCCGACCATCATGGCGGGTCTGTCGTTGATCCCCGACCTCGTGCAGGGCATGCGCGATGCACTGATCGAAGAGAAGACGGCGCCCCCCACCGCCTTCGAGTGCAAGAACGGCGTGGTGAAGATGCCCGGAATCGGTGAGGTGTCCTTCGCCAATCAGGATCTGGTGGTGTGTCAGTGAACGCCCTCGTGCGAATTTTCGC
>NZ_MAEV01000034.1:0-31393 GCF_002013385.1 Mycobacterium sp. D16R24 | reverse complement strand
GGATTTGGTCGCGCGCCCGATCGACCGCGGCGCAGTCATGCGGGGCGGCCACCGCCTCTGCGGGCGCCGACAGGGCACATATCCCGACCACAGCCGCCAACACCCGACGCATACCCACCTTCATACGCCGAGTGCGAGCCCGGCGCGGATTTCATACGTGATTTCCGCGCCAGACTCGCACTCGATGGCAAAGAGGTTGGGCTACAGCGCCTTCAGTTCCTCGGTAACCTCGGAGACCGACTTCTTGGCGTCGCCGAACAGCATCGAGGTCTTGTCACCGAAGAACAGCGGGTTCTCGATACCTGCGTATCCGGAGGACATCGAGCGCTTGAGCACGATGACCGAACGGGCCTCATCCACGTTCAGAATCGGCATGCCGTGGATGGGGCTCGACGGGTCATTGCGCGCCGCGGGGTTGGTGACGTCGTTGGCGCCGATCACGATGGCGACATCGGTGCGGCTGAATTCACCGTTGATATCGTCCATTTCCTTCATGGCGTCGTACTCGACATCGGCCTCGGCAAGCAGGACGTTCATGTGCCCGGGCATGCGGCCCGCCACCGGGTGGATGGCGTACTTGACCTCGACACCCTTGGCTTCCAGCAGGCTGGCCATCTCCTTGACCGCGTGCTGGGCCTGCGCGACGGCAAGACCGTAGCCGGGGACCACGATCACCTGGTTGGCGTACGCCATCTGGATCGCGGCATCGGCGGCGCTGGTGGCCTTGACCGTGCCCTGCTCGCCGCCGGGGCCTGCCGCTGCGCCGGAGTCGCCGCCGAAGGATCCGAACACGATCGCCGGGATGGACCGGTTCATCGCGACGGCCATCAGGTTGGTCAGGATCGAACCCGAGGCGCCCACGATCATGCCCGCCACGATCATCGCGGTGTTGTTCAGTGCCAAACCGGCTGCCGCAGCAGACAATCCCGTCAGTGCGTTGAGCAGCGAGATAACCACGGGCATGTCGGCGCCACCGATCGGGAACACCACGAACAGGCCCATGACACCGGCCAGCACCAACACCAGCACGATCGCCCACGCCGGAGTGCCCACTCCGGCGTTCAGACCGATCCACACCGCCGCGCCGACAGCAGCGATCAGCAGCACCATGTTGGCGGCCTGGAAGATCTTGGCCGAGGAGACAAGTCGCTTCTCGACCTTCTTCGGAATCGACTCCTGCAGCTTGAGGAACGCCACCAGCGAGCCCCAGAACGACACCGAACCGATGATCGCGGCGAACAGCGAGCCGATGACCAGCGCGACGGTGGGGTGCTGGTCGGCGCGGAATGTCTTGAACCCGTGGGTCTCAATGAATTCCGCCCACGCGATCAAGGCGACGGTGCCACCACCGACGCCGTTGAACAGCGCGACCAGCTGCGGCATCGCCGTCATCTTGGTCTTCTTGGCCGGCGGTACACCGAGGGCGACACCGACCAACAACCCGACTGCGATGAGTATCCAGTTGATCGGAGCGGTGTCGCGAACCTTGATCAGGGTCGCGACGACTGCGATGGCCATGCCGGTGGCCGCGATCCAGTTGCCGCGGACCGCGGTCTTCGGTCCGGTCAGACCCGACAGGCCGAGGATGAAGAGCCCGAACGCGACAATGTAAAGAACGGTGACGAGGTAGTTCATTTGTCAGCCGCCTCCGGCTTAGGGGCTGCCTTGCGGCCCTTGAACATTCCGAGCATGCGGTCGGTCACCAGGAAGCCGCCGATCACGTTCAGCGTGCCGAAGATCAGCGCGACGAACGCGATGATCCGCACGCCCCAGTGCGCGTCGGCAGGCAGGTCGCCCAGCACGATCAGCGCACCGAGGACCACGATGCCGTGTATGGCGTTGGTGCCGGACATCAACGGGGTGTGCAAGGTGTTGGGCACCTTGGAGATAACTGCGAACCCGACGAACCCGGCCAGAACCAGGATCGCGAGGTTGGCCAATAGCTGGTCATACATGAGCTATGCGTCCTCTCTTGCACGGGTCACGCAGGAGGACGCGACGATCTCGTCGTCGAAGTCCGGTGCGAGTGCGCCGTCTGTGATGAGCAGGTCCAGCAGGGTGGTGATGTTCTTCGAGTACAGCTCACTCGAATGCTCGGGCATCGTCGCCGGAAGATTGAGCGGAGAAGCAATGGTGACGTCGTGCTTGACGACGGTCTGGCCGGGCTCGGTCAGTTCGCAGTTGCCGCCGGTCTCGCCCGCGAGGTCGACGACGACCGAGCCGGGCTTCATGCCTTCGACCGCGGCAGCGGTCACCAGGCGGGGCGCCGGACGGCCGGGAACGAGCGCCGTGGTGATGACGATGTCGAATCCCTTGATGGCGTCTTCGAGCGCCTTCTGCTGCTGTGCACGCTCATCTTCGGTGAGCTCACGGGCGTATCCGCCTTCGCCGGCCGCATCGATGCCCAGATCGAGCCACTGCGCGCCCACCGAGCGCACCTGATCGGCGACCTCGGGCCGCACGTCATAACCCGTGGTACGGGCACCGAGCCGCTTGGCCGTCGCCAGGGCCTGTAGGCCGGCCACGCCGACACCGAGCACCAGTACCAGCGCGGGCTTGACGGTCCCGGCGGCGGTGGTGAGCATCGGGAAGAACCGGGTGGACTCGGACGCGGCCACCAACACCGCCTTGTAGCCCGAAACGTTGGCCTGCGAGGACAGCGCATCCATCGATTGAGCGCGGGAGATGCGCGGAATCGCTTCCACCGCAAAGGCTTGCACGCCTGCACTCTGCAGCGCGCCAATGCTGTTCTCGGCATTGCGGGGCGCCAGGAAGCCGATGAGGGTCTGCCCCTCGTTGAGGCGGGCGACCTCAGCAGCCGAGGGCGGCGCGACCTTCACCACGATGTCGGCGGACCAAGCATCGCCCACCGTCGCACCGGCTTCGGCGTACAGCTCGTCGGGCAGCAACGCGCGCTCTCCTGCGCCACTTTCTATGACGACGTTCACACCCTTGCCAATCAAGCCGGCGATCGCCTTCGGTACCAGCGCGACACGGCGCTCGTCCTCACCTGACTCTCGGACAACTCCGATAGTGACTGGTTGATCGGTCATCTACTCGCCCTTCACCCTGTGGTGCAGCATGCCGACGGATACTAAGGAAAGGCATGCTTGTTAACAAGTCTTCCGTTTTTGTAAATCCTGCAAAGGTCGTTAACCAGGGCAATGAACGCGATCTGGCACGCGTTCCGACTCCCTAGGCGCCCCCGGCGGGGTGCCATCTCCGAATGGTCTACCACCCAGTGTCTCGCGTCCATGCGAGGTAAGCCAGTCACGCAAATCCGGCCCCTTCGGGACGATGCGCGTGGGGTTGATATCGGTGTGGACCACGTAGTAGTGCTCCTTGATCTGTCCGAAGTCGACCGTGTCACCAAACCCCGGGGTCTGATACAGATCGCGCGCGTACGCCCACAACACCGGCATCTCGGTCAGCTTCTCGCGATTGCACTTGAAGTGCCCGTGGTACACCGGATCGAACCGGACCAACGTGGTGAACAGTCGCACATCGGCTTCGGTGATGGTGTCGCCTACCAGATACCGTTGCCCGGCAAGCCTTTCCGATAGCCAATCCAGCGCCGTGAACAGCCGATCATAGGCGGCGTCGTACGCCTCCTGGCCTCCGGCGAAACCGCAGCGGTACACGCCGTTATTGACCTCGGTGTACACGCGACGGTTCACCTCGTTGATTTCGGTGCGCAGGTCCTCGGGATACAGCTGCGGGGCGCCGGGGCGGTGATAGTCAACCCATTCGGTGGAGAAATCCAACGTCATCTGCGCGTAGTCGTTGGTGACGACCTCCCCCGTGGACTCCTCCACCACCGCGGGCACGGTGATGCCGCGCGGATAGTCAGGGAACCGCTTGAGGTAGGCATCACGCAGGAAGTGGATGCCCAAGACGGGGTCTACTCCACCCGGGTCAAGATCGAAGGTCCAACTGCGCTTGTCATGTGTAGGGCCGCAAAGCCCAAGTGACAAGACATTTTCCAGCCCGAGGAGTCTGCGAACGATCAGAGTCCGGTTGGCCCAGGGACAGGCACGTGCCGCGACAAGTCTGTATCGACCCGGTTCTACCGGGTAGCCGTCGCGGCCGTCCGCTGTGATCCGCGTGTCGATGTAGTTGGTGTCCCGCTTGAACTCACCGGGCTCGACGTACTTGGTGTTCTCCGGGGTTTGGCTCACACACTCCAGTGTGTCACTGTGCCCCCGAGGCGCGGCCTGGCTCACTGCGCTGTTTTGTCAGGTTCGCCCTTCTCGTTCAGCGGCTGGCTACGAGACAGACCCGCTACTAGTCCATCCGGGAAAGCTGGCGTGCTCCAAGTTCCTGCAGTCGGCGCATCCGGACTGGCTATACACGTGTCCTCGTATTTGACGACAGGCAGCCGGGGCCACCCCTTGTCCGAGTGATACGGCGGGTACGCCACGATTCGTACGCCAACTTCATTGGGGCCGCTACCATCTCGCTGTTGCTTGTATGCATACGCGGCGAGTTCTGCGAATGCGCTGTGATCAAGATCGTCAGCGGATTTCTGGAGATCCACAAAGGCCACCATCGATTCAGATTGGCGCCCCATATCGGGATTGGGGAGTGCACGCGGATGAGTGGGCCCGCATTGGGCGTACGTAATCACCCAACCATCGGCTAACGCTGTCTGTATCTCGCGAGTCACGTTCTCGCGGTAGTCATTGACGACTCCCTTGCGATACTTGCGCGATACCTCTTCACGATCGACAAGCGCGTTTCCCCGAAAGCCTCCGTGAACCACCTCGGCCGGCGCCAACCACGAGTCCGATGCCAGACGCTCCGACCGGGCACTGTCCGTGCTGTTCGCGTCGTACTTCCCGGGATCACGCGGACAGGAAGCGGCCGTCACGAATATCAGCGCTATCAACGAAACACACTTCACGCGTCTCATTTGGGCGTCACCGAACCCCACACGTTCCACCCACCAGACCACGTCAGGTCAAAGTTGCCGTTGATGAATTTGTCTTTGGGAATCGTTGAGACCTTGCCTGCCGCCGAGTCGTAGATCTGCAGATTATCGCCGTCCATGCCGGTGACCAAGATGACGTGGCTTGGGTAAGGCCCGGTCCCGATAAACAGCGGAACCACCTGTCCTGCCTGCACGGCCGCAGTCACCGACCGATAGTCACCCGCAGCGCCGGCCGGGGGGTGCAATGTCCAGTCGTAACTACTCCCCGGCACGCCTGTCCCGTTGGGCGCTCCCATCTCATCGGCAGCACCCCAAGGTGGAGTTCCCATCGACTCCGGCCAGTTCGTCCCCCATCCAGGAATCACCGCGTTGTTCGTCAGATCGTGCATCTTCTTGGCTTCTTCCCCGAACCGGGCTGTCACGGCATCGGTGTCCGTGCCACCCGGCAGCTCCTGTCCCGTGCGTGGGTCATAGCCGGTCAGTACCTTCATGGCGTACATCGGGTCATTGATCATCTTCGCCGTCACCAAAGAACTCGACCCGCAGGTAGTGCCGTCCGGCTGCTTGAGGCCACCCGGGTGATTCCTCGCGTACTCGGTTGGATCGAGTTCCTGCAGTTGCTTATCGGTCAAGCCACCCTGCGCGGGCGGGAGGTTCAATCGATCGGCGAAGCGCTGCAAAGAATCGATATCACCTCCCCTAGCGAGAGCCGAGACAATCCAATTGCGCCGCGCCTCATCCTTCGCATTGTCGAGCATCGCCTGCGCCTTGGCCCGATCCTCGGGACTCATCGCCGCCAGGTTGGCGTCGGCACGTTCTTGGACGCCCGGCCGCAAACCGGTTCCGTCCTTATGACCATCGGGATCATCCTTGACGCCCGACCAATTGTTCACCGAACCGATCGCGCCCACCGCGACAGACGTGTGGTCGGGCAAGGTGATGCCCCCCATTGCCTTTCCGAGTTCACCCTTGGCGGTGTTCACCGCCTTGTCGGCGTCCCCATACGCGCCGGCGAGCTCTTCGACACCGTGTACGACGTCGCCCACGAGCTTTCGGACATACGGAATGGCGTCCCACGGGGCCTTCGGAATGTTGTTCCAGTCGACATCGTCCTTCAGCGACGTGAACGCGTTATGCCAGCGATCGCGTGCCTTTTCCATCGATCCGCCGAAGGTCTCCAGCGAGGTCGCCACCCCTGTCGCCGCCGGACCTATCGTCGTGGATCGTGTCGTGAAGTTCGCGATGCTCGTGCGCGCCTTATCCCCGGTTGTCTCCCCGTTGGGATCACCCGGAGTCCGTCCCCAGACCGTTTCGGGGATGGTGTTCTGAGCCTGCCGAACATCGTTGGCATGCCACTCCCCCATCGCGGGCGCCATCTCCCGCCAGCGCGCTGCGACGTCACGCACGGTCGCCGGATCGGGTGGAGGTGGCTCGATGGCCACCGCAATCACCTTGCGGACGGCACTGACAACCTTTCTGGCGATTGGCCAGACCGTGCCGATGGTGATCTCACCGATCTGTCGAAGGTCGGCGATTACCTGCTCAAGCTGCTTTTGTGTGTCTCCCAGCGTCATCGCGCACCGGCCCTACTTGAGCACCGGGAACGTGATTCCGGCATCGCTGAGGTTGCCCGCGTTGCGCTGATCCATCTCGACCAGGGCCTTGGTGCACGTGCGGATGTTCTGCGAAATCTCTTTCTGCACAGCCGCCACCGTGCCCAGCGCACCCGACACCCTGTTCCGCGCAGCGTTCATGGCATCGCTCAGGTCGCCAAGGTCCTTACCCTCCGTGGCGCGCAGCTTGCCCTTGGCGAACTCGACGTGCGCATCGGTCGCATCGAGTTGCACCGCACACTTCTCCGTCGCTACCGGATCGATCTTCATCCGTCCCCCTCTGAACATGCCCCTCCCGCATGTTAGCCCGGAACGCAGAACCTAGCCAGGCCCTGGGGATAGCCCGCCTAGCTGGGCAAAAGGGCTGTGAGGTAGTTGCCCTGCTCGACCAGTTCGACGACGTCCGCAGGCAGCTCCGGGACCTTGACTCCGTAGGCAGCGGCCAGTTCCAGGGCATGCGCACCCTGCACCGTCCACCCGCGTGCGGCCAACCACTCCGCGACGTCGGCGCGGTCTTCGTCGTAGAACAATGAACTGATGTCTACCTTCGACATGGGATGGCTATCGTCCGCGTACTTCTTCTGGACCTCACCCCACTTCGCGATATCGGGCCTACCGCGGGTGGCTTCCACGGCAATCTGACTGCCTGGTGCCGACAACGCGACAACCCGCTCAAATAGCAGATCCTGTGCGGCAGAGGGCAAATAGATGATCAGTCCCTCGGCCGACCACGCCGTGGGGACCTCAGGGTCGAAACCCGCGGCGAGCAAGGCGGCCGGCCAGTCATCCCGCAGATCAACGGCGACCTCACGGCGATCAGTGGTCAGCGTGGCCCCCCGTTCGGCCAGTACCCGGTCCTTGAAGTCCAGCACCTGTGGCTGGTCCAGCTCGAAGACCTTGGTGCCTGCCGGCCACGGCAGTCGGTGCGCGCGAACATCGAGTCCGGCGGCCAGGATCACCGCCTGCTTGCAACCGGAATTCGTTGCACTCACAAAGAACTCGTCGAAGAACCTGCTGCGCAAACCGATCTGCCGGAATGCGGAGGTGGGATTCAGCGTCTGCGCATCGGGATTCTCCAGGAGCCCAATCAAATGCGGCTCACCCGCGGCGCGCACGAAGTGCTCGGCGTAGTCGTCGCGCACCAGTGGGTCAGCACGCGTCTTCTCAAGTGCGCGCGCCGCCGCCACACCCAGCGCCGTGAAGCCGACGCTCGACACGATGTCCCAGGAGTCGCCCTCGCTACGCGACCAATCCTTGTCCTCGATGTTGGTCATGACAGTCCTCTCAGCTCGGCAGGGTGCACGTCAGGTAGTGCATCGCACCGGCAAGTTCTCTGATGTCCTCGGGCACTTCCGGATGCTGCACGCCGTATCGGTCGGCCAACGCAAACATGTCCAGCCCCTGGGTACTCCATCCGCGTGCGGAGAACCACTCGATGGCCGGCGTCTTCTCCTCGTCGTAAAACAGCTCAGTGATATCGATCTTTCCAAAGGTGTCCTTTTCGGATCGATACTTCTGTTCGACCTTCGCGAATTGACTCATTCCCAACACACCCGTCGGGCCCTCGATGGCGGCCCGGCTGCCGGGTGCCGACAGTTCGGCCGCACGCTCGAACAACAGCTCTTGCGCGGCCGCCGGCAGATACGGCAGCAGACCTTCAGCCGACCACGCGGTCGGCTGGCTGGAATCGAATCCGGCCGCCGTGAGTGCCGCCGGCCAGTCATCCCGCAGATCCACCGCCACGGTCCGCCGATCACTTGTGGGTGCGGCGCCCTGCTCGGCATACACCCGGTCCTTGAAGGCCAGCACCTGCGGCTGATCCAGCTCGTACACGGTGACCCCTGCGGGCCACGGCAACCGGTGCGCCCGGGCGTCCAGGCCCGCGGCAAGAATCACCGCCTGCCGGATACCAGAAGCCGCGGCGTCCAGAAAGAACTCATCGAAAAATCGGCTGCGCATGCCCATGCCCCGCAAATACTCAAACGGAGACGCTTGTGGTGCATCACGTTTGGTGATCGTATCGATCAAATGGGGTTCGCCCGCCGCGAGCACGAAATGTTTGGCGAAGGGGTCCACGATCAGTGCGTCCGGCCGCTCACTCTCCACGGCACGCTGCGCGCTGACACCCAGCGCGGTGTACCCCACGCTCGATACGATGTCCCACGAGTCGCCGTCGCTGCGGATCGAATTCTTGTCCTCGACGTCAGTCATGGTGCCCTTTCAGCTTGTCCGGGTAGCGGTGAAAAACTTGGTGCGCAGCAATGTTTCGAACGAGCGTGGTTGCTCGCCGAACGGCCGCCCGTATCCGACGGCCGCATCGACGAGATCGATTTCCGTGACTGCCCAATCTCTTTCGGAAAGCCACAGCTTGGTGTCGCGCCGAGGATCGTCATACCAGAGTTCGGAGACCCGCGGGTGGCCCGGAGAATCAGCACCCGACGGCATGTCCTGCTCGAACTGCGCGATCTCTCCCGGCCCCGGGCCCAGCTCCGCCGCGAGCCGGCTCCCCGGAGCCGACAGCGCATGCAACCTCTCAAAGAGTGCGTCCTGCGCCACACCGGGCAGATAGGGCAGCAGCCCTTCCAGAGCCCACGCGGTGGGTTGCGCGGCGTTGAATCTCGCTCCTACCAATGCCTTCGGCCAATCATCGCGCAGATCGACCGCCACCGGCACCCGGCCGGCGGCAGGACCCGCATCGACCCCGGAGAGCACCTGATCTTTGAATTCAAGTACCCGCGGCTGATCCACCTCGAAAACCGTCGTCCCCGCGGGCCAGGGCAATCGGTATGCGCGCGCGTCTAATCCGGCAGCCAGAATGGCCACTTGGCGCACGCCCGCACCCGCCGCGTCGGCGAAGAAGTTGTCAAAGAACCGAGTCCGCACACCGACCCATCCAGCGTTGGCCCCGGCGAAGCCACTGATATCACCGGCACCCACTGCCTCCGCGAGATGCGGCTCGCCGGCGGCGGCAACGAATTTCTCGGCGTACTCGTCATGTGCCAGTGGCGGATCCAGCTTGGCATCGAGTGCTCTCGCGGCCGCGACCGCGAGAGCGGTGTAGCCGACACTCGTCACGATGTCCCAGGTGTCTCCCTCGGTGCGCGCCATGGCTACGCGCCGAGCACAGCGGAGAAGTACCGGCTCTGTCCCATGGCATCGGTGAGCTCATGCTCACCGGCCAATGGAGCCCGGTTGTATCGCTTCAACAGCTCACCCGCGGTCGTCGCCTCGACGGTCCAGCCGCGTCCGGTCAGCCATTGCGCCGGATCCTCACGCTCATCGCCGAACCACAGGCTCGACGGGGGCGCATCCTCTTCCACAATGCTCTTGAAGATCCGCTGCAGCGCACCGTCTTCCTTCTCCATCGCGTTCGACATCCGATCCGCCTGGGTGCCGGGGGCGCCGAAGTCCTCCACGGCAACCCGGCTTCCCGGCGCGGACAGATCAACAATGCGCTGGAACAGCAGGTCCTGGGCGGCACCGGGCAAAAAGGGAAGCAGCCCCTCGGCCAGCCACGCTGTGGGCTGCGTGGGATCGAATCCTGCCGCGCTGAGCGCCGCAGGCCAATCGTCGCGAAGATCTACGTGCAGCCCATGGACGGTGGCCGTCGCCCGCGCCCCATGCTCGTCAAGAACCCGCTTCTTGAACTCGAGCACCTTCGGGAGGTCTAGCTCGTAGACCGTGGTGCCGGGCGCCCAGGGCAGTCGGTATCCACGAACATCGAGCCCCGCCGCGAGAATCACGGCCTGCCGGGCGCCCGCATCCCCGGCCGCCACAAAGAAGTCATCGAAGTATTTCGTGCGGGCCCCGAGGTAGCTCGAGAACAGCTGCACGTCGGGCTCCTGAGCGACGGCTGGGTCCTCCAGCAGCTCCGAGAAGATCGGCGCCTCGACCTTGGTCGCAGCGACGAAATGCTGCGCGTAATCGTCTCGCGCGAGCGGCTCCGCCTTACGCGCCTCCACGGCACGCATGGCGGAGACGATGAGCGCCGTCGCGCCCACGCTCGTCACGATGTCCCAGGTATCACCTTCGGTTCTGGCCACGGCAGGTCTCCCGTCAAACGTGCATGTCAAGTGCGCGTACATTTAAAGACGCAGGTCAATGGGGTTTACCAAAGACAAGTTCGCACAACTAACTACAGTACGCCGATTGGCTGGGAGCGCCACCGGCCCCTTTGTTGGAGACCGATCCGACGCGCTACTTGCCCTTCCAGACGGGGGCGCGCTTCTCGGCGAAGGCCTTCGCGCCCTCCTTGGCGTCCTCGGACACGAAGATCGGCATGAGGATCTCGCCCTGCTTGGCGAAGGCTTGCTCGGGCGCCCAGCTCGCCGATTCGATGATGATGCGCTTGGTGGCAGCGACGGCCAACGGGCCGTTCGCGGTGATCTTGGCCGCCAGCTCCAGGGCGGTATCCAATGCCTGTCCGTCGTCGACGAGCCGGTTGATGAACCCGTACTTGGCAGCGTCTTCCGCGGTGAACGAGTCGCCGGTGAGCGCCAGCTCCATAGCCACCTGATACGGGATCCGGTTCGGCAGACGCAACAGGCCACCGGCACCGGCCACCAGGCCGCGCTTCACCTCTGGGATACCGAACTTGGCGCTCCGACCGGCCACCACCAGGTCGCAGGACAGCACGAGCTCGGTGCCACCGGCCAGGGCGAAGCCCTCCACCGCGGCGATGATTGGCTTGCGCGGTGGCTCGTTGGTGAAACCGAGGCCGCGCTCGGACAGCACCGCTTCGCCGCTCACGAACGCCTTGAGATCCATTCCCGCGCAAAAATTTCCACCCGCACCGGTGATGATGGCAACGGATAGGTTATCGGAGCTGTCCAGCTGGTCCGCCGCGGCGGCGAGCCCCTGGCTGACGGCCCTGTTGACCGCGTTACGCGCGTCCGGACGGTTGATGGTGATCAGTAGGACACGGTCACGCTGTTCGATCAGGACTTCGTCGGCCATGGCGATCCTCTCGTCGGTGAGTTTGTTTGTTGATGCTAACCAGTAGTCGGTATCAGGCTGCGAGCCACCGAAAGCAGCCTGGGTACACCCTCGTCCAGCTCCGCGAAGAAGGGATCATCGGTGGTTCCGGCGAGATGCCGCTGGTAGGACACCTCCAGCAACGTGGCGAGCTTCCACCCACCCAACACCTGGTAGTAGATCAAATCCTCTGGCGTCCAATAGCTTTGATCTCCGGTTCGCGCCTCTCGGTAGGCTTGGGCGATCTCGACATGCGAGGGGCAACCCTCCTGCGCGGTCACCGCGCCGGTGAGCTCCGCCATGGCGACCTCACCCCCAGGCTCCGGGGTCATGTACAGCAGGTAACCCAGGTCCGCCAGCGGATCGCCAACGGTCGCCATTTCCCAGTCCAGTACCGCGGTGATCCGCGCCGTTTCCGCATCGACCAGCACGTTGTCCAGCTTGTAATCGCCGTGCACCACGGCTGCGGGACGATCTCCCGGATAGTTCTGGGTGAGCCATCCGGTAATAGCCGTGTGATCTTCCAGATCACGGCCGGTGGGCAACTCTTTGATGGACTCCCACTGCGCGCCCCACGTCTTCAATTGTCGTGCCAGGTAACCGGATTCACGCCCCAACTTCGCCTCCACCAACCGCGCGGGATCTGCGTTGTGAATCTCCGCCAGTGCGACCGCAAGGTCGAGCACCAGCTCCCGTCGAGCTGAACCGACGAACCATTCGGGCGAGACGTCCCTGATCACCTCGCCTTCCTGACGCTCCATCAGATAGAACGGAGCGCCGAAGATCTCGGCATCGGTGCTGGCCACCGTAACGCGCGGAACCCGCACGTGCGCCGCACTGAGCGCATCGAGCACCCGATATTCGCGCATCACATCGTGGGCGCCGGCCTGCAGCCGCCCAAACGGGGGGCGCCGCATAATCCACTGCGTACCAGAACTTCCCGTGACCACATAAGTCAGATTCGAATGTCCGGCGGAGAGCCTGCGGACCGCGACCTCCTCCCCCAGCTCGCGGTTGAGGTACTCCAACAGGCTCGACGGGATGGCATCAGCATCGGGCGTCGCGTCGCCAGCGGGACCTTCAGGTGAAGAGGACACGTCCTTGTGCATGGGTCATGTTTACCTGACGGCACAAACCCCGAGCGAGGGGCCGTGGCATTCCTTAACCGTTCACGCTGCCAACTGGGCCGATGTCCCTCAGTATTGGTGTCCAATGAACCTCTCTGCCCGCCTCATCGTCATGAACTTCCTGCAGTTCTTCGTGTGGGGAGCATGGCTGCTGACGCTCGGGGCGTACTGGTTCAACGACAAGCACTGGTCGGGTGCACACTTCGGCGCCACCTTCTCCACCATGGGCATCGCCGCGATCCTCACACCGCCCATCATGGGTGCGATCGCCGACAAGTGGGTGAACGCCGAAAAACTTTACGGGATATTGCATCTCGGAGGCGCCGCAGCACTGTTCACCCTTCCTCAGGTGAACAGCCCCACCGTCTTCTTCTGGGTTCTGCTGCTCAACATGCTGTGTTACATGCCGTCGCTGTCCCTGGCCATCACGGTCGCCTTCAACGCGCTCAAAGATGCCGGCAAGGACACCGTCGGAAGCTTCCCGCCGATCCGGGTGTGGGGCACCGCCGGATTCATCGCCGCATTGCACACAGTGAGCCTGCTGAAGCTGGAGACGTCGGCTGGCCAGTTCTACGTCGCCGGGACGGCGGCGCTACTCCTGGGGCTCTACGCGTTCACGCTGCCGAGCTGTCCACCGAAGCTGGATCGCACGCACAGCACCACATTCGCGGACAGATTCGGGCTCACCGCGTTCACCCTCTTCCGTCATCGCACAATGACGATCTTCTTCATCTTCGCGATGCTGCTCGGCGGCGCCCTACAACTCACCAATGCCTACGGTGACACGTTCCTGCATGACTTCGCGGGCATCGACGCGTACAAGAACCTCTTCGCCGTCGAGCATCCCGCCATCATCATGTCCATCTCGCAGATCTCCGAGACGCTGTTCATCCTGGCGATCCCATTCTTCCTGCGCCGCTTTGGAATCAAGGCGGTCATGCTCATGAGCATGGTGGCGTGGACACTGCGCTTCGGCCTGTTCGCCTACGGCAACCCCGGAGACGGACTCTGGATGATCGTGCTGTCCTGCATCGTCTACGGCATGGCCTTCGACTTCTTCAACGTGTCGGGCCAGCTGTTCGTTGAGGACCAGTGCGATCCCGCGATCCGGGCGAGCGCGCAGGGCCTGTTCATGCTGATGACCAATGGGGTGGGCGCCATGCTCGGTAGTCTCATCAGCGGCGCCGTCATCGAGTACTTCTTCACCTATCCGGATCAGGGCAAGGACTGGCACGGCATCTGGTTGAGCTTTGCCGGGTACACGTTGGTGGTCACTTTCGCGTTCTTCCTGCTGTTCCGCCACAAACCGGGCGAAAGCGCCCTCGATAAGGCGCCCGCTACCGTGGGGGTGTGACGATCTCCAACGCCGAATCGACCGCTTCCCACGCACACAGCCCCATCGAGGGCATCTGGAACTTCCGGGATGTCGGCGGTTCGGACTCACCGGTCACCCTCAGACCCGGGGTGCTGTTCCGGTCCTCCGAACTCAGCGGTCTGACCGCGGCCGGCTCCCAGGCACTACGCGCCCTCGGCGTCACTGACCTGTATGACCTACGCAGTCCCACCGAGATTGCGCGCACCGGTTCCGATCGAGTGGACGGCGCAATCCGGGTGCACGAGGTTCCCTTCGCCACCCCGGCCGCCGGCGAGGAACGCGCTCCTCACGAAATCGCCTACCGGCAGATGATGATCACCAGCATGACCTCGGGCCGTGGCCCGGACCCCGCATCGCAGGTGGAATTCATGCTGGCCGAATATCGCCGATTCGTCGAGCTCCCCGGCACCCTCGTCGCCCTCAAGGCGATAGCCGATCAACTCGCCGGCGGTGCAACGGCTTTAGTGCACTGCGCGGCAGGCAAGGACCGGACCGGACTCCTCATCGGGGTGATACTGCATTCGGTCGGCGTCGACTACGCCGATATCGCCGCGGACTACCTGCGCAGCAATGCCGCGATCGCGGCGATGCGGGCCCACATCTCCGCACAGATGGATGCCGCCGAACCCGAGCTCGCGCAGACCATGGCTGCGATGCTCTCCGATGAGGTGCTCGGCGTACGCGAGGAGTACCTCGACACCGGATTCAGCGAAATCACAAGGCTTTTCGGATCACCCGAGTCGATGCTGACAGCTGCCGGGTTCGACGGCGAAGGTCTCGCGGCGTTGCGGACAGCACTGACCTAGTCGACGATTCAGGTCAGTACGGCGCCGAGCCAGATGCCTGCCGACACCATCGCACCCACCATCTCGATGCCGATCGAGGTGGCCACCGCCTTCACAGCCGTCACGGTCGCTCCCCACGCCTGCTTCTGGCTATTGCGTCGCAGGAACTCCGCGAGGTAGATGCCTAGCACGAAGCCGATCACCAACCCCACCACCGGGATCACGAAAAACCCGACAATCGCCGCGGCGCCGCCAAGTAACAGGCTCAGTGTGGGCACCCCGGCCTCGCGCATGCGGGCAGCGGGCCACACGTACTTCACCACCATGGTCGCGACGGCGAGCGCCGCGACGATGCCCAGGACCACCCAGGACTTCGTGGTGGATTCGACGAGCGCCCATACGCCGATGGAGAGCACCACCAAGGTCGTTCCGGGCACCATGGGCACCACGATCCCGACCATCCCGATGGCGATCCCCAGGGCGACGAGCAGCAGCCCACCAATGGTCATCGCACGAGGTTCTAGGTCAGCTCAACATCGCTGGCCAGCCAGCGCCCGTCGATCTTCTCCATCGTCATCTGCACTCTGCTGCGGTCCATACGAGGCTCGGGCACCGCGACATTGGACACCGACTGATCGATAAACAGGAGAACCTGGACCTTGTCCGGGGTCGCAGTCTTCACCGCGGAGTCGACGACGACCCCGCGTGAACTGGCCTTGTTCTCCACCAGGATCTGCCGTAGCTGCGCACTGGACTTGTCGTACATGTCCTTGAACTTGCCCGTGGACCCGTCCATGGTCTTGTTGTAGTTTTCGTCGAGCTTGGCACTGTCCACATTGGTCAATACCCCGGCGAACTCCTGTGCCGCGGTGAGAGCCTCACGGGATGACCGCTCTTCCGCGCGCTGCTCTTCGTAGAGGCGGCCGATGACGGCAGTCCCGGCGGCGATCGCGATCACCACGACTGCGGCCGCGGTCCACGCCCAATGTCGCCCCTGCATGCGTTTCGGACTCTTTTCCTCTTCGTCCGGTTCGAGGCTGATGTCCTCGTCATCGGAGTCCTCGGAATCCTTCGCAGCTACCTCCGCATCGAAATCGGCAACCTCGTCCGCGACGGCGTCGGTTGCCTCGTCCGGCGTCGATTCGGCCTGTGTCGACGGAGTCGAAGATTCTTCGGCCTTCTCCGTGTCCGCCTTCTTGGCGTTCTTGCCGGCAGCGTCGTCTGCCATGGTTGTGCTCCTTGCGCGTCGTGCTGGTACCTGTCCGAGCGCGCCTAGCGTCCGGTGGGTGGAGTATTACCGAAACCGGGCGGTGGCGCAGGCGCATCGGGGGGTAAAGGTGCATCTCCGGGAATCGGGAGAGGCCACTGCGGTCCACCATACGGCGTCGGAACGCTCCACTTGCCCCGTGGCGTTGGATCGGCCACCTTCGCCAGGTCGGCATTGGGCGGCGGGCCCGCGGTATCGTCGTCGGCCGGACGCGGTGCGTTGCGCGCACCACGGACCAGCACCGCCGGGTCGGGGTTGGCGCAGTACGTGGAGTACAGCGCCGGTTCATAGAAGCTGGCATCCGAGACGGGCTTGCGCGGCGTCGCGTAGTCACATGTGGGCCGCGGGTACAGCAGGTCCGCAAGTGCCCAGATGGCGCCATCGTGGAAGATGGTCGCCGCACTCTCCAGCGTCGACCCACGCACCTCCGGTCCGGGGAACAGCGCATTGAGCGCAGGGACGCGCACGTAGTTCAGCTGCGCGACCGTCGCGAGATTGCCTAAGAGCTGCACCATGGTGTCGGAGTTATCGGTGAAGAGATTATCCACACCGTGCAATGTCTGCGGGGCCTGCCCGAGCAGCGTCCGGAAGCCGCCGTCCATCTTCTTCAACCCGCCGAAGGTGCTGCCCAGCTGCTGGCCGGTCGCATCCAACCCCGAGTTGAGGTCGACGAGCGTCGAGAAGGTCACCTTGCTCGACTTCAACAGAGTCACCGTTTCCGGCAGCACACCATCGAGTGTGGTGATGAGGAACGTACCCCCGTCGAAGATATCGGCGAGCTTTTCCGGGCCTTGCGTGCTGACACCGAGCTCCTTACGGATGGTGCTCAGCTTGTCGGTATCAAGCTGAGCCAGTAGCCCATCGGAATCCGCCAGCACCTGCGCGAGGGTCATCGGAGTGCTGGCCCGGCCCAGCGCGACAACGCTGTTGTTCCCCAGGAATGGGCCGTCGTTCGTCGTCGGACGGAAGTCGAGGTACTGCTCACCGGCAGGCGACAGTCCGGAGACACGCACCTCGCTGTTGGCCGGCAACTTCACGGCACCGTCGATCGCGGCGGTCGCGACCACGCCGCCCTTCTCCAGATTGACGGACTGCACCCGGCCGATGGGAACCCCGCGCAGCATGACTTCCTGATTCGGCAGCAGCCCACCGGATTCGTGCAGCTGCACCTTCACCCGGTACTTGGACTCGATCGGATTGACCTTCAAGGTCCCGAACATCACATACCCGGCGCAGATGACGAGGATGCCCACCAAGCCGACTACGGACAGCCATTTCCAGCTGCGCTTGAAGACATCTGAGGCCGCCAGCAGCCCTCGGGAAGTCGATTCCAGCAAACCATGGGACTGTGCGGGGCCAGTCGCGGGCGCGGTCATCGGCCCGGTCCTGGTTCTGGTGCCGGGGCAGGTGCGGGTGGCGCTTCCGGCGCGGGTGCCGGGGCAGGCGGGTTCGGTCCCTGACCAACAACCCGCTCCTGCAACCGGTACAGCGAGTACTTGAAACTGCCGACGAGGTAACCCCAGTCGGCTTGCTTGGGGCCGTGGAATGTCGGGTCGCCCTTGTACCCGGCGTCGGGCCAGTTGCCCAGCGCGAGCTTGGCCATGTTGACGTCGACGGCAAGCGCGCTGCCTGCATTCGCCTTCACCAACATTGGGATTAGTCGGTTCAGTGCGACCAGGCTGGTGTCGGGGCTCACCGCGATGTCGTTGAAGCCCCGCGCGATCGAGTTGAAGTCGGCGAACATACTGCGGGTGTCGGTGCCCTGGATCGACGGGAACTTCGCCAGCTGATCGGAGATGTGCCCGGCAGTATCCGCGAGATCGCCGACCTGGCCGGGATCGATTGCCTTCAACGCCGGCGCGCCTGCCTCCAGCAGATCGTTGATCGTCTTCTCCCGCGCCGACAGCGTCGAGGCCAGCTGGGAGGTCTTGTCCAACGAGTTCTGGATCTGCGACGACCGGCCGTTGAGCGTGCCCATCAACTGATCTGACTGCTTCACGATGTCGCCGAACACGATGCCATTACTGCCATTACCGCCGGAAGACCTTCCCAGGCCGTTTATCACGTGCGTCAAGTTGCGGATGACGCCACCGTTGACGAGCACGGCCGCAGAGGCGAGCACGCCTTCCACCGTGGCTGCCGAAGAGGTGTTGTCCAGATCCAGCGTGCCCCCGTCCTTGAGGAACTGACCGGTGCCCTTGTCCGGTGGAGTGACGGCGACGAACACATCGCCGAGCGGGGTGGCCGTGCGTAGCTGTGCCGTGGTTCCGACGGGCAACCGCACACCTTGACGGATGCGCAACTGGACCACTGCTACATAGTCGACGGCATCCATCGACTCGACCTCGCCGACATCGGCTCCGCCGAGACGAACCTTGGCTTTCGCGGGAAGGTTGAGCGCGTTGGCGAATCGTGCGGTCAGCTTGTAGGACTGCGAGCCCATGTTGGGGGCCGGAAGTGGCAAGCTATCGAGTCCCGGTGGGGTGCAGGCGGATACGGCGAGGACGCCGACCGCAGCCAATGCGGCGACTCTCAGCTTGGAAACCTTCAAGCGGCTCATCACTGCCCCATCCTGGCCATACCGTCGAGCATGTAGGTCAGCCCGAAATCAGGACCGTAGTCGGCTAGCGTCCCGGTGCTGCACCCGAGCTGCCGCAGGCCCATCAGGTTGCAGATTTCCTTGCTGAATTGACTCTCGAGTAGCAGCTTGTCCAACAGCGGGTGTAGGCGGATCGACCCGTTCACCGGGTCGATGACACGGTCCACGTTGTCGAGCGTCAGCGGCAGCAGATCCAGAGTTTCCTTGAGTTCGCGCTGGTTGTCGGTCAACGACTGCAAGGTGACGTTGCCGTTTCCGACTAGACCCTTGATGACGTCGCGGTTCTTTTCGAGGAGTTCGGCGGTGTTCTTCAAGACCTCGTTGGCCTTGCGCCCGGTGTCGCCGGTTCCGAGCCGCTCGGCAGCCAGAATATCGGCAGTGCCGTGCACGGCCGAGCCGAACTGACGAATCGCCTTGTCGTTCTCGCCCATCGCATTCACCAGCGAGCTCACGCTCTTGATGATCGTAGTGAGCTGGTCCTTGGTCTCGGCGCCATCGGTGGTCATCTTCAACGCCTTCGACAGCTCGTCGAGGGCGGTCTTGACCTGCTCGCCGTTACCCGCGGCGGCCTGGGCTCCGATGCTGACCAAGTCGGCGGCCGGTCCGCCGCCCTTCCCGTCACCCTTCATCGCCGAAGCGAGCTTGTCGACGGTCGCCAGCACCCGGTCAAATCCGACGGGGGTGCGGGTGCGGTCGAGCGGGATGACATCGCCGTCCTTCAAGACGGGGCCCTCGGTGTACGGCGGGCTCAATGCGACATGCCGGTCGGTGAGGACCGAGCTGGTGAAGGCGGCGGCGATGACATTCGCGGGGACCTTCACATCTCTGTCGACGTTGAACTTGACCTGGACATACGTGCCCTTGGCTTCCACCGATTCGATGGCGCCTACCGGCAGGCCAAGCACCTCGACCACATTGCCCACGAAAAGACCGGAGCCCTCATCGAATTGGGCGGTGACGGTGATCTTGTCGTCTACTACGCCGGCCTTGCGCAGTCCCAGGTAGCCACCGATCGCGGCGACCACCACCAGCACCGAAACCACGCCAACCATGAAGATGCGGCGCGCGGTGGACCCCTGCTGTGTCAGGTTCACGGTCATGCGCAGTCCTTGAAGTACTCGAGTAGACCCCACTGCTCTGCACGGCTGCTGATCGCGCACATCCAGTTGTCCACAACCAGACCGTTCGTCAGGTTGATGTTCATGGAGTACGCCGAGCCGGTGGCGTTGGTCAGGTTCCGCAGCGGCACGGGCAGGATCTGCAACAGGTTTCGTATGTAGTCATCGTGATCGCTGGCCAGTGCCGTGACATCCCGCAGCTGTTGCAACAGCTTCTCGAAGGCGGGCCGGTCCTTGACGACAACCTTGCTCAGCAGGTCGACCACCTTGGTAATCGACGCCATCAGACGTTGGAACGATGCCTTGCGGGACACGAATTCCCCCAAGAGGTCCCGTCCCTGAAAGACCAGATGCCCGAGATTCGCCTGCTGCCGATGCAGCGTAGCGGTGACGGTGGACGCACTCTTAAGCAACTCGCCGATCTGCGTCCGCCGGGTGGAGACGATCCCCGACAGCTCCTTCAGATTCTTCATGGCCTCGGGCAACGCCTCGGGCAGCCCGTCGAGCTGCTTGGCCAGGATGTCGATGGACTGAGCCAGCTTGGTCGTGTCCACCTGCTCATAGGTGGCAGCGGTATCCGCGAGCAGCGCCTGCAAGTCATATGGCACCTCGGTGTGCGACAACGCGATTCGCTTATTCGGGATCACGCCCGCGCCGCGAGGCCGCAACTCGACGTAGCGCGAGCCGAGCAGCGTGGTGGTCTTGATCGCGGCCTGCGTCTCGGCGCCCAACTTCACCTCGTCGCGCACCCGCATGTCAACGAGCACCTTGGTGCCATCGAGCACAACGCTTTTGACTTCGCCGACATCCACTCCGGCGACGCTGACGTAGTCGCCCTTCTTGAGCTGTGCCGCCTGCGCGAATTCGGCTTTGTATCGGGTATATCCGAAACCGATCTGGCGGTACAGCAGCATCGACGCGATGATCGCGGTAACAATGCCGACGGCGATCATGCCGATCCAGAACTTGCTGCGGTCTTCTAACCTGCGTTCACGGGGGCTCATTCGGTCCCTCGGCATTTCGGTGTGTACTTGGCGATGCCACCGTGCGTGGCGTGCCGAACGATCGCGGGCACCAGATCATTGAGGCCCGGGAAGAATCCGTTGAGGTTCAGCTGGCAGGCATACGAATTGCCGTAGGCGCCGTCCTGCATCGTTCGGGCCAGCCCCTTCAACAGCAGCGGCAAATTGGAGCCCAGGAATGCGAACTGGTCCTGATTGGCGAGAATATGCGCGGCGGTACCCGGTTCGCGATAGACAAGCTCCTGCAGCTGCGGGTACACGTTGTCACCGATGGTCTGGATCCGGCTGACCACATGAGTGGCCGAACCGATGGACGAGACCAGGCTCTGGCGGCGGTTGTCCAGTTCGCCGACGACGTTCTGACTCTGGATCACGAGTTGATCCAGGTTGTCGTTCTGCTTGGCGACGTTCTCCAGCACGGTGTTGAGGTTCTCGATGAGCCCACCCAGCGACTGATCGCGTCCGGCAAAGGATTTCGTGATCTCGGTGGTCTGTGCGACGACATGGGCCAGTGCACCCTTGTCGCCGGCGAAGGCGTCGATGAGCCCGTTGGACAGATTGTCGACCTGCTTCGGGTCCAACAGGGTGAACAACGGCTCGAACCCGTTGAGTAGCGCACCGACGTCGAAGGACGGCTCCGTGCGCTCCACCGGAATCACGCTGCCTTCAGGCAAACGCTCCGGGCTGCCATCCAGCCCTCGGGACAGCGAGATGTACCGCTGGCCGATGATGTTCTGGTAGGTCACCGAGACAATCGAGTTGCCGTACAGATTCTGGTTGCTCTTGACCCGGAACTTGAGCTTGGCGAGCGAGCCATCCAGCTCGATCGAGTCGACGCGGCCCACGCGCACACCCGCGATGCGCACGTCGTCGCCGACTCGCACACCGGTGACATCGGTGAAAATCGCGCTGTAGCTCTTGGTCGAGCCCGTGGTGTCACGGAGCAGGGTGCCGTACACCAGGGTCGTCACGCCGATGGCGAACACGACAAACAGTGACAGTCCGACGACCGCGGCCCGGAAGTTCTTCATCGTCCGCCTCCCTGGGCCGAATTGGATTGGCCGGAATCGGTGTCCGACCCCTCACGACTGACCGAGATGGTTGTCCCGCGCGCCACCGGGCCCAGGAGCAGCTGCTGTGACGCGCTCGGGTCCCCACCGAGTGCCTTGCCAAGCTGTGCGCGCTCGGTCGCGCTTCCCACCGGTCCGACGTTTCCGCCGAACGCGGCCGGCGCGACTCCGGCAGGTGCCGGGTTGGGCGGCGGACCGAAGGGCGGCAGCACCGGGTTCGCAGCCCGGTCGACTTCCTGCGGGTTGGGACCTGAGCCGTGCAGCATGATGTCGGCCGCGGTAGGCGGGAAGATGGTTCCCGGCGGCGGAGCGATATCCGGCGGCGGCTTGTAGCTACCGGGCTGCAGCACCTCGGGAATGTCGATCCACTGACGCGTCTCAGGGGCGGTCGTACAGCTGGGTCCGGCCAGCTCTCCGTAACGCGGGCAGTCGTCGCGGACATAGGTCCAGGCCGGGCTGAACGACAGGATCAGGTTCAGGCCCAGTACCTGGCGGCCCGGATCCCATCCGTTTTCGAAGATCGCGTCCGACAGCACCTTGATGCGCGATGCGATCGGCACGAACTGGTCTGTGTGCTGTGCCAGGACACCGACGACCGGCGTCAGGTGAGTACCGATGCCGATCATCTGATCGATGTGGTTATCAATGGCCGTGGCAGCGGTTCCGGTGGTGTGCAAACCCGCCGAAAGCAGCCCGCGCACATCGGATTGCTTTTGGGCCAAGGTACGCAGCGGCACCAGGGCATTCTCCAGATTGTCCAACAGCCGCGGCGAGGTGGTGCTGAGTGCCGCAGACACCTTCTCCAGCGCCGCGATCGTCGAGGGATCGTTGGGGCTGGCGGTCACGATGGCGTTGAACTCGGTGAGGATGGACTGCAGCCGAGCGCCAGAGGCCAGCAGCTTGTCGCCGCGGCCCTGCGTTGCCTCGCCGAATACGCCGAGCAAACCGATTGGTGCGTCACCCCGTTGCCGTTCAGTGGCGGCGAGAACCTGGCGCAGCTTGTTGGTGGTGGTCTGGAACAGCACCGTCGGCAGCTTGGTGTCCTCGGTGATCACGGCGCCATTGCGCACCGGCGCGCTGTCACCGTTGTCGACCAACTGCACCGACGAGACCGCGAAGACGTTGCTGGGCACCACGCGTGCGGTGACCGTGCCCGGGATCCCGCTGGCATGCTCCGGCTTCAGGTCAATGTGCACGATGTTCGGCTTGCCGTCCGCGGCGGGTGTCACCGACGTGACGGCGCCGACGAGCATGCCGCGGAACTTCACATCGGCGCGCTCGGGCAGGCCGTCGCCGACATTCGTCATTTGAGCGTTGACCTTGACCGTGTCTTCCAGGTAGCCCTCCGACTTGGCAAGTAGCACCCCGGTCACCAATGCCAGCGAGGCCAGCACAGCAATGCCCGCAACGAGCAAGGAACGGTCGGACCAACCACGGCCACTCGCCGAGAATGCACCACCACTCACGTCAGCCCCCGAACCTTGCGCCGGCATCGACTCCCCATAAGGCCATGGTGAGGAGCATATTCACGATGATCACGACCGTGATGGCCGCGCGCATGGCATGCCCCGCGGCCACACCCACGCCCTCGGGCCCGCCCGAGGCGTTGAACCCGAAGTAGCACTGGATGGTTGACGCAATCCACACAAAGATGACGGCCTTGATCACCGAGTAGACGACGTCGGTGCCGCTCAACATCATTGTGAAGTAGTGGTCGTAGGCGCCGCCGATGGAACCGCCGCTGGAGATCCCGACCAGCAGGCGGCAGGTGATGTAGCTGACCACCAGGCACAACAGGTACAGCGGAACAACGGCCACGGTGGATGCCAGCAGCCGGGTGGTCACCAAGTACGGGATCGGGCGGATCGCCAGCGCGTCCAGTGCGTCGATCTCCTCGTTGATGCGCTGGGCTCCGAGCTGCGCGGTGAATCGGCAGCCGGCCTGCATCGCAAAGGCGAGAGCCGCCATCACCGGGGCCAACTCGCGGGTGGACACCAGGGACGAGATGAACCCGGTGGCCGGTCCCAAACCGATGATGTTCAGCAGGTTGTAGGCCTCGATACCGATCAGGGCACCGATCGTGCCACCCAGCACGGCAGCGACGCCCACGGTGCCACCACCGGTGACCAGTGATCCGTTACCCCAGGTGACGTCGGCCAGCAGCCGGAAGAACTCCTTGGAGTAATAGCGCAGGGAGGTCGGGATGGACGCCATGGCCTCCACGAAAAACGCCAGCATGTGTCCGAGCCGCCGAATCGACTGGGCGATCCGATGTCCGGCGTCGATGATCGGCTGAACGCCCTTGGGGCGATATGTGGCGATAGTCATGGCGGGCCCTTATATCCCGTGCCTGGGGAAGACCATGACGTACACCTGGCTAACAAGCACGTTGATCAGCATGAGCACCAAGATCGATTCGACGACGGCGGCGTTCACCGAGTTGGCGACACCGGCCGGACCGCCCTTGGTCGTCAGCCCCTTGTCGCAGGCGACGATAGCGACGATAAGACCGTAGAGAATGGCCTTGAGCAGCGCCAGGATCAGATCATCGACCCGAGTGAACGAGGCGAAGGTCGCGACGAAGCTTCCCGGTGCACCGTGTTGGAAGTAGACGTTGAACAGGTAGCTCGCCAGGAAGCCGACAAAACAGGTCGTACCCGTGAGACCAACACCGACCAGGACGGCGGCGGCGACGCGCGGGACGACGAGCCGCCGGATCACCGACACACCCATCACTTCCATGGCGTCGATTTCTTCGCGCATGGTCCGTGACCCCAGGTCGGCGGTGATAGCTGAACCGACCGCAGCGGCCATCAGCACGGCAGCGACCAGCGAGGCGCCCTGCCGCACGATCGCGACACCACTGGCGGCACCAGCCAAGGAGGCCGCGCCGACCTGGCCTGCCAGCAAGGCGAACTGGATGGACAGGGTGACGCCGATCGGGATGGCCACCAACAGCGTCGGCACGACGGCGCTCCCGGCCATGAACGCACCCTGGTGGATGAACTCCCGCCACGGGAAGGCGCGGTGAACGAGGTCCGTGAACATGTACTGCATGGCCCGTATGCCGAGGACGATCTGGCTGCCTGCGGTTTCCACCGCCTGCACGGGATGCTTGCGTACGTATTCCTTAACGGCGCCGGAAACCGCGTCGCGAGACGGTGTGGCGGGCCGCGCCGCGCTCGTCCCCTCAAATGTGGTCATCGTGCGCTCATGATCCAACACGCCGAATACCCCAAGGCAACACGTCCGCGTGCTGGCTGACCCACGTGATGCCCTCTCGTCCCAAAACCTCTCGGGCCCACCATCTTCGCTGGTCACAGAGAAGGCAGGGCCCGAACTGAGCAGTAACATAACACCTGACTGACGTGATCTACACATCGTCGTAGATCACGGTGAGATTTTCGCCACCCTGTTCTATGTGGTGTCCAAACGGTTGACAAATCGCAGGTCGCGATCGAATTGGGGTAATCCCCGAGCGGGCGACCACCGCACCGTAATTCCGCGCACGTGTCGAATCCAGGGGTCCGGCAGTCCGCGAACACGTGCGCGAGGCCAGCTCGACAGGTCCATCACCTCTATCACCATTCTGATAAATTTAAATCGACTGCAGTAATTCTGACAGATCGTAATGATTTGTCAACTACCTGGATGGCGTGGGCCATATTGCCCCTATTAGTGAGGGGTGGAACACACCCTCAGCCTCCATGCAGGCTCGGTCGCTGCGCAGTTGCGACGGTGCCCCAGTGGCGTACTAGGCATGGGAGACAGAACGTTGGTGACGCGTGTCGCGAGTTGTGACACAGGCAGGCGTCCACCGGCCGCGCTATGGGGCCGGTGGTGGTTGTAGTGGATGTTCCAAACGCCGAGTGCGTTTGCGCGCTGACCGCCTGATGTCCATGATCGTGCGCAGAGGAACTCCTCGGCGAGAATTCGGTTGTAGCGCTCCACCTTTCCGCTATGACGGGGAGTGTATGGCGCGGCCCTTTGGCGCCGGGCGCCGAGCATGGCCCGAGCGAATGAGTCGGCACGGCAGCAGGCTCCATTGTCGGTGATGATCCGCTCGACTCTGGTAATGCCGCGCGCACCGAGCCATGCCCTGGCTCGGTATATGAATCTGATTGCCGTGCTTGTCTTTTCGCCTGCAAGGGCCTCAATGTAGGCGAGGCGTGAGTATCCATCGACAGCGGAGTGCAGGCATGTGTAGCCGCCGCGCTCGCCGTTGGTCTTACGTCGCGCGACCATGCGGACGTGATCGCAGTTGCGGCCGTGGGTGCGTCAACCTCCACCGTCCGGGATGGACCGTCGGCGGTGTAGCCCGAGTTGGGCCACATGCCGGGTGATTGTGCGCCAGCTGACCGCGATGCCGTCGTTGTTGAGTTCGAACGCAATTCGGGTTGCTGACGATTTCTGGGTCCCCTGACGCCGAACTTCAAGCGATGGTTGGCAGTCGCGGCGCTCGCATTCACTTCGCCACCGCCGGGAGCGAACTGGCCGACTGGTTACACCGTGGTAATGCAACGGCAGCGCTGATCCGGCCCGACCGCACCGTCATGTGCGTGGGACGCGATCTCAATGCGCTCTGTGCAGCACTGCCGCCCTCCCGCCAGCGGGCTCGGAAAACCGGGAACAAGAACAGATCTTGCGTAGTCGCGAATGCACAGCGGACTAACGGGCGATTCACGAACTCCAACAGCGGCGGGACCGAACACAACCGTCGGCACAAACCTGTAGCGCATTCGGCGCATTGGCTTGTGACTCTCGGCCGCTAGATCGCGAGTGCGGTCACATAAGGATCGAGATTAATCCGCCGATGCGGTCCCTTTGCGGCCGTTCGCGCGCTCACGACATTGCCGGCCTGATTGAGCTGTCGGGGTGCATGGTGATCGGCAACCGAGCTGACAGAGTGCTACTAGCGGCCCGGCAGGTATTTGAGCGAACGTACGAGGATCGGCGTCACCTTGAGGTAGACGCTCTGTGGAATGCCCTTGATCCCGCCGAGGCCGATCACACGCTGGGTGGCAATCGTCTGCGGCTCGGTGTATTTGATGAGGCCCTCCAGACCGTGACGGCGTCCCATCCCGGAAACACCCATGCCGCCCATCGGGGCTGCCGTCGACCCCCACGCTGCCGCGTAACCCTCGTTGATATTGACGGTACCCGCGTGCAGCTGCTCGGCGATCCTCTGCGCCTGATCGTTCCTCACGGCAAAAACGCTGGCGTTGAGGCCGTACTCGGTGTCGTTCGCGCGTTTGATCGCCTCGTCGATCGAGTCAACCGGATAGATCGACACGAGAGGACCGAAGGTCTCGTTGCCGAAGCATTCCATCTTTTCGCTGACATCCGTCAGGACAGTCGGCTCGAAGAAGAACGGACCAAGATCCGGACGTTTGCGGCCACCAGCGATAACGGTGGCGCCCTTGGCAACCGCATCGTCCACATGTGCCTGCACGGCCTCGACCTGCTGCGCAGACGCCAGTGATCCCATGTCGGCATTGAAGTCATACCCCGACGAGAGCTTCATGGCCGATACGTACTCGGCGAACCTCTTGATGAAGTGTTCGGCTACGCCACTCTCGACGTAGATCCGCTCGATGGAGACGCACAACTGGCCGGAATTGGAAAAGCAAGCACGAGCCGCACCGGCCACCGCGTCGTCGATGTTGACCCCATTGGTGATAATCATCGGGTTCTTGCCACCGAGCTCCGCGGAAAAACCAACGAGTCGACGGCCCGTCTGTTCTGCGAGGATCGCCCCAGTTGACGACGAGCCGGTGAACATCAGGTAGTCAGCCTTGGCGGCAATTGCCTGGCCCACCACCGAACCTGCGCCCGGGACGACGGCGAACAGCGCGCGAGGCAGACCCGCCTCGTAGAGAAGCTCTGCAAGCGCTAGACAGCAGTATGGGGTGTTGCTGTCGGGTTTGATCACCACAGCATTGCCGGCGACGAGTGCAGCGACAGCGTCTGAGACAGCGAGCGTCAGCGGATAATTCCACGGGCTGATAACGCCGACCACGCCCTTCGGCTGGTATCGGACACGGACACTGGTGGCACCCGGTAAAAAGCCCGGAACCCGGTACTCGGCGAGCATCCGCGGACCCTGACGCGAATAGTAACGCGCGGTCAGGGCGACATCGATGATCTCTTCCTGCGCGGCAACGCGCGCTTTCCCGGTCTCGGCCTGCGCGATGTCCATCAGCTGCTCGGCGGCATCTTGAACCAGTTCAGAGAATCTGCCGAGCACCTTGGCCCGATCGGAGGCGCCACGGTTGGCCCACTCGACCTGGGCTACGCGAGCACGCTCGACAGCAAGCTCAAGATCCTCGACGGTGCCCACCGCGATCTTCGCCATCTCGTCGCCGCTGAACGCTTCGAGGATCGGCTTTGTGGGACGCACTCCATCGATAGCGACAAGTGCTGCCAGTCGCTTGAAGTACGCGGGCGAGGGCTTCGGCATATGAATCAAACCTCCTGTGTTTCCGGGTATTCGCCTTGTGCGTACCTCTCGCGGATGCACCGCTTGTCGAACTTTCCGACCGACGTCTTGGGCACTTCGAGAACAAACGCCCACTTCTCGGGGATCTGCCAACGCGGCACCCGTTCCTCGAGGAACGTGCGGTGTGCCTCGATGTCGGCGTCCTCCTCGCTGCGCACCGCAGCGAGGACAAACGGGCGCTCACCCCACTTTTCGTCGGGAACCCCGATAACGGCAGCTTCTTTAATCCCCGGATTGGACGCGATGACGTTCTCCAACTCAACCGAGGAGATCCATTCGCCGCCAGTCTTAATGAGGTCTTTGGAGCGATCGACGACGGTCATGTATCCATTGGGCGTGATGCTTGCAACATCACCTGTCCGCAACCAGCCGTCGTTGAAGTTCGATGTCTCCGTGACGTTTCCGGCCGGCTGGTAGTAGGCGCCGGTGATCCACGGACCTGATACTTCGAGCTCGCCGACGGCCGTGCCATCCCACGGCTGTTCTTCGCCGTTATCGCCGATGATCCGCGCGGCGACGGGGGCCGGAAAGCGGCCTTGTGTGACGCGATAGGCGAATTTCTCGTCATCGTCGTCGGCGTCGCAGGGCGGGCGTGCAATCGAGCCAAGAGGAGAGGTCTCGGTCATGCCCCACGCATGGGTGATCGGAGCACCGTAGCCGTCGAACGTCCTGATCATGGACTCCGGAACGGCGGCGCCCCCTACGATCACTTCTCGCAAATGCGAAATGTCCTGTGCCCTGGTCTCCAGCAGGGCGGCGACACCTTGCCATATGGTGGGCACGGCGGCAGCCATTGTCGGCTTCGCGGCATTCATCATCGCCAGTAGCGGCTCCGGTTGCAGGAACCGGTCCGGCATGAGGAGGCTCGCGCCACAAATCATCGCCGCGAACGGCACGCCCCATGACATGACGTGGAACATTGGGACGATCGCCAGCAGGGAATCGTTGTTCGCCAATCCCAGACCGGTGGTGGAGGTCCCGAAAACGGCGTGGAGGTAGATGCTGCGGTGGGAGTAGACGACGCCTTTTGGATCGCCGGTGGTGCCCGAGGTGTAACACATTATGGCCGCGCTGTTCTCATCCAGCCCAGGCCACTCGAAGATGGTCGGTTCGCCAGCGATCAGCTCATCGAATGCATGTACCGCCATGCCCGCTGGTGCGGATAGAGCGTCGGTCGGACCGTTGACGACGATAACGTGTTGGACTCCCGGGGTGCTGGGCAGATACTCCTCGAGAATCTGCGCAACACTGGCGTCAACAAAGATCACCTTGTCATCGGCATGCCGGATAATGAAGACGGCTTGCTCGGCCGACAGCCTCAAATTGAGCGTGTGCAGGACCGCTCCCATCGCCGGGACCCCCGCATACAGCACCTGGTGTTCGTTGTTGTTCCACATGAAGGTCGCGACACGGTCGCCCGGTGCAATGCCCAACCGAG
Source organism: Mycobacterium sp. D16R24 (assembly GCF_002013385.1). NCBI lineage: Bacteria > Bacillati > Actinomycetota > Actinomycetes > Mycobacteriales > Mycobacteriaceae > Mycobacterium > Mycobacterium sp. D16R24. The sequence goes on along the minus strand of NZ_MAEV01000034.1, from coordinate 1,576 downwards.
TAAGAGCATGTGCGATCTTGGCGGCGGTATCACCGACCTCGGCAAAGGACATGTCGCGGAAGCCCTCGCCGGTCCAGGTGGAAACCCTGGCTTCGGGAAACGTCCTGCGGCTATATTCGACGAGAGCCGAAAGGGCCAAGGCCCCGTGCTGCATGGTGGATAGAACCATCCAACTCTCCTGAGTTCTACTTGCGGGCAAGTCAATTGGAACGTGGCTCACCAGAAAGATCGGCGCCCCGCTTCATCGAGGTACTGCTTCGCACTTGGGCCGGAACACGTTGGCGACTACCGGTTGTAGTCGAGCTTCAGCTCCTCGCTCACCGGGTGGGCCTGGCAGGTCAGCACGTATCCGTGTTCGATTTCATCCTCGGTCAGCACGTGGTTCTGGTCCATCACCGCACGCCCCAGAAGAACCTTGGCCCGGCACGTGCCGCACGCACCACCAGCGCAAGAGTAAGGCGGCTCCACTCCCTGCTGAAGGGCGGCGTCGAGCACAGTGGCTCCCGAGGAACAGAGTTCGAAGGATGTTTCTATGCCATCGAGGGACACCGTGACGGTGCTGTCGACATCGATGTCGACCTGAGTGCGGTCGGCGTGAAACACCTCGGTCAAGATTCTTCCGGGTACCGATATGCCCGTCAGCGCTGTTTTTACTGAGTCGACCATCGCCGAGGGACCGCACAAGAACCAGGCGTCTACATCGGCAGTATCGGGGGCGAATTGATCCACGACGGCTGGAGTGATCCGTCCTCTGAACTCTGCGCCAGCCTCGCGGGATAGGACGTGGTGCACCGCGAGTCGCTCGTCGGCCCATTCATCTAGCTGTTCGCGAAACATCGCCGACTGCGTTGTTCGGTTGCCGTAGATGAGCGTGAACCGACTGTCAGGTTCGGCTAGGCGAGTGGTGGCGATGATCGAAAGAACTGGGGTGATCCCCGAGCCGGCGACCACCGCAACGTAACTCCGTGCACGTGTCGAATCCAAGGGCGTGTGGAAATTTCCTGCCGGAGGCATCACGTCGAGGATGTCGCCGGGTTGCAATTCGTCATTGATGTAGGTCGACATCAATCCGCCCGGGATCTTCTTCACGGCTATCTTCAGTAAACAGGTTGAAACCGCCGCCGTAATCGAGTAGCTGCGTGCTACCTCACATCCGTCGACAATCGCCCGCACCGTGACGTGCTGCCCTTGCATGTAGCGATATTCTTGGGCGAGGTCATTGGGAACTTCGAACGTTACTTCGACGCTCTCATCGGTGAGCTGTTCGATCGAGCCAACGCGGAGCGAATGGTACTGACGTCTTTGACTTTCGCCGCCGGTTGAACGGGCGTCCATTCGGTCCGTGAGACGTCGCCAGGTCGTGTATTCGGACGCCGTCATCGACCGCCCGAACCATGTCGAGATGGCGGCGTTGCGGTCGAGGTATGCCTGCTCATTGCGGCGCCACGCCCGGATGTACCTGTAGAACGGCACGCTGGGATGCAAGTGGTGGACCAAGTGATAGTTCTGGTACAGGAACAAAGGCGTCAGCAGTTTCTCCCCGCCCACCCTAATTCGTGTGGCGCGGTATTTATCC
>NZ_MAEV01000033.1:0-40447 GCF_002013385.1 Mycobacterium sp. D16R24 | reverse complement strand
GCAGAACTTCGGGTCCGCCGCCCAAGCCGGGGCGTCCCTGGCATCCTCGGCGCAGTCCGGTGCCGTGAACCCCATGGACGCGGTCGCGCTGGTACAGGGCGTTTCTGGGGGTATCAGCGATACCGCTGACGCCGTGAGTTCCGGTGCGTCGATCGCCTCCACATGGATCAACAACGCCGGTCAGGGCGCCCAGCTGGCCGCCGATGCCAACCCGCAACTCAAACCCCAGGCCGAACAGGTGCAGCAGGTCACGCAGGCCGGTGGCCAAGTCGCTGATCTGACCGGCAAGGTGGCTGGCGGTGTCTCCCAGGTCTCCGGAATGGTCAACACCGCTTCAAGTCTCGGTGCATCCGGCATGCCCGACACGTCGGGAGCCACCGATGCACTCTCGGGGACCGCGACCGCTGTCAACGGTCCTACTGATGTCCCTAAACCACCGACACCACCGTCCGGGCCGTCGCAGTCGCCGTCGAATGTGAATGCCCTCGACAGCACAACGACGCGCGCACCCCAACGGCCACCCCAAGCGTCGAATCCGAATGCGGGCAGTTTGTCGTCTCTTCCTGGGGTTCACGATCTCCGCCAGGCGCCCCAACAGCTAACGCCCACTCTGCAATCTGGCCAGGTGGATGCCTTCCGGGCCCTCGTCCGCCAGAATCTCGAAAACCAGCATGTACCTGCCGACCAGATCGACCAGCGGGTCAACGACGCCGTTACGCAGGCACAGACCCCACGGTTCATGCCTGCCCCGGAGCCTATGCGCACACCTGGGGAGGTGCCACTGGATAAGCCGCTGGGGGATCGGTTTAACGATTTCGTGACCAATGCCAACGAAGGCGGCAACCAGCTCGCTGACAACATGTTGCAGCAAGGCAAGAACCTCACAGGACAAGGCGGGCCAGGCGCGCCCGGTGTCGTCGACTCGTGGAAAGACCTCGGCGTCAATTCCGCGAAGGGACTATTCGAACAGACCGCCAATCCTCTTGGCAGCATGGCCAACGATGCACAGCGTGTATACGACAACCCAGGAAAATTCTTCGGCGAAAAACTTGTAGAGACGGCTGCAATCGCACCGGGCTTACCTCTGGGTGGCGAAGGCGCAGCCATAGAACGCGGCCTGACCTCGAGCGTCGGAAGCGAGGCTACGCGCCTTACTGACACGGCCACGCGATATCACTCCGCGCTAGATCCGATCGCACAAAACATGCGAACCACCGGGGCGATGTCAACACGAGAGGGAACGGACCTCATTGCAAGTGGTAAGAGGGACCTGACCCCAGCTCAACGAGCACTCGTGCAGCCGGGTGAACAACTCGCAAAGAACCCGTCCCTACATGCTGAGACAACTCTGATTAAAGCGGCTAAGGCGGCAGGGCTAACACCCCAACAGATTGCTGTCACGCGGTTGATATGCCCAGATTGTACGACTGCTATTGTTGAGTCAGGTGGCACAATCCTGCCAGGTGGACTAGGAGCAGCATGGCCGAAGTAACTAGTTACCCAAATCCGTTCCCGGAAGCGCGCATTAAAGCCTCCGCAAAAAACACTCCGCCAGTGGAGTTGTTTATTTATGCATTGTCAAGTGTGCAACGGGCAGTAGCTTTGGGGGCGGAGGTACTTGGTAGCTTTTATGAACCTGACCAGGTAGCAATAGATGGGGCGCTATCCGCATCCTGGGGCGTGGTCAACGATGGCAGTGACGCGGATCTCGCTGCCTATGTACCTGCATTGTTTGAGAGGATGCTACCCGAAGACGATCAGGGATATACATTCTATAATTCGGTTGTCAACGACATTTTTTCTGCCGCTGCATATGCAATTCACGTCTTGACTGGTCCGGCTGAATCAGCGTCGGAGAGCGCCTATTACGCATCTGAGAACCTGTTCAACCTCGCCGACCTCGTGCTGCACCGAGATAGGAATGAATATGTCGCCGATATAGCCGCCGAGCCTATTATCGCTGCGACTCTAGGCTATATAGAATCCGATCTGGACAAAATGGATTCAGGAACTCTAAATCAACAGTCAGCTGATATTCGGCCGCGATTGATCGGAGAGGGCCGTCGTCTCGCGCAACTTGCCACCTAGTTTAGTTGGCGGTATCCGGGGTGGCGGTGGTGCCACTACTTGGGGCGGGTTTTGGCTTTGTGAGGCGGTACCGGGTTCCGGTTGTTCGGCCCGCCCCGTCCACGTAGCTGTGCTCCCGTTTCGGTGAGCGCGTCGTGGACGTACCCGTAAGAGTGTCCACCACCGGCAGCCAGGGCGCGGATCCTGGCTCCACCTTCATAGGCCGCTTTCAGGGCCGTGCGTTCCTGAGCACGTTCCGTCCCGGTTGTTTTCATTCGCTTTCCCCGTTCCCGTCGCGACTGGGTGTTGATTCTCGCAGGTTGGCCACCTGGCCTATTGCTCCTGCTTCCATACGATCTGGATTTTCGTCGGATCGAAGTAGCCGCCCCTGGCTTCCGTCCCCGTGTGGTGGGCGGGATAGTGACTGTCATCGGCGTGTCAATGACCTTGCCCCCGCACATCGGGTGGTGTTTTAGGCTCCAGATCGGCTACGTCGTACACGCAACGCCGACCTAGCCGATAACTACGCGGCCCCGTCCCGGTGGCACGCCAATACCGCATCGTGTTCTCCGGTACACCGCCGAGGTACGCGGCAGCCTCCTGCATGCCTAACCGTGATGGGGTCATCCTGCAAAACCTTCCCTGGTTGTCGGCCTCGGAGCTATCCAAAGCCGTTGTGGGACCCAGCATTGCATCGCCTATCGAGTTCATGTGGGTGGCGCAGCCCCGCGAGCGCATCAGCCCAAAACGGCTGGCGCACAACCCGAATCGCATTGGTGTGACTTGGCCACAGCCATCGTGACAGAAGGGTGCGGCGCTAAGACGGGATCAGGCCCTATCGTCGTCTGCACCATATCCGTACGCAAAACGTACGTAACATAGCCGTCAATAGCCATCGCTCACCGCTGTTGTCCAATAGTCATTTATGGCATTTGAACTGCGAAGACAATGATGATCCGTCAACAGCCGTCAATGGCCATTTCATCAGAAATGAGTTCATGGAGAACTACGCGATGTGGGCCGAACAGATCAACCGCACCGGCGCGGTCCACGAACCGGAGCGCCACGTGGCCCAATCACCCATCGCCATGGATGACATCGCGCGGGTGGCCGCGGCGGTTCTTTGTTCGGGCGATGAGCGCCTGGGTAAGAGGTACCCGATTACCGGTCCGGAGGGGGTGACCCGGCAGCAGCTGGTGCAGACCATCGCCGATGTGGCGGGCGTGGAGGTGCGCTATGTGATCAGCTCACCTGAAGAGGTGGTACGTGAGCTGAGGCCGACGATGGGAGATCGGGCCCAGTGGTACGTCGAGACCCTGACCGACCCTGCTTTCGAACAGCCGGCGAACACCTTGGTGGCCGAACTGACCGGGTACCCGGGTACCACTTTCGCGCAGTGGGTGGCCGACAACGTGGGACTCTTCCGCTAGATCGCAATCTGTCCCCAGATTCGTCCACAGAACTCCACAGTTTCCACAGGCTCGCCGGGCTGCAGGGTTTGCCCGGCGGTGGGTGATCTGCTAGCCGGTGTCGGTGCCCGGGGGTAGACACCACATGTGGTCCAGCCACTGCCGGACGCCTGGACACGCCGCGCGTACGACACGCCCATATTTCAGGGGTGTCAGGTCTCACGACCAGGGAATTTCATGAATGTTGTTCAGAACATCTTGTATAGGTTCCGATTGTCGGACACTAGGTGTAGTGTCTGGAACACCGAAAGGCCGGGAATCAATCCGGGCCGCCCGGCCCGGATTCTCGCCAGATCTTCTGGCTGATCCTGGCGCTCAGCCACCACGGGCGACACGGAATTTTCCGGGGTGCTGGACTGCTGAAAACTTTGTTGAGATGTACACGATCGATTCGCTGAGGAGCTACGCATGAGCATCACCGTCTACACCAAACCCGCCTGCGTACAGTGCAACGCGACGTACAAGGCCCTCGACAAGCAGGGCATCGAGTACAGCGTCGTGGACATCACCGAGGTTCCCGAGGCGCGCGATTACGTGATGGCGCTCGGCTACCTGCAGGCGCCCGTGGTCGTGGCCGGTGACGATCACTGGTCGGGTTTCCGTCCGGACCGCATCAAGACGCTCGCTGGCGCAGTCGCAGTGTCTGCCTAATAAGTAGTACGGGAGCCGGGCATGGCCCATCTGGTCTATTTCTCCAGCGTGTCGGAGAACACCCACCGCTTCGTTCAGAAGCTGGGTGTTCCCGCCACCCGGATCCCGCTGCGTGGCGACATCGAGGTTGACGATCCCTATGTCTTGGTCGTACCGACGTACGGCGGTGGGCATCCGGTTCCCGGCCAGGCCGGGGGATACGTCCCCAAGCAGGTCGTGAAGTTTCTCAACAATGAACACAACCGGTCCCTGATCCGCGGGGTTATCGCGGCCGGGAACACTAATTTCGGTGCGGAGTACTGCTACGCCGGCAAGGTCATCTCGGCCAAGTGCGACGTGCCATATCTGTACCGCTTTGAACTCATGGGCACCGTAGAAGACGTGCAGCAGGTGCTCTCTGGACTCGACGAATTTTGGAAGGACACACCGTGGCGCCAACCGCGACAACTGCAGAACCTGTGACCTCTGCGCACGGCTCGGCTCACGGCGAGCTGGACTATCACGCCCTCAACGCCATGCTCAATCTGTATGACGCCGAGGGCAAAATCCAGTTCGACATGGACGCTGCGGCAGCGCGGCAGTACTTCCTGCAGCACGTCAACCAGAACACGGTCTTCTTCCACAATCAGGACGAGAAGCTCGACTACCTGATCGAGAAGGAGTACTACGAGCGCGAGGTACTCGATCAGTACTCGCGTAACTTCGTGAAGTCGCTGCTGGACCGGGCGTTCGCGAAGAAGTTCCGGTTCCCGACCTTCCTGGGCGCCTTCAAGTACTACACCTCTTACACGCTGAAGACCTTTGACGGAAAGCGCTACCTGGAGCGTTTCGAAGATCGCGTGGTCATGGTGGCGCTGACGCTGGCCTCGGGTGACACCACGCTGGCCGAGAAACTCGTCGACGAGATCATCGACGGACGTTTCCAGCCGGCTACCCCCACCTTCCTCAACTCGGGCAAGAAGCAGCGCGGCGAGCCGGTGTCCTGCTTCCTGCTGCGCATCGAGGACAACATGGAGTCCATCGGGCGCTCCATCAACTCGGCGCTGCAGCTGTCCAAGCGCGGTGGCGGTGTGGCCCTGCTGCTCACCAACATTCGTGAGCACGGCGCGCCGATCAAGAACATCGAGAACCAGAGCTCGGGTGTCATCCCGATCATGAAACTGCTGGAAGACTCGTTCTCTTATGCCAACCAGCTGGGTGCTCGTCAGGGCGCCGGGGCCGTGTACCTGCATGCGCATCACCCGGACATCTTCCGTTTCCTGGATACCAAGCGGGAGAACGCCGATGAGAAGATCCGCATCAAGACGCTGTCGCTGGGCGTGGTGATTCCGGACATCACCTTCGAGCTGGCCAAGAAGAACGAGGACATGTACCTGTTCTCGCCGTACGACGTCGAGCGCACCTATGGGGTGCCGTTCGCCGACATCAACGTCACCGAAAAGTACTACGAGATGGTCGATAACGGCCAGATCCGCAAGACGAAGATCAAGGCGCGCGAATTCTTCCAGACCCTCGCCGAGCTGCAGTTCGAGTCGGGTTACCCGTACATCATGTACGAGGACACCGTGAACCGGGCCAACCCCATCGAGGGCAAGATCACCCACTCGAACCTGTGCTCGGAGATCCTGCAGGTGTCGACGCCTTCGTTGTTCAACGATGACCTGTCGTACGCCAAGGTGGGTAAGGACATTTCGTGCAACCTGGGCTCGCTGAACATCGCCAAAACGATGGACTCCCCGGACTTCGCGCAGACCATCGAGGTGTCGATCCGCGCGCTGACCGCGGTATCGGATCAGACGCACATCTGGTCGGTGCCCTCAATCGAGCAGGGCAACAACGACTCTCACGCCATCGGTCTTGGGCAGATGAACCTGCACGGCTACCTGGCTCGCGAGCGGATCTACTACGGCTCCGAAGAGGGTGTGGACTTCACCAATATCTACTTCTACACGGTGCTGTACCACGCGCTGAAGGCGTCGAATCGTATTGCCATCGAGCGCGGCAAGAGCTTCGGTGGCTTCGAGAGGTCGAAGTACGCCAGCGGTGAGTTCTTTGACAAGTACACCGAGCAGGTGTGGGAACCGGCGACCGATAAGGTGCGGCAGCTCTTCGCCGACGCCGGGATTCGCATTCCGACACAGGATGATTGGCAGCGGTTGAAGGAGTCGGTGCAGCAGCACGGCATCTACAACCAGAACCTGCAGGCGGTGCCGCCGACCGGATCGATTTCCTACATCAACCACTCCACGTCCTCGATCCACCCGGTGGCCTCGAAGATCGAGATCCGCAAGGAAGGCAAGATCGGGCGCGCGTACTACCCGGCGCCGTACCTGACGAACGACAACCTGGAGTACTACCAGGACGCGTACGAGATCGGTTACGAGAAGATCATCGACACCTATGCTGCGGCGACTCAGCACGTGGATCAGGGTCTGTCGTTGACGCTGTTCTTCAAGGACACCGCCAGCACGCGCGACGTGAACAAGGCGCAGATCTACGCCTGGCGCAAGGGAATCAAGACGCTGTACTACATCCGGCTACGTCAGATGGCGCTGGAAGGCACCGAGGTTGAGGGCTGCGTCTCCTGCATGCTGTGAGGCTCTTCCAGTTAGGTTGCAGGCCAGGGAAAATTTTCCCTGGCCTGCTTCTTTATCTGGGCGACGGCGATCTACTTTCGCCGCTCAACCAGCTGTCTCTGGTCGCCTGCACCTAACCCTGATCAGCCGGATACGTGGCTGCCGTCGGCGGTGTAGCCTCGACGGTCCGCAGCACGTATCCGTCGCCGATAGTCTCGGTGCGGTGGAGGCCACGCGATCGGGTGAGAGCCCGATCGAGCTCGGTGTCGAGGGATGCATCTGCACGTTTCGTGGCCCTGCTCGCTTCCCCCTATGGGTTCTCTTCAGCAAGCAGAGTGTTTGCTATCCACATGGACAGGTGTCTCTATCGGGGCGTAGTGTCACGTCCCTGAGGGCTTTGCGGGATTCGACGGAGGCGGCGTGGCGGGGAACGATCGATCGACTGAACAGCTAACAGCGGTAACGGACTGCCGTGATCTGGCACATTCTGCTGCGGCTACACAAGAGTTGCCTGCGCGGAATCTTGAACCGCATCTCCGGGTTGAAGGTGGCTTCGGTCGTCGGCTAGCGGCTTTCGCTGCTGGAGGCGCCCTGGTGGTTGGCTCGGTGGCCGCGTTGCACCGCCTGTACCGCAGTGGCGATGGTGCAGCAGAGCTGATCGGCTGGGCCGGGTTGTTGCTGCTGGGCATGACAGCGCTCGGAGGCGGGATCAAGCTCGCGATGTGGGGCGCCAAGCCAGTAACGGCCGCGCTATCTGATGAAGCCAAGGAGCGTTTGTCAGAACCCTTGTTGGCGATCGTAGCGGCTGCGGCGGTGGTCGCCGGGGCGTTGGGGATGTGGTGGGTGTTTCGGGGCGGATATGCCAGCTGGTGGCAGCACCTCACCGGTGAGCGTGGCTGGTCGTTATCGCTTGGGGTTGGTCAGATGCTCGTCGCGGTGCTTGCCGGTGCAGCACTGTTCGCTGGCGGCCGGTACTTGACCGGTTTGGCCAAGGAAGCTCTCACCGATTCGGGCCTGCTCATTGAGCGTGATCAGACGACCGGCAGGCGCGGCGCGCCGGAAGGGCTGTGGCATCCGGGCCTGGTGGCGGCTTTGATCGGTGGTGGTTTGGGGTTGGTGCTGCTGACCGCCGGAATCGCCCCGCGGTTGTATGTATGGATTACCGGCCCCGATGTGTTTCCCGCTATTGCCGCGATCGCCTTCGTGTTGTTGTGGGCGATCGGCTCGAATCTGGGGTGGTGGAAAGGTCTTGGCGGGCTTTACAAGTGGGCTACTGATGCCTCGCAGAAGGCTACGGCGACTGCGGGTGTTGTTGCGGTGTTGATGTTCTCGGCAAGTGGTTTGGGTTTGGGGTGGTTCACGCCGGCGACGGTGCCGGTGGCGCGCGCGGCGTGCCCGCCGGATTGTGGAGGGCCGGGCGGTAGCGATGGCCCTCCTGGGGGTGGGCAGATGTTTCAGCCTCCCAGTCAGGGTGGGCCGCAGATGCCGGACTATCAGGGCGGTATCAATCAGCCGCCGATGGATCAAAACGGCTCGATATCGATCTACAACACTCAGGCACCCTCGATCAGCAACAACGGTGCTCACGGCTCCAGTGGGCAGCAGGGTCCTCAGCAAGGGTGGGATCAGCCCGCGCACGGCACTCAGCCTCCCAATTACCAGAACGCGACGCCGTATACCCAAGGACCGGGCAGGCCGAATCCAGATTTCAACGGCGGACAAACCAACCCGGGCAACAATGCGGGATCGCAAGGTGGTCAACCGAATCAGGGCGCGCAGCAGGCACCTCAACAGCAACCGCCTCAACAGGATGCGGGGCAGCAGCCGAACCAGTCGTCGGATCAGCAGAAGATCGATGACCTGACTCGCCAGCTGCAGGAGAAACAGCAGCAGTCCGGTCAGGATCGGCAGCGCATTGACGATCTGACCAAGCAGCTGCAGCAGAATAAACAGAACCAGAAGCAGCAGCAGTCGACGAAGTTACCGTCGAAGGACAAGAAGAAGGACGACAAGGACGAGCAGGGCGACCGCGATAAGCAGTCGCAGAACACCGACCTGGCCTCGCTGCTACTCGGTGCGGCGTCGACGCGGCGGCGTAAGCAGGACGAGCAGGAGCAGGGCCCGGATACTCAGGCGCTCGGTCAGGATGCATCCCAAGCGGTGCAGGGTCTTCCGGGTGATGTGCAGACCTATGTGCAGTCCGGCCAGCAGATCGGGCAGTCGTCCGGGCAGGCCGCGCAGGGTTTCGGCTCGGCTGCGCAAGCCGGTGCCTCACTCGCATCGTCGGCGCAATCTGGTGCAGTGAATCCGCAAGACGCCGTCACGGTGGTGCAGGGTGTCTCGCAAGGAATCCAGGGCACCGCCGACGCGGTGAATGCGGGTAGTCAGATTGTGAAAACTGCTCAGGGAGAAGCTGATCAGGTCGCCCAGGCGGTCGGGGACGCCAACCCACAGCTGAAACCGCAAACTGAACAGTTCACCCAACTCAATGACACTGTGTCGAAGGGCACTGATCTTGTCGGGCAGGGTGCGCAGCTGACCTCGCAAGGTGCTGGTGCGGTCAACTCGGTGAGCAGCGTGGGGTCGGGTGGAGTGCCGACGGGGGCGGCGGGTGAAGCGCCAGCAGAGATGGTGGGGTGGGCGACTTCGGCAAGCGGTCCAGCAGCTTCTCCGATGAAATTCGGTGGTCCGCAGCCCGCGCTGCCTGCCCCGCCGGTGCCCCCTGATCCGCCGGTACCGATGACGGGTGACCAGATTCGACAGGAAATTGCCGGGCTTCCCCGTGGAAAGAACCCGCCGATCAGGCAGGTGCCTACCGATGCGGACCTTCGTGGTTGGTATGACAAATGGTCGCGAGGTGGAAAACCGATCCAAGACCCCAATTACAAGGGTGAATGGGTGCAGTTGCCGGACGGCACGAAGGTGAACTGGAGAGACACGAGCGGAAAGTCTGAGGGGCCGGCGGTCGATGTTGTCTATCCAAAGAACAGCGAGGGGCGCCCGACAGACAAGGTCCACAGGGCCCCAATTGCGGAGGGAGGTGGAGGTGTGCCGAGAGAGGGGGCTGCGGCGCCTGCGGCTCCAAGGGCCGGTTCTCCCTCGCCAGCCGCTCCAAGGGCCGGTTCAGCACCAGTTGCCCCTCCGGCACCTCGGGGTGGGGGCTTTCCCGTTGGCGCGCCGCCGGGAATTCTCGAGACGATTCCGCACCAAATAGTTCCCAATGACCATGAAATTGCCAATGACATCATCGGTGGGTCGGGTAACTTCGAAGTGGAGGACCCGTAATGAGGATCGAAACGCCTCTGACTGCAAGGGAATCAACGGAGGTAGAGATGGCCTATGAGAGTCTTACGCCGGGTCAAAAGGTCCTAATCGAAGGTATGGGCGATTGGGTGGAACTTGCCCTTGTTCACTGGCATGTACAGCAATCAGACCCCAAAGCGCCCCTTAGCGCAGTCCAGCGCAACACTCTCGCACTGATCCGTTCACTTACGGATGATGGGCTTTTCGAACTAGGCTCGTATCCTCCGAGCGCGTCAGGATTTGTCCGGGCCTCTGACACCGAAGGTACATTGGGCCAGATTGCAGACGCATACGTTAACCACTTTGCTGACGGCGAGTGGGAGCGTAAATGGTTGCTCAATATCACTCCTAAGGGCGAGCAGATTGCCCAGCCTTTTATGGAGGCATACCGACGTGAGTGGGACGCGCAATCTAGTGAGTAGGGCTTGATCACGCGCTGGTAGTCGGCCGTCAGCTTGTTGCCACACAAGAAGCGGACTTTGGTTCGCCGCTGCGACGATGATTGCCGCCACGGCGATCCGCGGGCTCACAGACGATTCCCCATGCTGGCGCGCGCGATCGAAGAGTTCGACGTCGTGCGTTTGTGAAGAGCGGCTCTGCCATCGCACGGATTCTTCGCGCCGTCGGAGTGGAGTTTTGGCGCAGCACCTCTTGGTAGCTCTGGCGTTCGGTGATTAGCCACGGCGGCTTCTCCTCGGGCACCTGATCGATCTGCAGGGGTCGCCTACAAGTACACGTCCAACTCCTCGCCGCGGCGGCGGGTTTCATGAACTGTGCGTTCGCTCACGCTCGGGTACGCCTCTGGGTGTTGCCCGCATAGTGAACCTAGATCTGGGCGGAGTGTCACCAACGTGCGAATTCTGTCTATTATGGCGTTATGACTCAAGGGATTTCGCGCCGGTGGCCCAGGGAAGGGGCTGGGCTTGCCGTCTCTGCCATTGCGGTGACGATCGCTGCGGGAGTCGGCGGGGTGGCCGTAACGAGTGCCGCGGAAACCTATGGGCGTCTGCAACAGCCCGGTTGGGCTCCACCGGCCGCACTGTTTGGCCCTATGTGGACCGTGCTGTATGCGTCGATGGCGGTATCGGCATGGCTGGTATGGCGGTCATATCCCTCACCAGAGAACCGGCTGCCTCTGGCGGCGTACGGGATACAGCTCGTCCTGAACATGGCGTGGACACCCCTGTTCTTTGGTCTTGGCTGGCGGGGAACGGCATTCATCGAGATCCTCGTGCTGTGGGGATTCATTGCCGCAACGGTGATGCTGTTCTGGCACAGAAGCCGTTGGGCCGCAATCTTGTTGCTTCCCTACTTAGCATGGACGACCTTCGCGGCGGTGCTGAATTTCTCGGTGTGGCAGCTGAATAGCTAGTGGTCTTGCCTGGCCCGGTAACGGTGCAGCGCGATGTTTCTTTCCTCTGCGTGATCGAGGATGGTAGTCGGATATCCGTGAAGGTGGCCGTCGGAGTGCTTCCAGGGCGTGAGGGCTGAGGTGCCGGGCAGGTGCTGTAGTTCAGGGATGTATTTGCGTATGTAATCGCCATTCGGGTCGAACTTTTGTGCCTGAGCCGTCGGATTAAAGACCCGGAAGTACGGGGCGGCATCGGTGCCCGTTCCTGCGACCCATTGCCAGCCGTGTGTATTGGATGCGCTGTCGGCATCGATGAGGTGGTTCATGAAGTGCTTGGCTCCGTGCGGCCACCAGATGTGGAGATCCTTAGTAAGGAAGCTCGCGGTGACCATCCGTACTCGGTTGTGCATCCAACCTTCGGCAAGTAGTTGCCGCATACCTGCATCAACCAATGGGTATCCGGTTTCTCCGCGCTGCCAGGCCGTAAAGCCCTCGCCGGGTTCGGTGTAGGACAAATGCGCTAGGGCATCGGTTAAGTCGGCGTGCGCGGAGTGTGGTTGGTGATAGAGCACGTCGGCGTAGAAGTCTCGCCAGGCCAGCTCCGAAACGAACTTGGCGGCGTCTTGGCCCGCGATGGCGGCCAGGTCGGCGAGCATGGTGCGGGGATGGATGGCGCCGACTTTCAGATAGGGCGAGATCCTGGATGTGGCGTCCAGATCGGCGCGGTCACGACGTACGGCATACCCGGTGAGATCGTGTGTGAGGAAGTGTTCCCACAACATGCGGGCCGCTACCTCGCCCGCGGGCGGCATGGTGATGCTGCATCTTTGGGCCAGTTCTGTGAGTGCCGACCTGACGGGACCCAATTGCGCGGGCTCGGGAGGCTTGGTCCAGGAAGGCCTCGTTTTCAGGTGGGCGGGGCGCGGCCAGTGGTGCTCGCGCCAGGCGCGTTCGAATGCGGTGAATACCCGGTACGGGGACCCGTCGGATTTGGTGATCCGCCCCGGCGTCACTACGTAGGGTGAGCCCGTCTCGATCCAGTCCACGCCGATCTCGGCCAACGCGGCCGATACCGACGTATCCCGGCGCCTACCGAAAGGGGTCGTCTCCCGGCTTACGTGCACCTCAGTTGCGCCGACACGTTCCGCGAGCCCTGTAAGGACCTGTTCCGGCGCACCGGAATGGAGGCAGAGCCGCCCGTCGAGTTGGTTGTCAAGGTCAACAACGTTGGCGGCAAGCCACGCATCCCGCGGACGTGGTGCGCCGCTCAGCAACTGCGGGTCCAGGATGAACACGGCAAGTACATCGCTGCGCGCGGCCGCGGCTTGGAGTGCGGGATTGTCGGCCAACCGCAAGTCGCGGCGGGCCCACCAGATAGCGGTCACGAGCGGAGATGACTTCCCAAAAGATGGCCCAAGGCCGGACCGATGCTGGGAGTCCGGAAAACATGCTGGCGGTCCAATAGTGCTGCGGGAGAAACACGCTGACTTGCCATCGCGAGCTCTTCGGCACCCTCGCGTCCGAGCAGCAGTGCGGGGCCGAAGGCAGGCACTGGTATGACCGCCGGGCGGTGGACTGCCTGGGCCAGTGCGCGCGTGTATTCGACGTTGCGGACTACGCCGGGTGCCACGGCGTTGAGGGGGCCCGATAGTGAAAGGTCCCACAGGCAGCGGTGATAGATGTCGACCAAGTCGTCGATGCCGATCCAAGGCAACCACTGGGTGCCAGAGCCCAGTCGCCCGCCGAGACCCGCCCGGAAAAGCGGTAGCAGGAGCTTGAGGGTTCCGCCGCGTGGTGACTGCACAATGCCGGTGCGGACAGTGACGACCCGTGTCCCGGCGCTCTCGCCTGTTGATGCTGCCTGCTCCCAACGAGCGACCACGTTGGAAAGAAAGTCTGCCGTCGGCGGGGGTGGGCTTGTTTCGGTGAGGGTTTCATCGTCTCGGTTCTTTCCGTAGTACCCCACCGCCGAGGCGCAGACGAACGTGCGAACACCTGCGGATGCGGCAGCTCGGGAAAGCAGGCGAGTGGGCTCGATTCGGCTTGAGGCGATGAGCTCTTTGTGCCGCGGGGTGAAGCGTCCGGCGATGGTGGCACCCGCCAGATGGATGACGGCATCGACGTCTTCCAGTGCGGCCGGGTCCGGGTCGTCTGGTTCCCAGTTCCGGTCGGTGCGGTGGATCGGCTTTCCGCGGACCAGGCGGATCACGCGGTGCCCACCAGTGTTCAGGAAGGCGGCAAGTGCGGTACCCACGAGGCCGGATGCGCCGGTGATTGCCACTGTCGAGGCGTTCATTCCGTGGTCGGCGGCCATGCGGTGTGCGGCCAGATCCCCGGTGAGCTGCCGGTGACGATATGCGATGAGTTCGGCCAGAAACCTTCCGGGAATGGGGGTCTCGATGGTGTCGCGTACCCGAGTGCGGCCGCCGTCGAGTGGCTCGAACTCGTGGATATGCCGCCAAGGCAACAAACCACTTACCGCCGACCGCAGTCCCGTCGCGACGCCTTCGTCGACGAATCGTCGGCCGGGCAGGAAAGCATCCTGATTGTGCCGGGAGACCCAGCGCAGGCCTGCCGGCAAGTCCAGTACGGCAGTCCCGTCACACAGCGAGGCCGCTTCGGTACGCAGCTCGAGCGGCGCCCACGGTGCAGCCAAGCGTCTGAACGCGCCCGGCCTGGAATACCAGGCGAATACGTCCTCGACGGGCGCGTCGACAATCACCGAACCACTGCTACCCATAAGTCTCCGATCATCGGGAAGGCTGGTTTCGAAGCGCTCTACGTGTCCCTTTAGAGGGCGTCGTCACCCCGTGCGTGGATCGGGACTGCGACCTCGTTGCGTCGAGCGCACGAGAGTGTCCACGGTGGGTCGTAGAACCAGGCTTGGGGATCGCCCGCGATCTGTATGTCGTTGTTGCGCAGGATATTGAGCAGCTCATCGGTGCGTCTGGCGACGGTGGCCGCCGATCGGTCACCGCTGAAGCGCAGCACTGCGAGCGTTTCAGCGGGCACTTCGGTGAGCCGGATGCTTTCATCGCCGGGAGTGGGCAGGCTAGCCAGTGTCCATTTCGCCGGCATGTAGAACCGGATTATTGAACCGCCAGCAGCGCTTGATAATTGGCCAACAGGGGCCGTCATGGCGATGGTGTCGTTTTGTTGGGCTACCGGTGCGGTCATGGCGATCTTGGCCTGCCGGTGGTTCTTGCCGAAAATGTAACCCGCAAGGCGGCGAAAGCCCTCACTGCGTGCCAGGTCATCATCGGCCAAGACGATCGTTTCTGCCGCGACTCGGCTGCTGTACTGCCTGATCTGCACCGAAGCGGTCAGTGGCCGTGACGAGTATTGCGGTTCTTCGGTGCCTGTGCGGACCCCGAAGATATTGCCCGCGGCTTTGAGCAGTTCGACACCGAGGGTCCAGAGCGGCACGATGGCGCTCATTTCTTGCTCCTTTCGTTCTCGAGATATGGGAGGTGCAGCTTGGAGAGGGTGAACTGGGCGACGTCGATGTAGCCGATGCGGAAATACTTCGCACATCCGGTGAGGTACTTCATGTACCGCTCATACACAACCTCGTCCTGGATAGCGATGGCCTGATCCTTGTGTTCCTCAAGTGCCGCCGCCCACAGGTCCAGGGTCTTGGCATAGTGCGGCTGTAGTTGGTGTATTCGCGTGCAGCTGAAGCCCGCCCGCTCGGCATGCTCGCGCACCATGTCGATGGACGGCACTCGTCCGCCGGGGAAGATCTCGGTGACCATGAATTTGATGAAGCGCGCCAGCTCGAAGCTCAGCGGCAGGCCCTTGGCCACGATCTCCTTCGGGTGCAGTCCGGTGATGGTGTGCAGCAGCATCACGCCGTCATCGGGTAGCGCGTTGTAGGCGAACCTGAAGAAGTCGTCGTAGCGGTCAAAGCCGAAATGTTCGAACGCGCCGATCGACACGATCCGGTCGACCTTGCCCTCGAACTCCTCCCACCCGTGCAGCTGGACGGTCTTTGACCGGGTACTCGACGATGCCGCCAAAAGCTTCTCGACGTGCGCCTTCTGATTATTACTCAGGGTCAAACCGATGACGTTGACGTCGTACTTCTCCAATGCCCGGTTGATGGTGGCGCCCCAACCACACCCCACATCCAGCAGCGTCATCCCGGGCTCAAGGTGCAGCTTGCCCAACGCCAAGTCGATCTTGGCCAGCTGCGCTTCCTCGAGAGTCATATCGTCGGGCTCGAAGTAGGCGCAGCTGTAAGTCTGAGTCGAGTCGAGAAAAAGGCGGAAGAAGTCATCCGACAGGTCGTAATGGGCCTGGACATCGGCGAAATGCGGGCGCAGTCGCGGTGAGTCTGGCATCTGGGCAGAACCTTTCATTGGCGGTGCGGGGACGTCTACCTGCCGCCCTTTCTTCTGAGGAGTGGATGCGCTCCAGGGGCATGTGTGCGCAGCTCTGTTGTCTATTCGGTGCCGAACGTCATCTGGATGGGTCGGTTGCGTAAAAAGGCCTAGCCCGCGCCGAGACGCCATCCGATAGAGGCAGTACCCATCCGCGGGCAGGTTTACTCCGAATACCGGGTGTGAGTGAAATATCTGGACCCGGCGGGGCACGGTCCATCGCCGTCATCGGCAGTGGGGTGGCCGGATTGACCGCAGCTTATGTGCTGTCCGCCTACGACCGGGTCTCGTTGTACGAGGCCGATGTGCGTTTCGGGGGCCACGCTCACACCCAGTTCGTCGATGCCGGCCAAGGTGCGCTGACCGCGGTCGACACCGCGTTCCTGGTGCACAACGACCGGACCTACCCCACACTGTGCCGATTGTTCGACGAACTCGGTATCGCCACCGACGACACCGATATGTCGATGTCGGTGCGCGACGACAGCACTGGGCTGGAGTACGCCGGTGCGAGGGGCGTACGCGGCCTCTTCGCCTCGCCCGCCACGGCGAGTCCCCGCTATCTGTGGATGCTGGTAGAGATCAAGCGGTTTCATCGCCACGCTCGCCGACTGCTCGCTGACCCTGACGCGGACGGCAACGCCCTGAGTCTCAGGGATTTCGTTCAGCAGTTGGGTTTTTCACAGTTCTTCCTCGGCCGCTTCCTGACACCATTGGTGGCCGCCGTGTGGTCCTGCCCGCCCGGACAGGCCATGGCGTACCCGGCGCCGTACCTGTTCAGGTTCCTGGACCATCACGGCATGCTGTCGGTATTCGGGTCGCCGCAGTGGAAAACAGTCACAGGGGGCTCGCGCACGTATGTCGACGCAGTGATACGCGGCCTACACGAGGCGTTCACCGCTTCCCCTGTCGCCCAGATCAGACGGACTCCCGAGGGCGTTGTGGTGACAGCCGCGGGGCACCCGCCGAAGGTGTTCGATGCCGCCGTGATCGCGACGCACCCCAATCAGGCACTGGCCCTGCTGGCGCAATCGACCGATGCCGAGCGTGCGGTGCTGGGTGCCATTGGGTACGTGAGCAATTCCGCACAACTACATACCGATGAGTCGCTATTGCCGCGACATCCACACGCCCGTGCATCGTGGAACTACCTGTGCGGCGGCGGTACCCAAGGCGTCGTGGTGACGTATGACATCACCCGGCTGATGAGATTGCCTGGCCCGCGCAGGTTTCTGGTTACCCTCGGCGGCGAGCACTTGGTAAACCCCGGGGCGGTGCTTGCCGAGATGACCTACGAACACCCGGTCTATACGTCGCAATCTGTTGCCGCCCAACGCAGACTGTCAAGCCTCAACGATGACCAGATCGCGTTTGCTGGTGCGTACCACGGATGGGGTTTCCATGAGGACGGCGCCGCCTCGGGCCTACGCGCAGCACAAGCACTGGGTCGGGACTGGCCGGTTGGTGCGGCTGCCAAGCGCGAGCTCCACGTGGGAGCACGATGAATTCCGCGACGACGGTTCCCTGCCTGTACCGCACCCGGATCATTCATGTGCGGCGTTCGCCGGTCACGCACCGATTCACCTATCGCGGCTATTGCTGGTACATCGATATCGACAAGCCACCGCGCCTGCCGCTCGGCCTGGGCGCCTTCGCCAGTTTCCAAGCACGGGACCATTTCCGGGGCGGCGACGATGACACGCTGCGCCAACGTGTAGACCGATTCTTAGCCTCGCAGGGGGTAGACCTGGGTGGCGGTACGGTCACTGCGCTGTTGCAGGCGCGGGTGTTGGGGCATGTCTTCAACCCGCTGAGTCTGTACTGGTGCCACGACCGTTACGGCAATCTCGCGCACATCATCGCCGAGGTCCACAACACTTACGGCGAGCGACACGCATATCTGCTGCCTCCGATTGCTAATTCTGAAGTGGCCAAACAGCTTTACGTTTCTCCCTTCAACGGCGTCGACGGGCGATATCGAGTTCGTGCTGCCCGCCCCGGCGAGACGCTGAACATCAGTGTCTCGCTGCAGCGCAGCGGCCAGCGGCCGTTCTTCGCCGCGGTGCGCGGCATCCGGCGCCGGGCCCGGGTCGGTGAATTGTTGTGGTTGCAGGCCGTTGCGCCCTTGGCGCCGCTGATGGGTGCGCTGGCCATCCATATAGAAGGGATCAGGCTGTGGCTGAAAGGGCTACCGGTGGTAGAGCGCACACCTACACACGGGAGGGAGAGGGCGGCGTGAACGGGCATCCCGACAGCGCCACCATCGATGTGCGCGATATCAGAGCGCATCGCGGGCCGGATATCACGCCAGTTCCTTCCGGGCCGCTGATGGCGGCACGGGCGGTGGTAGCCGACAAGCTGCTGCGTCGTGCGGCCGCGCGGCTCCCGGTGCGGTTGGTGTACCCCGATGGGTCCGTCGTGGGGGCAGCAGATGCATCCCTGCCCACCATGAGAATCTGGCGGCCCGCGGCGCTGGCACGACGCCTGGGCCGGTCAGGCTTGATCGGATTCGGTGAGGCATACATGGCCGGAGACTGGGATTGCGAGGAGCTGGCCGACTTTCTCACCCAGTGGGCCGGGTCCGTGGAGGACCTGGTTCCTCCTGTGCTACAGCGCTTCCGACGTATCGCTGTGCCGCGCGTCCCTCAGGCCCAACGTAACGAGCCACCGCAGGCCCAACGCAATGTTGCGCATCACTATGACCTGTCGAATGAGTTCTTCGCCATGTTCCTGGACGAGACGATGACGTACTCGTGTGCACTGTTCGACCACATACCAGGCGCAACAGAGATACTGGCGGATGCTCAGCGGCGCAAGATTGACCGCTTGCTGGACCACGCACGGGTGGGCCCCGGCACCCGGATTCTCGAGATCGGTACGGGCTGGGGGCAAGTGTGCTTGTCGGCAGCCGCTCGCGGAGCGCATGTACGGTCGGTGACTTTGTCGACCGAGCAACAGAAGCTGGCCCAGCAGCGGGTACAAGGTGCCGGGTTGTCCGACCGAGTGCAGATAGAGCTACGCGACTATCGAGACGTGCAGGGCCAATACGACGCCATCGTGTCGGTAGAAATGATCGAAGCGGTTGGATTCGATTTCTGGACAACGTATTTCCAAACCATCGACCGATTGCTCAAACCGGGCGGCCGGCTGGCCCTTCAAGCCATCACGATGCCCCATGAGCGGATGCTTGCCAGCCGCAATACCCACACCTGGATACAGAAGTACATCTTCCCCGGCGGTCTGCTTCCCTCGGTGCGGGCAATCGCCGAAACGACCACTGATGCCACGGATCTGCGGACCATCGAGACGGTATCCCTGCGACCCCATTACGCCGAGACACTGAGGTTATGGAGTCAGCAGTTCGCGGCTCGGCGCGAGGCCGTGTCGGCGTTGGGCTTCGACGACGCGTTCTACCGCATGTGGGAGCTGTACCTGGCGTACTCGGAAGCCGGATTTCGTTCCGGGTATCTCGATGTCCACCAGTGGATTTTCCAGCGAGGTCAACAATGAACTTTCTGATGGTGATGGTGTGCTCGCTGGGGGCCGTGGTGGCCGTGCACAGTGTCACTTTCCTGATCGGCCACCGCATCGGCCGCTACAACGTGGTCGACGTCGCATGGGGCCTCGGGTTTATCGCAGTGGCCGCGGTGTGCACCGCGCTCGGTGACGGTGACCGGCAGCGCCGGGTTCTGCTGCTCGTGCTCATCGGGTTATGGGGAGCCAGACTGTCCGGGCACATGCTGGTGAAATCAGCTGGTAAAGGGGAGGATCCGCGGTACCGCGACTTGCTCGGCGCCGATTTCTCTGTGCCGCATGTGCTCCGCAAGATCTTCGTCATCCAGGCCGCCGCCACCTGGCTGGTATCCATACCCGTCCTGCGCTCAGCCGTTGAAGGGCCCACTCCAGAGTCACTGCGCCCCGTGTTGGCCGCCGGTATCGGGTTATGGCTGCTCGGAATGCTTTTCGAAGCGGTGGGTGATTGCCAGCTGCGCCGTTTCAAACAGGACCCAGCCAACAAGGGCAAGATCATGGACCAGGGCCTATGGGCCTGGACTCGGCACCCGAACTATTTCGGCGATGCCTGCGTGTGGTGGGGGCTGTGGTTGGTCACCATCACCGGTTGGCAATCGTTGGCGACAGTGCCGTACCCCGTGCTGATGACCTACTTCCTGGTCCACGCCA
This sequence comes from Mycobacterium sp. D16R24, assembly GCF_002013385.1. Classification (NCBI taxonomy): domain Bacteria; kingdom Bacillati; phylum Actinomycetota; class Actinomycetes; order Mycobacteriales; family Mycobacteriaceae; genus Mycobacterium; species Mycobacterium sp. D16R24. The sequence continues at coordinate 20,466 of NZ_MAEV01000033.1, read as the reverse complement.
CCGGCGGTCGCCGCACCGAGAAGGCAATGGCCGGGCGGCCCGGATTCACTGACTACCAACGTCGGGTGTCGTTTTTCGTGCCGCGTCGCCCGAAACGCGGATCATCGTGAACATTCTCCGTGATGCGTTTAGGCTCACGGGCGTGACCGGCGACCTCGATGTCCTTTTGCGCCGTGTCGCCGACCGCGATACCGCGGCGTTTGCCGCTCTCTACGATCACACCCGCGCACGCGTTTACGGTCTGGTGTTGCGGGTATTACGCGACTCCGGCTACAGCGAGGAGACAACGCAAGAAATCTACCTACAGATTTGGCGGTCGGCCCAAAGCTATGACCCGACCGCCGGCTCGCCCCTTGCCTGGATCATGACGTTGGCTCATCGTCGTGCCATCGACCGCGTGCGCTCAGAGCAATCTGCGGCCGACCGCGAGTCACGCTATGGCGCTGCCACGATCGAGCGAGCTGTCGACGAGGTCACTGAATCGGTGATCCGCAACGAAGAACAGCGGCAAGTCACCGTATGCCTCGAAACGCTCACGGACACCCAGCGCCAATGCCTGCATCTGGCCTACTACGACGGTTTGACTTATAACCAAGTCTCGCAACGACTTGCCACGAATCTGGCAACCATCAAATCTCGGATGCGTGACGCAATCAAGGCGCTGCGCCGATGCCTGGGGACACCATGACCGAACCCAACGACCTCACCGCCGCCGCAGCCCCCTACGCATTGCACGCGTTGCCCGATGATGAACGAGATCAGATCGACCACTGGCTGTCGGCCGGCGCGACCGAACAAACGCTTTCCTTTACCGAGGAAGTGCGTGCCACACGGGAAACCATGGCGGCCTTGGCGGCAAGCACCGCGGTCGAACCCCCGGCCCGGCTTCGCTCACGACTACTCAAGATAGTCGCCCGGGACACCGAAAGAGTTTCCAGGACAACAGATATCAATCGCTGGCGGGCGCCCCTCGTGGCCGTTGCGGCCGCCACCGCTATCGGGCTGGCCGCCGCCGGAATCGGCACTATCCTGTGGCCTCCGCCTCCGAGTGCGCAGCAAGTCTTCACTGCAACCGATGTGCGGACCGTCACTGGCGCCATTCCCACCGGTGGTACCGCGACCGTCGTCTACTCGCGGCAGAAGAACACTGCGGTGTTGGTGATGAACAATGTCGCCCCACCACAGCCCGGCACCGTGTACCAAATGTGGCTGATCGGCGACCGCGGGCCGCAGTCCGCGGGAACGATGGATGCTCAGGCCGTCGCACCCTCGACTACGGCAGTCATACCTCGCCTCAATGACTCCACCGCACTGGCATTCACTGTCGAGAACGGCCGAGGTTCGACCACGCCAACAGGCCCGGTCATCGCGCAACTACCGCTGAACCAGTAGCGCACTGCGGTACCGCGTGTGGGCTCAGTTCTCGCGGGCCTGTTCCGCGTGCAGAGCCTTCAGGCGTCGCTCTTCACGCAGCACGTTCTGATAGCTCTCGCGTTCCGCGACCAGCCACGCTGGCTTCTCCTCGAGCAGCTGGTTGATCTGCTCGGTAGTGAGCGCACCCTCGACGCCGCCGCGTGAGAGACCGGAGATCGAGACACCCAGCTTGGCTGCCACGAGGTTCTTCGGGTGCGGTCCGTTCTTGCGGAGGTCCTTGAGCCATTGCGGCGGGTCCGCTTGCAGGGCCGCGAGCTCGGCACGGGTAATCGGGTTCTCCTGGAACTCCGCGGGTGTCGCTTGCAGGTACACGTCCAGCTTTTTCGCCGCGGTAGCGGGTTTCATGGACTGCGCGTTCAGCCTGCTCATAGGACCAGCCTATCGGTAGCCTGAGGCAGTGACCTCGCGCTCCCTCACCCTCGGGTACGTCCCCGGCGGGACACCCGCGAAGTGGGCTCGGGTCTGGGCGCAGCGTCACCCCGAGGTCCCGCTGCAGTTGTGCGTCGTTGCGGCAGCCGACGCGCCCACTGCGGTGCGGGAGGGGACCGTCGATATGGCGCTGCTGCGGCCGCCGGCCGACACCTCCGGGCTGGCCGTCATTCCCCTCTACGACGAGGCAACGGTGATCGTGGTGCGGACCGATCACGTTCTCAGTGCCTTCGACACGTTCACCGCCGCAGACCTCGACGGCGAGCCGATGCTGCTCCCACTCGATGACGTCCTCGCCTGGGCCGGTGCTCCCGGTAGCCCAGTCGATCACCGGCCGGAAACCACTGAGGATGCAATAGAACTCGTCGCCGCAGGAAGCGGCGCGCTCATCGTTCCGCAGTCACTGGCGCGGCTGTATCACCGCAAGGACCTCACGTACCGTCCGATCACCGATGCGCCCGCCTGCCCGGTGGCACTCGCTTTTCCGGAAGGGCCGCAGACGGAACTGGTCGACGAGTTCATCGGCATTGTGCGGGGCCGCAAACCCGGGTCATCGCGGGGGCAGGATCAGCCCGCACAGAAGCGCACCGCACGGGAGAAGACCATCGCGAAGCAGGCCGCCCGCGCGGCAGCGGGCAAGCGCGCCAGCAAGCCGATCCCGGCCAAGCGCGGGCGGCGCTGACGCATTGTCTTACCTCGAGTCTGAATCTCACGACGTTTTTCGGCCCGAAACCGTCGTGAGATTCCGAGTCGTCGGTGGTATGACTAATCCATGAGCTCCGACGAATGGCTGGAAGCACTGCGAAAGGGGATAGCGTCGGTCGCTGCCACCCCGCCCGAATACCTCGCGCGTGACGCACCGTCCTGTCCGGGCTGGACGGCACGCGATGTGATGGCCCATCTCGGCGGAGTGCATCGCTGGGCCGTGGGAGTCGTTATCGGGGAAAAGGTTCCGTACACTGATGTCGACCTAGACGCTCCGTCGGGGGAGACTGTCATCGGTTGGTACTCCGATCGCGCCGACAATCTCATCGCCGCCCTGACATCGAAAGACCTTGATGCACCGACGAAGTCGCCCTTCGGCGAGCGGCCGGTGCGATTTTGGTATCGCCGCCAGGCAAATGAGGTGGCGGTACACCGCTGGGACATCGAGCATGCCTACCGCGGATGGGACGCCGAACCCATCGACGCTGCCCTGGCGGCCGACGGCATCGGCGAGTGGTCGGAGCTGTTTACGCCCAGGCGTATCGGGCGTGACGGCGGTACCCCGGAAGACCTTCGGGGAACGCGGATCCTCCTGCAGGCCAGCGAGGCCGGTGGTTCCTGGCTGCTACGTGTGGACGCCGAAGCCATCGGCATCGTCGATGACGACGCCGAACCGGATGCCACGATCACGGCGTCCACGTCCGATCTGCTGCTTGCGCTGTGGCACCGGGTTCCGTTGTCACGCTTGACAGTCGACGGGGATGCCGCCCGCGTGGAGCAGGTGCTGGATCTAATCCGGATCTAGTACCGGCCGAGCGGGGCTCGATCGGCGTATCAGCCACGTCGTGAGCGTCGCGAGGAGCAGGAGCACCCATCCGATCCACAGCGCATCGAGCCCGATGCGGTGGTACGTCGCGGCGCCCGACACGGCGCCGACGGTCAGGCCCGCCCACAGTGTGATGTAGCGCAGCCACACCCATCGGGGTCCGCCGAAGAACGCATCGACGAGCCGCTGTCCGGCCTTCACGACCGTGCCGGTGATGTAGGTGAGGCCAACCTGGACCTCGCCGGAGCGCTGGAAAACCGAGTTCATCTCACCCATGGCCAGCGCCGTGACGAGCAGCGCCGCGACACCTGCTCCCAATTCCTGTGTGATCGCCGCCGCGGCCACGGTTGTCGAGGCGACGGCCAGCACGGCGACCCGCTCGTGGTCGCCGCTGACGCGGGACGCGACGGCGCCGATCATCACCCCGATGAAGAACATGGCGATCAAACCGGCTGCCTTGTAGGCGGATTCCCACTGTTGGGCGGCCGTCGAGGCGGCCATCCTGGTCGTGTTACCGCTCATGAAGGACAGGAAGTACCCGCCCAGATGCACGAACCCGATCGCGTCGAGAAATCCTGCGACACTCGACAGTCCGGTGGCGAGCACCATCTCGCGCCGCCGGATCGACCACACGGCAGATCAGTGCTTGTGGCCGGGGCCCTGGGCCCGCTTGTACAAGACCTTCAGCAGGTTGTCGCGGAAGGTCGAGTTGTCCATCAGCTTGATGCCCTTGTCGCACAGCCACGGATTACCCAGGGCCCGGTGCATGATCCGTCCGCGCTGGTACTCGCGGCCCCAGGCGTCATTCATCCGCTGCTGGTAGTTGGTGAAGTCTTGCGGGCCGGCGTTTTGCAACGCCGCTACTGCGCATTCGCCTGCCGCCAAGCCGGATTCGAGTGCCTTCGAGATGCCGGCACCACTGACCGGCTTGCCCGCGCCCAGTGCGTCACCGGCGAACAGCACTCCGGGGCGCCAGGGTGGCCATGCGGTGAATCCCATCGGCAGGCGCCAGGCCCGCACACCCTTGTTCTTGCGCAGCTCGGCCAGATCGGGAAGCTCCCACTCCCGGGGCAGCTTCTTCATGTAGGTGTCCAGCACCTGCGCCGCGTTGACGTCCTGCCACTTCTTGTAGCTGTTGACGTACCCGATGCCGATATTGATCCGCCCGGCGCCGAGCGGGAAAACCCAGCCATATCCGATCAGCGCGTCATTGTTATGGTGCAACCGCAGGTCGATATCGAGCATGTTCGAGTCTTCGCGGTTAGCTTCCATCTCGGCGCGGATCGCAATCGCGGTGTACCCCTTGACCTCCGAGTCGAGGTTCATCGCGCGCTTGATGGGGGAGTAGGCACCGTCGGCCACGATCACCGCGTCGGCCGAGATGGTCTCGCGAGATCCATTCGCGGTCTTGACCTCAATGCCCTTGACCAGATTGCCATCGCCGATCGGGCCCACCGCCTCGGTGGACTGGCGCACTTCGACGCCCGCGGACTCGGCATGCTTGAGCAGCAGGGTGTCCAGCTCGGGCCGACGCACCACATGCCCGTGATCGGGCATGCCGGGACGCTGGGGGAAGGTGAGCTCCCAGACACTGCCGCTATCGACGCGCACGCCATCGACCCGGTGGAACTGGGCGACCTCATGGGCCAGACCCATCTTCTGTAGGTAACTCACCGCGCGGGCAGTCAGCCCGTCGCCGCATGGCTTATCCCGCGGGAACTCGGCCTTGTCGACGAGAACCACGCTGGCGCCCGTGCGGGCGGCCTGCCAGGCCGCGGATGACCCGGCCGGGCCCCCGCCGACTACCGCAATGTCGTAGTGCTTCTCGGTCACGTATCAAATAGTAAGGGCCGCGAGTGCGTCTATTCGCCCTCGGGTTTGGTCACACCCAAGCTCGAACCTGCGCGGTTCTCATACGCGCTGCGTGCTTTCGTGTCGATCTCGAGGAACACGCGGTCGGTTCCGGTCTTCTTGCTCATGAATCGGCGGACCTTGGTGGGCAGCGAATTGACGATTGTGGTCACCGCGCCGAGTGGCTTCGGGACCGTGACCTGGACGCGCGGCTTCTCGATGATCCGCACCACGGCCGCCGCGATGTCTTCGGGTTCGACGGGTTTCTGCGCGCCGGTCGAATCAGTGCCTGCAATCAGTTCGGTGTTGGTGAAGGTCGGCAGTACGGCGCTGACCTGGACCCCTTGCGGCTCGAACTCGTCGCTCAGCGCGCGGGACAGGCCGACAACGCCGAACTTGGACGCGTTGTACACCGCCATACCGGGTGCCGCCATGAGGCCGGCCACGGATGCGATGTTGACGATCTGACCGCCGCGGCGTGCCACCATCTCGGGAAGCGCCAGACGACACCCATTGATGACGCCGTACAGGTTGACCTCCAGCATCGACCTGATCGCGCCGTCGCTCGTGGACAGGAACGGCCCGATCGGCATGACGCCCGCATTGTTGACGAGCACATCGACCGGTCCGCCGGCGCCGGCAGCCTCCAGGAAACGCTTGAACGAGGCGGGGTCGGTCACGTCCACGGGATGGGCGTCGACGTTTCCTTCTTCCTTGAGGCCCTCGACCGCGGCTCCGAGCGCCTCAACATCACGGTCGCCGATCACCACCCGAGCGCCACGACGCAGCAGTGCGGTGGCGGTGGCATATCCGATCCCGCGTGCGGCACCGGTGATGGCGATAGTTTTCCCGTAGATCTTGTCCCTGGATGAGCCCATGACCACGGACTTTACACGTGTCAAGTTTGCGTCACTAGGGATTCTGCGATTGGGCTCGACACGCTTAACCACAACACGTTGTGTTGCGCCGTGATATCTCACCCCAGGGGTAGTGTCTGTGGCACAGTCAGCGAATCCCGCGAATCTGTTTGACGTTCTCCAGGAGTGGTCTCGTGAGTGAAAAACTTAAGCTGGTCAGCCGCGTCTCGGCGATCAACTGGAACCGGGTTCCCGATGAGAAGGATGCCGAGGTCTGGGACAGGCTCACCGGTAACTTCTGGCTGCCCGAAAAGGTGCCGGTATCCAATGACATCCCGTCGTGGAACACTCTTACCGATCTCGAAAAGCAGTTGACCATGCGGGTTTTCACGGGCCTGACGCTGCTGGACACCATTCAGGGCACTGTCGGCGCGGTCAGTTTGATCCCCGATGCGATCACTCCGCACGAGGAGGCGGTGTACACCAACATCGCGTTCATGGAGTCGGTGCACGCCAAGAGCTACAGCTCGATCTTCTCCACGCTGTGCTCCACGCGCGACATCGACGACGCGTTCCGCTGGTCGGAGGAGAACCCGAACCTGCAACGCAAGGCCGAGATCGTCATGGAGTACTACCGGGGTGACGAGCCGCTCAAGCGCAAGGTTGCCTCGACCTTGCTGGAGAGCTTCTTATTCTACTCGGGCTTCTATCTTCCGATGTACTGGTCGAGCCGCGCCAAGCTCACCAACACCGCCGACATGATCCGGCTCATCATCCGTGATGAGGCGGTGCACGGGTACTACATCGGCTACAAGTTCCAGAAGGGTCTGGAGCGCGCCGACGAGGCCACACGCTCCGAGATCAAGGAGTACACGTACGACCTGCTCTACGAGCTGTACGAGAACGAAACCGATTACACCGAAGACCTTTACGACGAGGTTGGGTTGACCGAGGACGTCAAGAAGTTCCTGCGCTACAACGCCAACAAGGCCCTGATGAACCTGGGCTATGAGGCGCTGTTCCCGCGCGAGGAGACCGACGTGAACCCGGCGATCCTGTCGGCGCTCTCACCGAATGCCGACGAGAACCACGACTTCTTCTCCGGATCGGGTTCGTCGTACGTCATCGGCAAGGCCGTGAACACCGAAGATGAGGACTGGGATTTCTAGGTCTCTCCATGTCACAAGGCATGAAAGCCCCCGATACGTCAAGTGTTTGGGGGCTTTCCTGTCAGGTCGCAGGTGGTGGCGGATTCACAAATGAACGGCCGGTGAACTGTACTGATGTCACCTCGCGCTGTGAACCCGCTGCGGGGACACTATTACCGTGACGAGCACATCGATTATCGGTTCGATTCTTTCCTGGCTGTCCGCCGGATACCCGGAGGGGGTTCCCCCCACGGATCGATTCCCGCTGTTGGCGCTGCTGCGCCGCACGCTGACCGAAGAGCAGGTCCAGGAAGTGGTCGCCAAGCTGACCGACCCCGTATCGGCTGCGCAGCTGGACGGCGTGGTGAGCAAGGACGAGATCGAGAAGTTCATCTCGGATGTGACCAAGGATGAGCCGACCGCTCAAGACATTTCGCGTGTGGCTTCACGCCTGGCCGCTGGCGGCTGGCCCTTGGCCGGTGTGGACGCCACCGCACTCAACGCGTAACTAGAACGCCCAGTTGCGTTCTGGGCTCAACACAAATCCGTGCGTACCACGGACATCGTCGACCAAACAGGCAGTGGTCTTGGGTGCCGGAGTGGCACATATCAGCGTTGTCTGGCTGCCGTGGTTGTTGTGCACGGGGGCGGCTATCCGCACCTGGTGATGGCCGGGTAGCACCGGAATGCCGGACATCTCGGTGGTGCCCTGTGATTCGCCCACCGTCGCGGGCGCGCCGTTGTTCCGCGCATAGCTGCCCAGATCCAATTGAGCTGACCCGCTGCCTTTCGGTCCAACGCAGGTCCACTGAAAGTACGGATTCCATCCGGCGCTTTCACATACGACACCATCGGGTGTGGCGAAACGATAGACCTTCACGCTGAAGTACTGCCGGGAGTCGACTGTGGGGAGCCGGCTCACGTCAGGGAAATCCGGTGGCGGTTCGGCGGAGGCGGTGCGGGCGCCCAGGGGTGTCAGGCACAGCGCCGCAACACATGTGACTAGCAGGGCTTTGACGCCCCGGTTTTCCATGGACGCAATCTACCCCGCCCCCGGGTAGGCGCGGGCGCGGTAGACCCCGACGACGAGGGCACGGTGGACGGTCGATCGACGATTGTCGACAGCGGTCCGCCGATCCGGTACTTGGTACCGCGGTGCTCATCGGGCAATCGGTCGCCATTGCCCAGTAGCTTGTGGCGCAATGTTCCTGGGGTGTAGCCATTTTGGTATGCGCCACGTTCGGTCAATACCGGGACCACGTACTCGATGAAGTCCTCGAAGGTGCCCGGTGTGATCGCGTAGGCCAGGTTGAAGCCATCGACATCGGTTTCCTCCACCCACTCCTGCAGGGTGTCGGCGACCTCGGTGCCGGAGCCGACGACAAGCGGCCCCATGCCGCCGATCTCGCCCCACTCGGCGATGTCGCGCACCGTCCATTCCCGACCGTCGTCGGTGGCGGCCTGAAATGCCGCGACCGCCGACAGGATCGCGTTGGAGTCCACATTTCCGATCGGCTCGTCCAGGCCGTAGCGGGCCAGGTCGACGCCCATCCAGCCGGACATGAAGACCAGTGCGCCCTCGGCGCTGCCATAGCTCAGCAGCTCGCGGTGCTTGGCGTGCGCCGCCTCGGAGTTCTCGCCGGTGACGACGGTGGTGAGGTTGAAGATTTTGGCGGAGTAGGGATCTCGTCCGGCGAGTTCCAGCTCGCGGCGGATCGTGGTGACCGTCTGGCGTAGCAGGTCCTTAGTCGGGGCCGCGGTGAAGACCGCCTCGGCGTTCTCCGCAGCGAAGCGCACCCCGCGCGGCGAGGATCCCGCCTGGTAGATCACCGGAGTCCGCTGCGGCGACGGTTCAACGAGATGGACACCGGGGACGGTGAAATGCGTTCCCTCATGGCCGATGTGGTGCACCTTGTCGGGATCGGTGAAGACGCCGCGGGCCGCATCGCGGACGACGGCGTCGTCCTCCCAGGAGCCTTCCCACAGCTTGTAGAGCACCTCCAGATACTCGTCGGCGTGGTCGTAGCGGGCGTCGTGTGCCAGCTGGTCGGTTTGTCCCATGTTGCGTGCCGCGGCGGGTAGGTACCCGGTGACGACGTTCCATCCGACTCGGCCTCCGGTGAGGTGATCGAGTGTGGATAGCCTGCGCGCGAACGGATATGGGTGTTCGAATCCGGTGCCCGTGGTGACCCCGAAGCCGAGATGCTCGGTGACCAGCGCCATCGCCGAGACCAACAGCAGGGGATCGGCGACCGGAATCTGCGCGGCCTGGCGGATGGCCGCCTCATCGCTGGCGTCATAGACGTCGTAGGTGCCCAGCACGTCGGCGATGAACAGTCCGTCGAAGCGGCCGCGTTCGAGCAGCTTGGCCAGATTTGTCCAGTAGGACAGATCCTTGTACCGCCAGGACTGGTCGTCGGGGTGTCGCCACAGGCCGGGGGATTGGTGCGCAACGCAATTCATGTCGAACGCGTTGAAACGGATGACGCGGGTCATCCCCTCAGCATCGCCACCCCGACGACATCAGTCACCGGTTGTACTCGGGATGAAACTTACAAAGTGGCAGTGTCGATGACGAACCGGTACCGCACATCGCTGGCCACGACGCGCTCGTAGGCCTCGTTGATGTACGACGCATCGATGACCTCGATCTCCGATCCGATGCCATGCTTGGCGCAGAAATCAAGCATCTCTTGGGTTTCCGGGATGCCGCCGATCAACGAACCTGAAATGCTGCGCCGGTTGGTCAGGAGCGGGAAGCCGGGGACCTCGATCGGGTTTTCGGGCAGACCCAATTCCACCAGGGTGCCGTCGACACCCAGCAGGCCCAGGTACTTGCCCATGTCCAGGTTCGAGGACACGGTGTTGAGAATCAGATCAAAGCTACTGCGCAGCGACTTGAAGGTGTCCGGGTCGGCGGTGGCGTAGTAATGGCTGGCCCCCAATCGCAGACCGTCTTCCATCTTCTTGAGCGACTGGCTCAGCACAGTTACCTCGGCGCCCATCGCTTTGCCGAGTTTGACGGCCATGTGGCCGAGGCCACCGAGGCCGACGACGGCAACGCGCTTGCCGGGGCCTGCGTTCCAGTGCCGCAATGGAGAGAAGGTGGTGATGCCCGCGCACAGCAGCGGCGCGGCCGCGTCCAGCGGCAGGCTGTCGGGGATGCGCAGCACGTAGTTCTCATCAACGACGATGGCCTGGCTGTACCCACCCTGGGTCTGGGTGCCGTCACGGTCCTTGGCGCCGTAGGTGCCCACCATGCCGCGTTCGCAGAACTGCTCCAGCCCTGCGAGGCAGCTCGCACACTCGCGACAAGAGTTGACGAAACAACCGACACCGGCATGGTCGCCGGGCTTGAATCTGGTGACTTCGGAACCGACCTCGGTGATGACGCCGGCAATCTCGTGACCTGGGACGATGGGGTAGTTAGCGCGTCCCCATTCGTCGCGGACGGTATGGATATCGGAGTGACAGATACCGGCGAACTTGATGTCGATGAAGACGTCGTGCGGCCCGACTTCACGGCGTTCGATGGTGGTGGGAACCAGGGGGTCCTTACCGGAAACGGCGGCATAAGCCGACACGGTGACCATATATGCATCCTTTTGCGATAGTTAACGAAGCTACCGATCTCACACTACTCGCCCCGCACATAGCGCGCGCTTAGACGGGGGACAGCGACCACCGGCCATCGGCCTCCAGCTGCAGCTTCTGGTCGTGGTGCTGATCGATCGTGCTGCGATGGCCGACGCTGACGAGTGTGCAGTCGGGGACCTCGGTGCGGAGCAGGCGGTAGAGCGCGAATTCCAGCCCCTCATCGAGTGAGGACGTCGACTCGTCCATGAAGATCGCCTTGGGTTTGAGAAGCAGTATCCGCGCGAACGCGACGCGCTGCTGCTCGCCGGGGGAGAGCACCTTGATCCAGTCGGATTCTTCGTCCAGCCGGTCGGACAAATGACCAAGTGCCACCTTGTCGAGGGTGTTGCGCAATTCCTCGTCGGTAAAGGTGTCCGGCGGTGCCGGGTAACTCACGGCGGCGCGCAGATCGCCCAGCGGGAGGTAGGGCATCTGCGACAGGAACAATGTCTCGTGTTCGCCGCCGGGGCGGGTCCAGTCGCCATCGGTGTACGGCCACAGTCCGGCCAGCGAGCGCAGCAGTGTGGTCTTGCCGCCGCCCGACCGTCCCTTGATCAGTAGCGCGTCCCCCGCGGTGAGGCTGAGGTTGAGGTCGTCGATCAGAGTGTCGCCGTTGGGCTTACGGACGTAGATGTTGTGAAGCGTGACACCGTCCGCCTGATCGCCGGGCTCGAGCATGGGCAGCTCGCGTGACTGCGCGTTGGCCTGTAGCAGGCCGTCCAGACGCATGACGGTGGCGCGGTAGGCGGCGAAGTTGTCGTAGGCATTCCGGAAGAAGGAGAGGGAGGTTTGCAGCTGGCCGGCGGCGCTGGCGCTTTGGCTTACATCTCCATAGGTAATCTGCCCCGCGATCAGCCTCGGAACCTGCAGAACGGAATTGAAAACCGCCGCGGTTTGCGATACCGCGAAGTTCCAGCCCGTGAAGCCCATGCTCCGATAGACCAGCTGCCAGAAGTTGTCGATGATTCCGTCGAAGCGGCCCTTGAGCTGCTTGGCCTCGGCCTTTTCGCCGCGGTAGAAGGCCACGCTTTCTGAGGTATCGCGCAGGCGCACAAGTGCGTAACGGAACATGGCGTTGAGGCGTTCGTTGAGGAAGTACCTGCGGATTAGTGGGCGCCCGATCCGGAAGGCGATCAAGGTCGTCACGATCACGTAGATGTAGGTGAGAAACACCAGGGCTCTGGGCATTTCATATCCGAAAATGTTCAGAGGACCCGAGAGATTCCACAGGATGATGGTGAACGAGGGCAGCGAGATGCATGCGTTCACGGCACCGAATGCCAGGTGGAGCGAGGAACTCTGTAGCTGCTCCGGTGCGCTCGACATGGCGACAAAGTTGTTGATATCAGCCTGAATTCGCTGATCCGGGTTGTCGATGGTGTCGTCGATGAAACGTGACCGGTAGAAGGCGCGCTTCGAGAGCCAGTCGGTGGTGATGCGGTCGGTGAGCCACACGCGCCACCGAATGATGAACGCCTGCAGCAGATAGAAGTCGGTTACCACCATCACGACAAAGATGCTCGCTAAAAGGCAGAATCGGCGGACGTTGAGCCAAAAGAATGCCTTGGCCTCGGGCATGCCCTGGCCATCGCGCGCCAGCGCCTGGACGATGTACTGAATCGATGCTGACATGTCGTTGTAGTAGTAGGTGAACACTACCTGCAGGCGGACATTCACGACTACCGAGAGCAGCACCAGTGCCAATAGGGCCCAGCCCACTCGCCCTTCACGCGTGGTGAAGTACTGGCCGGTGATGCGCCAGAATTGCCGACCCCACCGCGTGAACCGAACAATCAAGAATACGACGGTAAGAAAAGCCGCGATGGTGACCGGCAACACCCAGCCGATCCAGACCACCGATCGCCATACCTCTGTACCCCAGTCGGTCGCAGTCTTCATCGATCAATACCTTCCGAGTCCGTCACTATCCAGTTGTCCGCGGAGTGTACGGCCCCGGCCTGAGCACGTCCTGGCAAGCGCGAGGAGTGGCCAGGTTGCGAAAGTCTTGTGCGGGTGCCGTCGGCAAGGGGATCACAATGCGGTCGGTGTGCCATTCGGGTCGCCGTCTCGGCGTGAAGCGACCGCGATCACGATCGCGAGGATTCCGAAAAGCTCTGGTGTGCTGGGAATCTGGTGCATAGCGAGCACGCCGATCACGGTCGCGGAGACCGGAAGAAGGGCTAGGAGCATTGCGAAGTGGCTCCGCCCCGCTCGTCGCAGGATCACCTGGTCAAGCCCGTAGGGGGATGACGTTGGAGAGCACGCCCATCAGGAGTCCCAGCACCAGGACATGGCCGACGGGTATCTCGTGATGAGCGCCGGCGATGCCGAGAGCCAAGACCGGCGCGGTCGCGATCATGGCGACGGTGAATCCGATCGCTAGTGAGTCGTCCGGATTACCCTGCAGCACAACATGTTTGCCGAGCACAATGTATCCGGCCCAGAATTGCCGCAAGCAGTGCGAATGCCATCCCCGCGGGCTCGGCGGTGAGCTGCACGTCGGCGATCAGGAGGACACCGACGAGAGCGGCCAGAACCGAGAATCCTTCGCGGAGGGATCGCGAGCCGATCGCCGCGATACTGATCGGTCCCAGGAATTCGATCGCCACCGCGGTGCCCAGCGGCAGTCGGTCGATCGCGAGATAGAAAACGTCGTGCCGTCGGCGTGGATTCGCACTGACTCGGATCGCTACGAATTCAGCTCGCGCCGCGCCGATTCCGCGGCCAGCGCGCGCTGGAAGCTGCGGACAAATCCCACCTGGGTCTTCTTGAGCTGGCGCTCCAGCAGGCCGGGCAATCGGATCTTGAGATCCAGGGAGATGTCGGCGGTAAGGCGGGATTCGGGGGCGTCGGGGACGACGGTGAACCGGCTGACGTTATGGCGCAGGGTTCTGCTTTCCAGCAGGGTGAGCCGGCAGCCGTCGTGGTACCACTCGTACTCAGTCAGGGAATCATCGGAGATTCCGAGCGTGGTACTCACCGTTCGCACCAGCCGCGGCGAGCCGTCGTCAAATGATTCGACCACAGTCATCGTGCTGGCGACCGGCGGCCACGTCGGCAGATGTGGGCGCAGCCAACTATCGACGGACTCCACATCCTTGAGCACCTCGAGAACGGTTTCGGGCCTAGCGGCGACGGCAATGTCGATGCGTTCCTGGATCACGTTCCATCCTTCCGCGGACTGCGGGGAACGTTAGCCCAATTGGAGCAAAAATGGAGCCTTTTCAGGCAAACTGATTCTAAAGTTCCAGCTCAGAACTGGTACTGGAGGTACGGATACTGCCGGTAACGGATAGCTTTAGGTGGCACGTTCCAGAATGAAAACCCTGATCTCGCGCCCGGTCCGGCCCTTGTAGGCGGAATAGACCTCGAGCATCGCCTCGAAGCGCCGGTAGTAGTCGTCGCGCTCGGCGCCCTGCGCGGGGGTCGCGACCACATCGATGGTCTGGCCGGCCAGTGTCACCTTGGCGCGCGGATCGGCGAGCAGATTGGTGGTCCACGCCGGGTGCTTCTCCTGGCCGAAATTGCTGCCCACCAGTACGATCCGATGGCCATCGTGGAGATACAGCAGCGGGGAGACCCGAGGCTGGCCAGACTTGCGGCCGGTCGTGGTGAGCAGCAGTGTCGATAAACCCAACGGGCCCAGCACGGTGTACCGGCTGCCGGTGCGCTCCATGACGGCCCGGTCCAGTGGGGTCAACTTTCGGATGGTCCACGACCCCGGTTTGGTGGCGGCGAACTTGGCGGCGGCCCGGGACAGCGCGCTGTCGGGATTGCCCCAGCGATTCTCTGGAAAACCCTTGTCGCTCAAGGGATTATCTCGGCTTTGCGTCCAGCGTTGAATCCAATTCGGGTGTACTCGGCAACACCGGCCGTGGTGTACGGATCGGCGGCGATCAGGGCGTCGGCGTCCTGTGCGCTGATGTCGCCGGTGACCAGCACGCCGCCGGTACCTGCCTCGTTGCGGCCGCTGATCAGCAGATTGCCTGCCGCGATCTCGCCGTCGAGCCACTCCAGGTGTGCGGGGCGGACACCGTCCACGACGTCGAGCGGTTGGGTATAGGTCAGCTGCAGTACGTGGTACATGCCGGGAGCGTAACGCCTGGGGCGATGGGTGGGTGCGGGCCGACTGGGAGATCTAGTTGATGGGTGCGTTGACCCACTGCAAGTCGTCCAGAATCCCGCGGGCCGCGACAATTCCATCCCCGGTCTGCCAGACCTCGTTGTTGACCGCGAACACCCGGTTGTCTCGTGTGGCGCCGAGCGCCCTCCAGGGCTTGGTGCCGAAAATCCGGGCAGCCCGATCCTTGGCCGACGGGCTGGTAAACGAGACGTAGACGATGTCGCCCTCGACTGCCGAGAAGTCCTCGGCGCTGATCTCGATGAACGGAGTGTCGGTAAACCGTTGGGTGGCAGGACGATCCAGTCCCACGGTGGCGAGCACCGAAGCAGGGAAGTTGTTGGCGCCATACACCCGCACCGTCTGATCGGTGAACTGGACTATTGAGGCCTGGAAATGTGTGGCGTCGTTCTCGCGGCCCACCTTCTTGGCGGCATCGACGAAGCCCGACCACAGCTTGTCGGTATCGGCGGTCCGCCTGGTGGCCTTACCCACCAGCCGGACGTGCTCGGCGAGATCGTGGCCGGACACGATCACGGTAGGCGCGATGGCGCTCAGGTCGAGGTAGGAATTCTGCTCGCCAACCGAGCTCAGGATGAGATCGGGTTTGGCGGCACCGATCTTGGCCAGGTCCGGAGATGCCATTGGACCGATTGACGGCAGGTCATGGACCACGGTGCCCAGATAGGACGGGGGAGACGTCGCGCGGTCGGCCAGTGCGACTCCGACGATGCGATCCTGCAACCCCAGCGCACACAGTGTGTCGATGGCGCCGGCATCAAGGACCACGATGCGTTTGGCGTCCTCGGGTACCTCGGTCTCGCCTTGGGCGTGCCGCACCTCGCGCGGTGCGGCGGAGTCGACAGCCGCCGGGTCCTTGGCGCAGGACTCGTCGGGCTTACGGGCATTGCCCAACACGCCCGCGCCGGCGATCTTCGTGGTGCTGGTGGCCAGGGTGCTCGGGGTTTCGTTGGTGGGTTTCTCGGTACAGCCGGACACCGTCGCCGTCACCAGTGCTGCCGACATCACGGCAGCGCCCCAGAACCTCGCTGTCTGCACCCGGTTGAACTTACCGCGCGGGGTCGTGAACACGCGGGTAGGACGCTTCGACCACGGTCGCGCGGATGGTAATCAACCCCAAGTACGACTCTCTGTAGGACCCGCTCCACGATCGGGGGTGGCGCGGGCTAGGATTCACCACAGACATGCAGTCACTGGATCGACTGCGCGCTACAAGGAATCGGAGGAGCCGTGACCGCCGAAGCACCCCCCATTGGTGGATTGCAGGCCAGCCGCCCGTTCCCGCCCCGCACGGGCGCGCGGGGCACTCTGATCTACCGACTGATCACGACCACCGATCACAAGCTGATCGGCATCATGTATCTGGTCGTGTGCTTCGCGTTCTTCCTCATCGGTGGCTTGATGGCGCTGTTCATGCGCGCCGAGCTGGCGGTGCCGGGCCTGCAGTTCCTGTCCAACGAGCAGTTCAACCAGCTGTTCACCATGCACGGCACCGTGATGCTGCTGTTCTACGCGACGCCTATCGTGTTTGGCTTCGCGAACGTGGTGCTGCCGTTGCAGATTGGCGCGCCTGACGTCGCTTTCCCGCGTCTGAACGCCTTCTCGTTCTGGCTGTTCCTCTTCGGCGCCATGATCGGTATCGCCGGCTTCATCACCCCTGGTGGCGCCGCCGACTTCGGCTGGACCGCCTACACCCCGCTGACCGACGCCATTCACTCGCCGGGTGCTGGCGCCGACCTGTGGATCATGGGTCTGGCCGTCGGTGGTCTGGGCACCATTCTTGGCGCGGTCAACATGATCACCACGGTCGTCTGTATGCGTGCCCCCGGTATGACCATGTTCCGGATGCCGATCTTCACCTGGAACATCCTGGTGACCAGCGTGCTGGTGCTGCTGGCCTTCCCGCTGCTGACCGCCGCGCTCTTCGGTCTGGCCGCTGACCGGCACCTTGGAGCCCACATCTTTGATCCCGCCAACGGCGGTGTTCTGCTGTGGCAGCACCTGTTCTGGTTCTTCGGACACCCCGAGGTCTACATCATCGCGCTGCCGTTCTTCGGCATTGTTTCGGAGATCTTCCCGGTGTTCAGTCGAAAGCCGATCTTCGGTTACACCACACTGATCTACGCGACGCTCGGTATTGCGGCGCTGTCTATCGCGGTGTGGGCGCACCACATGTACGCCACTGGCGCCGTGTTGCTGCCTTTCTTCTCGTTCATGACGTTCCTGATCGCGGTTCCGACCGGTATCAAGTTCTTCAACTGGATCGGCACCATGTGGAAGGGGCAGTTGACCTTCGAGACCCCGATGATCTTCTCGGTGGGCTTCCTGGTTACCTTCCTCTTCGGTGGTCTGACGGGTGTGCTGCTGGCCATGCCTCCGGTCGACTTCCACGTCACCGACTCGTACTTCGTGATCGCGCACTTCCACTACGTGCTCTTCGGCACCATCGTGTTCGCGACCTACGCCGGTATCTACTTCTGGTTCCCGAAGATGACGGGCCGCCTGCTCGACGAGCGTCTGGGCAAGTTCCACTTCTGGCTTACCTTCATCGGGTTCCACTCCACCTTCCTGGTGCAGCACTGGCTGGGTAACCAGGGCATGCCGCGCCGTTACGCCGACTACCTGCCCACCGATGGCTTCACCTTCCTGAACTCGTTCTCGACGGTGGGTGCCTTCATCCTGGGCGCCTCGACGCTGCCGTTCCTGTGGAACGTGTTCAAGAGCTACCGCTACGGCGAGGTCGTCACGGTTGACGATCCGTGGGGCTACGGCAACTCCCTGGAGTGGGCCACCAGCTGCCCGCCGCCGCGGCACAATTTCTCCGAGCTGCCCCGAATCCGTTCGGAACGCCCGGCATTCGAGCTGCACTACCCGCACATGTCCGAACGCATGCGCGCCGAGGCGCACGTGGGTGGCGGCCACAAGTAACCGGTGGCCCGTAACTTCACGGTCCTTGTCACCGTCACCGGGGCCGACAAGCCTGGTGTCACCTCGGTGCTCATGGGCGTGCTATCCCGCCACGGCGTCGAGCTACTGAATGTTGAGCAGGTCGTCATCCGCGGGAAGCTCACGCTCGGTGTGCTGGTCAAGGCGCACGGTGGCAACCAAGCCGTGGAGGCCTTGCAGGACGAGCTCGAAGAGGCCATGCACACGCTCGGGTTCAATGTTGACGTCGAACTCGGCCGCGATAGCTCAGTAATCCGGGACCCGTCGACTCACACCATCGTGGTGCTGGGCCGGCCCGTCACCGCGAGGGCCTTCGGGGCGGTAGCGCGCGCACTTGCCGAACTAGGGATCAACATCGACCTGATCCGGGGTATCGCCGACTATCCCGTGACAGGCCTGGAGCTGCGGGTCACGGTTCCGCTGGGGGCACCTCCCGCTCGCGGGGGACAGCGGCTGACCGATCTCGACCTGCACACCGCCATGGCGCAGGTGACCGTCGACGAGCCGGTGGACATCGCCGTCGAGCACAGCAGCCTGGACCGGCGGGCCAAGCGGCTCATCGTCTTCGACGTCGACTCGACCCTGATTCAGGGCGAGGTCATCGAGATGCTCGCCGATCGTGCCGGGGCCAGGGAACAGGTCGCGGCCATCACCGAGGCGGCCATGCGGGGAGAGTTGGACTTCGCCGAGTCGCTACACCAGCGAGTGGCCACCCTGGCCGGGCTGCCAGAATCAGTGCTCGAAGAGGTGGCCGAGGAGCTGGTGCTCACCCCGGGTGCACGCACCACCATCCGGACCTTGCGGCGTCTGGGGTATTCGTGCGGTGTGGTGTCGGGCGGATTCCGGCAGGTGATCGATCCGCTGGCCCACGACCTGGCCCTCGATTTCGTGGCCGCCAATGTCTTGGAAATCGTGGATGGCAAGCTCACCGGCCGTGTCATCGGGGAGGTCGTAGACCGCCCGGGGAAGGCTAAAGCGTTGCGGCAGTTCGCCTATGAGGCGGGGGTGCCGCTGGCGCAGACGGTGGCGGTCGGTGATGGCGCGAACGATATCGACATGTTGTCGGCGGCCGGGCTCGGTGTGGCCTTCAACGCCAAGCCCGCACTGCGCGAGGTTGCCGACGCGTCGGTGAGTCAGCCGTATCTGGATGTGGTGTTGTTCATTCTCGGGGTGACCCGCGCCGAGATCGAGGCCGCCGACGCCGTCGACGGCGGAGTGCGCCGCGTCGAGATTCTCGACGATTAAGAGCCGTGTGGGTCAGCCCACCATCGCCGAATCGGCAAGCGGTGCAGCACCGGTCACGGTGTGCCAGGCCTGGGCGAGTAATTCGACACCGCGTAACAACTGATCGTCGTGCTGGGTGAAGGGCACCCGCACAAAACGTTCCAGCGAACCGCCGACCCCGAACCGTGGGCCGGCAGCAATGCGGACCCCGAGGCGCGCGGCGGCGGCCGCGAGCGCAGTACTCATCGGAGCGGGCAGCCGGGCCCAGATGCACAGTCCGCCTTCGGCTTCCTGGAGCTCCCAATCGGGGAGCCGCCGGTGCAGCTCGGCCACCACCAGGGCGCGCCGTGCGCGAAGGGTCTCTCGCTGCATGGCTTCCACCTCGTCCGCACGTTCCAGCAGCTCGGCGGCGGCCAGCTGTTCGAGGATCGGTGTTCCTGTGTCCATGGCCGAGCGCACCGCGGCGAGCCGGGCGATGGTGGTGCGGTCGGCACGAATCCAGCCGACGCGCATGCCGCCCCAGAACGATTTCGACATGGACCCGATGGTGACCACCAGATCGGGACGCGCCACCAGCGAGGCCATCGGCGCGGGTGTGGGTGCCACATGCCAGGATCCAACGAGCGACTCGTCGACGATCGTGCGGGTTCTGGTCTGAGAGATGATGTCCGCCAATATTTTTCGCTGCGCAAGTGGCATGGTGAGGCCGGTGGGGTTGTGATTGTCCAGCACCAGGTAGGCGAGGTTTGGAGCCGTTTGACGGATGGTGGTCTCCAGGCCGGTCATATCCCAGCCCGACTCGCGTTCGTGGGTGTGCATCGGTACCGGAACAGGGCGTGCACCACGTTGGGTGATCGCATCGAGCGCACCGTGGTAACTCGGCTGCTCCACCAGGACTCTGTCGCCGGGCTCCACGAAGGTGCCCAGGAGTAGCGCGATGGCCTGCTGGGCGCCGCACGTCACCATGATTTGGTCCTCTGCGGTGGGCAGGCCGCGCCGAGAGAAGTGCTCGGCGATGCGGGGTCGCAGCTCCGGAATGCCCACCAATTCATGACCGATTCCCCGAAGGTGGGTCGGCAGTTTGACCAGGGCGAGCTGATACGCCTCCAGTATCGCGGCAGCCGGTGCGGCGGTGGCGGCATTTTGCAGGTCGATCATCGCGCTCGCCAATCCTGTGGTAGCCGAATGTGATCGGTCGGGGCCGGGTAGAGCAGTGGTGCTGCGCGCTCCCTGTCGGCCGCGCAGGTATCCGTTCTCGCGAAGTTCGGA
>NZ_MAEV01000032.1:0-47602 GCF_002013385.1 Mycobacterium sp. D16R24 | reverse complement strand
CGATATTGTCGTTCAACGCTTTGGCTTGCCGCCAGTTGGGGTGTGTAGCCGCAATACAACAAATAATTAGTCGCACAAATACATACAATAGTTCCCAACAAATTTTGCCTGCAATTTTCTTAATTCCACGAAGCAATACAGACATCGTTGCCGCAGCCGAATAGCGGAGCGCACACTACCGCTCCGCGCGATTGTGCGGCAGGCGCATCAATTGCTGACGGAAATTCACACTCGCCCGCCGATAACGCCTTCTGCTCTCCGGCCTTGACGAGCCTGCGGCCAAGGCTACGGTGGAGAAATGAATTCGATTAGTCCTCAACTACATCGAAGAC
The DNA here is from genome assembly GCF_002013385.1 of Mycobacterium sp. D16R24. Lineage (NCBI taxonomy): Bacteria > Bacillati > Actinomycetota > Actinomycetes > Mycobacteriales > Mycobacteriaceae > Mycobacterium > Mycobacterium sp. D16R24. The sequence goes on along the minus strand of NZ_MAEV01000032.1, from coordinate 47,270 downwards.
AGTTCCTGACAGCCACCGCGGCGTCGGCCGGAGTCCTGGCACTCGCGTCATGTGCCGATAGACCCGGGGAAGGAACGGCCCCCACGAGGGAGTCAACCGGCGTGTATGAATTGCCGAATCTCGACTGGGATTACTCAGCCCTGGGGCCGCATATTTCCGCCGAAATCAACCAACTGCACCACGACAAGCACCATGCCGCATACGTCAAAGACGCCAATGATGCCGTGGAACAGCTCGCCGAAGCTCGGGTGAAGGGTGACAACGCCACGATCCTGCTCCTGGAAAAGAACCTCGCGTTCAATCTCGGCGGCCACGTGAACCACTCGATCTGGTGGGCTTGGGCTGGACATGGCTCGGGTACGACACCCTAGGCAAGAAGCTGCTGACTTTCCAGATGTTCGACCAACAGTCCAACGTGCCGTTCGGAACCGTCCCGCTCCTCGGCGTGGACGTCGTTGACCATGCGTGCTACCTGCAGTACAAGAACCTGAAGGCCGACTACGTCAAGGCTTTCTGGAACGTGGTGAATTGGCGCGACGTACAGGCACGTTTTTCCGCGGCACTGTCGAAAACACCTGGCTTGATCTTCCCGTAGCGAATATTCGGACGTGGCCATGGCAGGATCGGCCATATGGCCAGCATCGCGCAATGGATCGAAGGTTCCCGCCCCCGCACCTGGCCCAACGCCCTCGCCCCGGTCATCGCCGGCACAGGCGCCGCAGCAACAGCCGGCAGCCCCGTCTGGTGGAAAGCGCTTCTAGCGCTGGCCGTATCGGTGAGCATGATCATCGGCGTCAATTTCGCCAACGACTATTCGGACGGAATCCGCGGGACCGATGACGACCGGGTGGGACCGCTGCGGCTGGTTGGCTCCCGTCTGGCATCACCGTCGGCGGTCAAAGCCGTCGCCATCGCGTTCCTGACCCTGGCCGCGGCAGCGGGATTGGCGCTGGCCATCACCACCGCCTGGTGGCTGGTGGCTGTCGGCGCGGTATGCGTCGCCGGTGCGTGGTTCTATACCGGCGGGTCGAAACCGTACGGATACAGCGGTTTTGGCGAAATTGCCGTCTTCATATTCTTCGGCCTGGTGGCGGTACTGGGCACCGAGTATGTGCAGACATCGGCGGTCAGCCCGATCGGCCTGGCGCTGGCGGTGACGATCGGCAGCTTCTCCAGTGCGGTACTAGTCGCCAACAATCTGCGCGATATCCCCACCGACCGAGAATCCGGCAAGATCACGCTGGCCGTGCGGTTGGGCGACGCGCGCACCCGCATCCTGTTCCCGGCACTGTTGACGGTTCCGGCCCTGGTGAGCGTCGGACTGGGTTTCGGGCACCCATGGCGCCTGCTCGGGCTTGTAATGTTGCCGTTAATGGTTAAGGCTGCCCGACCGGTTGTCACCAAAGCGCAAGGGCCAGCATTGATCCCGACGCTGCGCGATACCGGACTCGCCATGCTCGGCTGGGCGATTCTCACCGCCTCAGCCCTCGCCTGGCTGAGCTAAATCCCTTGGGGCCGCGACGGCCTTAGGAGAAGTTCTTACAGACAACACCTGTGTTTTGGCACGTAACACCGGTGTGGTCCGGCGCACTCACCCATCCGCCCCCCTGGTTGAAGCCCGGAGGCAGATCTGTGCGATTCGGGTTACCGGTGGCATCGCAAAATATCCAGCTGTTCTGACACGCATGCCCCTGGCCCTGGGGAAGCGTTCCCCAGCCGCTGTTGCCATCCCTGCCGGGCTGCTGATTGGTGAACGACTGACGCGAACCATCTCCCACACCCGGTCCGGGTATCGGAGGCTCGATCGGGCCCGCCAATACCGACTCCCCGACCGCCGGCTCGCGCAGAACATCAACGCCCTTCATCCCCAATCCAAACAGGGGAAGAGCTAACAACGCCGTACAACAAAGAACGTTTCTTGCCGTCGTGAGTGCATACATAGTGACTCCGTTAAGTCCGCGTATTAAGGTGCGGCCCCCGGGAAACCACTGACAACAAAAACGTTAGGCGCCGCTTGTATGTCACCCACAGTACACCTATTGTTCACTTTCACTCAATCTGAAGTTAAGGAATCAATAAACCCTTACCCCGGAAGGGGTATGCGGGCCACGATGTGGTTACAACCGTCCACGACCTGGGCAAAAGATGCAGCAAAGCGGCGGCAGCGCGGTAGGTTCGTCGTCACTGGCAGATTCCGGCGCAGGCTGCGGCCGACGACCTATTGACCATGAGGCGCCCTAATGATAATGCGCCAGCCGAGCATCCCCCGGCTCTACGCCGGCCGACGGCGAAAGCCGCTAGGCGGCCCGATCGAGCAAACCGACCACAGCCTGGCGCAGTTCCTCGGCGGGCACACGCTCGGTGATCACGGCCAGCGCCACGGGATCGCCGCCGCGCAGAATACCCAGCACCATGTGCTCGCACGCGATCCAGTTGTCTTTATGCGCAATGGCTTCCCGCAGCGCCAGCTCCAGGCACTTCTTGGCCGAGGAATTGAACGGGATCATCCCAAACGGACGCCAACCGCGCACGCGGCCCTGACGACGCCCCGATTTTTCGAACGCTTTGTCAAAGGTCTGCGGCCCAAAGACTTTCGACACACTGTCGCGCACCTGGGACAGATCGATACCGATGGCCTTGAGTGCCTGCGCGTCCTCATCATCGAGTGGCGGCTCGTGGGCCCCGGTGCGCAGCCGGTCGCGCACGGTATCGGCAATCAGCCCGTACCCGCCCAGCAGCTCCGAAAGTGGTCCGCTCGCACTGTCCAGGACACCCACCAGAACGTGCTCAGCCCCGATACGCGATTCGTCCATCTCGCGGGCTTCTTCCTGAGACAGCACCACGGCGACCTTGGCCGACTTCTGGAACTTCTCAAACATGGCTGCTCACTTCCTCGCGCGGTTGTATTTCTGATGCACTGCCTGACGGCTGACTTCGAGCGCCTCGGCAATGGCCTGCCAGCTCCAGCCCTGTCCACGGGCGTTGGCGACATGAATCGCTTCCAGCCGGTCACACAGACGCCGCAGCGCCTGCACGGCCCGCAACCCCACTGCCGGATCGGTACTGCTGACGGCGTCGTCCAGATCGGCCGTCGGGAGATCGCTCATGAATGTCAACATAGATTGACAATCACAAACTGTCAAGCAAAGTTGACAGTCGAGGGCGCGTCGACACGCCCGCTTATGGCGAAAAGATGCGATACGAGCCCGCCACCAGATGGCGTGGCGGCGGGAAGTGGGTTAGGAGTCTTGTGGCTTTTCGCCGCGCAGCCGCGCCTGCAGATCCGCACGCTCCGCCCGGCGCCGCTCGTCGACGACGGCAATGCTGGCGGTCACCCGGTGACGCAGCGGTGCGAACACCGCCATGCCCAACGGCAGCGCGATGATCAAGGCGAACAGAATCGCGATCGCCAAGGGGAAGTCCTCGTACCCGATGAGCCGGGCCACCCAGAAGATGACGAGCGTCAGGACGACCGCGAGACCCAACCGCGCCAGCGTGTACAACGCGATGTCGATAGCGAGCCGGCTCCCCGGCGACCGTTCAGCCACGTCACCACCCTATCGCTGCGCCGAACACCAGCCTTGGCCGCGCGTATATTTGCAGTTAGTTGTTCAGGAGGCTCTTGTGTACTACGTGCTCATCGCGGTCGTGCTCGGCGCGCTGGTCTACGCCGGATGGCGTATCAGTCAGTCGGTCCCGACCCGTCCACAGACCCGCGTGACCGGCCCCGACGACGACCCCGAATTCCTGTGGCGCATCAGTAGAGACGATCCGTCCGAACACTGAGGGTTGCGCGGCCTGCGGCCGCGCAACCAACGGCTAGCCCTGGAACGTCTGCTGCTGCTGGCGCTGTGTGCCGGTGAACCCCTGCGCGACGACGGCGGCCAGCTCGATGAGCGAGCGCCGCGTCGCGGGCCGGAGCCGGTCCAGGCTGATCTCGGCGCCCTCCTCCAGGTGCGGATCGAACGGCACCAAACGCACCGCACGGCACCGGCGCGAAAAGTGATCGACGACCTTTTGCATGTCAACCTTGCCCGAACGCGGACGCACCGCGTTGATGACCGCGACCGAGCGGCGCACCAGCTCGCGATGTCCGTGCGCATCGAGCCAGTCCAGGGTGGCGGAGGCACTGCGCGCGCCGTCCACCGAGCCGGAGCTGATCACCACGAGGGTGTCGGCCTGCTCCAGCACCGAGGACATCGCCGAGTGCATGAGTCCGGTACCGCAGTCCGTGAGCACCACGCTGTAGAAGCGCTCGAGAATCTCCAGCGTGCGCGAGTAGTCCTCGGCGCTGAACGCCTCGGACACCGCGGGATCGCTTTCCGACGCGAGCACCTCCAGACGGCTCGGCCCCTGTGAGGTGTAGCTACGGACATCGCTATAACGCTGAATCGAGTTGGCGTCCCGCAGCAGGTGACGCACCGTTGCCGGCGTCTCCAGCGGGACCTTCTGGCTCAGTGTGCCGCGGTCCGGGTTGGCGTCAACGGCGATGACCCGGTCACCGCGGATGGATGCGAACGTCGCGCCGAGGGTTGCGGTGACAGTGGTCTTGCCGACGCCTCCCTTGAGGCTCAGCAGAGCGATCTTGTAGCAACCCTGCAACGGCTGATTCACCTGGGCGACGAGGTCGTTTTCCTCTGTCTTCTTCGTGCCCTCGCCGAGGTTGATCGTCCCGAACGACGCACGGTAGACGGTCTTGCGCCAACCCGCCGACGGTGCCGGCTTGTGCGGGCGCAACAACGCCGACGTGGACAAATCACGCGAGGAGGGCGGCAGCTCGGGCCGAATCTGGGATCCGATACCGGTTTGCTGACCGCCGACCGGGGTGTAGTACCGGGAGGCGCCGACGGGCGGCTGGGCCTGTTGGGCCTGTTGGGGAATGCCCGACGCGGGCGTGTCGCTGCCCCAGCGATCCGCCGTGAAGGGCGTCAACTGTGCGGGCCGCTCGGCCGAGTCACTGAATCGGTTGTCGGCCCTAAAGCCTCCGGGACCGCCCTGGCCGCCGGATGACCCGGCCGCACCGATCGCGGTGGGATCGGTGCTCTCCTGCCCACCGGACGGCGTGAAATCGAGCGGCGCGAACGAGCCGCCGAGCGTATTGAGCGACGGCACCGAGGGATCGTGCCCACCCAGGCCCGCGATGTCCTGCTGTGGCGCGAACGGATCCTGGAACGGGATCGCTTGGAACTGTTGGGTCATTTCATGGGGCTGCTGCGGCGCGCTCTGGCCGTACATCACCGGCTGCGCTGGCTCCTGTGCTGCCCACGGCGGGGCCGTCGGTCCACCCTGCGCCTCGTCGGCGTACGGCGACGGTCCATCCGGCGCGCGGTGCGCGGGATAGTCAGACATCGATCCCCCAATGCATTGGTTGGATGTGCAGTTCGGACACGGAGAGCCCGGAACGACTGTTCAGAAGGACTCAGCATCGCACCCTATCGCAGGTGTGATGAACCGATCTGGCGGAACAGTTCCCCCAGACCTCCCGCCTAGCTCACCCCAGCGTACGAGTGAAGACCGACCGTCACCAGATTGACGAAGAACAGGTTGAACACCATGGCCACGAATCCCGCCACGTTGATCCACGCCGCCTTCTTGTCCCGCCACCCCGCAGTGGATCGTGCGTGCAGGTAGGCGGCATAGATAACCCAGGCAACGAAGGAAACGGTCTCCTTGGGATCCCATGCCCAGAACCGCCCCCATGCCTCCTCGGCCCAGATGGCACCGAAGATCACGCCGAACCCGAAGATGGGGAAACCGAAAATGGTGGTCCGGTACGCCAACCGGTCCAAAGACTGGGCATCGGGCAGGCGCTGCACCAGGGTGTTGTCCGGGAAGTACATCTTGACCAGGAACAGGATGCTGGCCACTCCGGCCACCAGGAACACGCCCGACCCGAGACTCACCACCGACACGTGAATGGGCAACCAGTAGGACTGCAGGGCCGGCATCACCGGGGCCGCATAGGTGTAGAGGTACCGGCCGGACACCGTCAGCAGGATCAGCACGGGAATCAGCACGAAGACCCAGAGCGCCCGGCGGCCCTCCGCGCTGTTGGCACGCGGGCGCAGCACCACGGCCGCAGTGACCAGACCACAGGCACACGTCAGATTGATGAACTCGTACATGTTGCCCCAGGGCACCCGGGTGGTGGCCACACCGCGCAGCACGATGCACGCCAACAGCAGTCCGATGCCCAGGTACACAAGCGCCAACCCGGCGCCACCGACCCGCTCGCCGAGGGGGCGCTTGCCCTGCGGCACCACCAGCCCCGGCTGATTCTCGTCGGCGGACACCACCTCACCACCGGAGCTGACGAGCTCTCGCTGGGCGGTCTTGTTGCTCTGCCGGTAGGCCAGCTCGATGGCCAACAGCACCAACGCACCGACCATCACCACAATCGCCGAGGTGAAGGCGTAGTCGGAGAACCTGGCCAGATTCACATCGATATTGGTCGAATTCATTCGGCATCCTCATCTTTGTGGCCGTTCCCGGCCCTTGCGACGGGCAGATCCTCAAGGCATCGGTCGCATAACCGCTCGAACTCATCGCCCCAGCCGGAGCTGTCGGTGCGTGCCAGCCCTCCCAACTCGACGTTTACCGTACCTGCGGCCGCCCCCGGGGTCAGCCGCGCCCAGACTCGACGGCGCTTGATGATGAGCGATACCACCAGGCCCGCCATCATGGTCAGCGCGAAGACGAGCACCCACAGTTGGGCGGGGTCGCGTGACACCTGCAGATTGACGAAGTTGACGGCGCTGTCGAACCTGACGATGGTGCCGTCATTGAGCTTGACCGACTGTCCAGGTAGCAGGTTGGCGCGTGCCACCTGATTGAGCCGTTTCTGCTCGATCATGCGGGGGTCGAGCTCGAAGATCGACTGGGCGCGACCCGAGTCCAGCCCCGTATCTCCGCGATAGATGTTGATGGCCACCGCGGGCTTGCGCATCTCCGGGAAGCTCGACGAGAGCAGGGTGCCGTGCAGTTGTTCGGTGGGCGCGAACAGACCCTGAATGGCGATCTGATTCTTACGACGCACATTGGGATCCGGATAGCTGCCGGCCGGAGGATCGATACGCACGGCCCCCGAAGACAGCAGGGTGGTCGGGTCGTCCGGTCGCCACTGAATGGTCTCGCTACGCTGACGCCCGTCCGGGAAGGTCACCGTGAAGGTGGGGGCATATCCATAGCCGAGCAGATACACGCGGTTGCCGTTGACACGCAGCGGATGGTTCATGGCCAGCCGCTCCGGTCTCCAGACGTTGTTCTGGAGATCGTCGCCCGCCTGGTACTCAATGTTCGATTCGAACGAATGCGCCTGTCCCGAGGCAAGATAGGTGGCCTTGAAATCCTTGACCTTGACGCAGATCGGGTCCAGGTTGGTGCCATCGACGGTGTTGCCGGCCCGGAACGAGTCGAAGGCGGCGGGCGACGACGAGCAGAATCCCGGGCCATTGTTGGCGATGACGATCACATTGCCCTCGTACCCGAAGAGCTTGCCCACAGCGAATGCGACCAACAGACCAACAAGCGAAAGGTGGAAGACCAGGTTTCCGAACTCTCGCAGATAGCCTTTCTCCGCGGAAATCTCAGTGATCTCGGCCCTTTGGCGGGTGGTTCTGCGCCAGCCCTTCAGCTGACTCTCGATGGTCGACGCGATGTCGGAATGGTCGCCCCGCACCACTCTTGCCTGGTGTTTGGGCAACCGCGCCAGATTCCGGGGCACCGGAACCGGCTGCGCACGAAGGGCCTTGGCATGCTCGACGGTCCGGGGAATGATGCACCCCACCAGTGAGACGAAGAGCAGAACGTAGATCGCAGTGAACCAGAAGCTGGAGAACACGTCGAAAGCCTGCACCCGGTCCAGCCAGGGACCGATGGTGGAATGTTCGGCCAAGTACTCGTCGACCTTGGCCTGGTTGAGTGCGCGCTGCGGCAGCATCGCACCCGGTATCGCGCCGAGCGCGAGCAGCACCAGCAGCGCCAGTGCGGTGCCCATCGACGTCAGGCCGCGCCAGGTGTTGCGCGAGTAAGCAAGGAGACGCTTGGCGATCATCACTAGATGGGTAACCTCGCGTCCGAAACGAATGAATCGCGAACCCAGGCAACAAAATCGGCCCACACGCCGGTGACCAGCGCGACCCCCACCGCCAGCAGCGCGATACCACCGATGATCTGGATGGTCCGGCCGTGCCGTCGCAACCATTCCATACCCCGCACCGCGCGTGCCGAACCGAAGGCCAGCAGCAGGAACGGGATTCCCAGCCCAAGGCAGTAGGCAATCACCAGCGTGATCCCGCGAGCCACATCGGCGCCCTCGGTGGCCGATGCCACCGCGACCACACCGGTGAGGGTCGGCCCCAGACAAGGCGTCCACCCGAGCGCGAACACCGCGCCGAGCAGTGGCGCTCCGGCCACCGTGGAAATGCGGCGCGGCGTAAACCGGAAATCCCGCTGCAGAGCCGGCATTAGCCCGATGAACACCAGCCCCATCGCGATCGTGATCACTCCGCCGATGCGTTGCAGCAGCACCTGATTGGTGATCAGCGTGGTCGTCATGCCCATCACGGCCACGGTACCCAGCAGGAACACCGCGGTGAACCCGGCGACGAACAGCAATGCCGATCCGGTGACCCGCAGCCGCGCCGCGCGGGCACCGGCGCCGACATCGTCGCGGCCGTCGGCCCCCACGACGGCAGCGAGATAGGACAGATAGCCGGGCACGAGCGGGATCACACACGGCGAGGCGAACGACACCAGCCCGGCCAGCGCACAGGCACCCAGGGCCAGCAGCAGCGGCCCGCTGGTCGCGGCGTCCTGGAACGCGGAGCCTGCATCGGCGAGGATCACTTCTTGACTCCCGCTGGCTCTTTCGCCGATTCTTGCGCGACGCGCTCAACCACTGGCTGCAAATCTTGGGTCAGCAGCTCGCGCAGGAACACCGCCGCCACCCGATGTTGCCGGTCCAGCACCAAGGTCGCGGGAATGGCCCCCGTCGGGAATTTCCTGCCGAACGCGATGAGCGTGCGCATCGACGGGTCATAGATGGATGGGTACGGCACCTTGCGGTCGGTCACAAAGTCCTGCGCCTTGGTGATCTCGTTGTCCCGGACGTTGATGCCGAGAAATTCGACGCCTTGAGCGTGGGTGGTCTTGTAGACATCTTCCAGTGCCGAGAACTCCGAGCGGCAGGGCCCGCACCATTGTCCCCACACGTTGATGACGACGACCTTCTCGGTGAAATCGTTGAGCGACAGTGTTTTTGTGGGGTCCAGCAGGTTTGGCCCCTCGATCGGACCGGGCGTCTGACGGGCCTCGGGCGGATCGTAGAAGATGTCGGTCTTGCCACCGGGTGAGACGAACTGGAACTGCCCGCCGCGCGCCACCGCGTCATCACCAGTCGAGCACCCGGTGATGAGCAGAACCAGCGCGGCCATCGCCGCGACCACACGTCGCACTAGCTACCCTGCCGGTTCCGAGTACACGACGTCGACAAACTCGTCCCCGTCGAATACCAGCGAGGTGAGCGAGGCGACGTTGCACTGGCGTTTGCGTGGGTCGTGCCACAGTCGCTTGCCGAGCAGGTACTGGCGCGCCGTCCACACCGGCAGCTGATGACTCACGCACACCACCTCGGAGCCCTCGGCACGACCGCGCGCCCGGTCGATCGCCGACGTCATCCGGGATGCGATGTCGCGGTAAGACTCTCCCCAGGACGGGGTGAACGGGTCGCGCAGCTTCCACCAGTTACGGGGGTCGCGCAACGCCCCGTCACCCACCGACACCTTCATGCCCTCGAAGGAGTTGCCGGCCTCGATGAGGTCATCGTCGGAGATTATGGTGAGGCCATGAGCATCGGCGATGGGGGTGGCCGTCTGCTGGGCGCGCAACAGCGGTGAGGCCACTACCGCGGTAATCTCATTGCCCCGCAGCAACTCTGCCACCTTCGCCGCCTGTGTCTGCCCCTTATCCGACAACCGGAAATCCGGCAGCCGGCCGTACAGAATGCCCTCGGGGTTGTGCACTTCGCCATGGCGCATCAAATGAACGATGGTCCGGGTCATTGAAATTCCTTACCTCTCCTCGGCAGAGGCCGCGGCATGAGCAGCGGCGGGCAAAGCGTCGGCAATACGGTCGAACGCCTCGTCGTCGAGGGCGGTGGAAACAAACCAGGTCTCGAACGCACTCGGCGGCGCATACACGCCGCGGCTCAACAGTGCGTGGAAGAACGCGGGGTAACGCCATGTTTCGGTCGCCTTGGCGCCCTGGAAGTCCTGTACCGGCTCGGCACCGAAGAAGAGGCTGAACATGTTGCCGGCCCGGCCGATCTGATGCGCCACCCCCTCCGCGTCCAGGGATGCGACGATAAGAGCGATGATCGCGTCGGCGTTACGATCAAGCGTTTCATAGGTTTTCGCATCTGCGGCGCGCAGCGAAGCCAGCCCCGCCGCAACCGCGATCGGGTTACCGGACAGCGTTCCCGCCTGGTACACCGGGCCAAGTGGCGCGAGGCGCTCCATGATGTCGGCACGACCGCCGAATGCCGCGGCGGGCATGCCACCGCTCATCACCTTGCCGAAGGTAACCAGATCACCGGCCACCTGATCGATCCCGAACCAGCCCGAACGGCTGACCCGGAAACCCGTCATGACTTCGTCCATGATGAGCAGCGCGCCATGGTTTTCGGTGATGCGCCGCAGCCCGGCGTTGAAATCCGGGGCGGGTGCGACGGTGCCCATGTTGCCGGCGGCCGCCTCGGTGATGACAGCGGCAATCTGATCGCCTTGCTCGGCGAACGTTCGGGCCACTGCGCCGATGTCGTTGTACGGCAACACGATGGTGTCTGCGGCGGAGGCGCCGGTGACACCGGGTGAGGACGGCAGGCCGAATGTGGCCACGCCCGATCCGGCGTCGGCCAGCAGCGCGTCCACATGCCCGTGGTAACAACCGGCGAACTTCACGATCTTGGGTCGACTGGTGAATCCGCGAGCCAGTCGCACCGCACTCATGGTGGCCTCGGTGCCGGAGTTGACCAGACGCACCTTTTCTACCGGCCGTACGCGATCGACGAGCTCGCGCGCGAGCTCGATCTCACCCTCGACGGGCGCGCCGTAAGACAGCCCGTCCTTGGCGGTCCGCTGCACGGCCTCCACCACGGTGGGGTGCGCGTGGCCGAGGATCAGCGGCCCCCAGGAGCAGACCAGGTCCACGTATCGGTTGTCGTCCACATCGGTGAGCCAGCATCCGGCGCCAGACTTGATGAACCGCGGGACGCCGCCGACCGCGGCGAAGGCACGCACCGGCGAGTTGACTCCACCTGGGATGACGGCCGAGGCGTCGGCGAACAGACGTGCGGAATTGGGCGTCTCGTCAGGCACGGCATCCAGTGTCTCAGCTGGCGCCAAATCGTCCACTACAGGGTGTAGTGGATCAGTCGGGTGTCAGCGCAAAGGTGGGGTGATCGGCGTCGTCGGGAAGCTGGGCGAAGTAGCCGTCGACCACCTTGCCGGCCTTGGGCTTGTAGGCCGCGATGATGGGCGCACGGTCGGCTACGGGTACCTCACTGGCCGTGTACGCCGCGCTGGCGCCCTTGAACATCAGCGTCACCTGCGGGTTCGCCCTGATGTTCTTGACCCATTGGCTCTCACCGCGAGTGGACACCAGGTACTTGATGCCGTCGACATCCACGGTGGCCACCGGGATCTGCTGCGGCTCGCCGCTGACCCGCTTGGTGATGGTGAGCGTCTCGCCAATATTGGCGGCCATGGCCACCCGATTGAACACCTTGCGCACAAACCATGGGGGCTTGAGGTATGCCATGGATCACAGTTTGATGGTGGTATGCAGATACCGCAATCGGTCGCGCGCTTCAACAAGTACGTCACCAACCCCGTCCAGCGGCTGTGGGCGGGCTGGGCCCCGAGCTTCGCCATCATCGAGCACAAGGGCCGCAAGTCGGGCAAGGAGTTCCGGACGCCCGTCACCGCGTTTAAGACACCCGACGGCCTGGCCATCCTGTTGACCTACGGCCCGGACCGGGACTGGCTGAAAAACCTGCAGGCGGCCGGTGGCGGGAGGATCGTGCGCAGGGGGAAGACCCACGATGTTGTCAATCCGCGCGTGGTCAGCCGGGACGAGGCGGCGGCGCTGGTCAAGGGCCGCACGTTCGGGAAGCTCCCGTTCGATCAGGCCGTGCTGCTGACCTACGCCTGAGCGGCCGGCACCGGCGCCCGTTGCGACACCTCACAGCGGACCGTGCTGACGGTCTTCGAACCTGGTGCGCAGGCGTGTGCTCACCGTACGTGCCACACGCGAGGTCAGATTGCAGACGGTGATAACGGGCGTGATCAACAGCAGCGGGCGGGGCGCGGGCAGGCCTTTACCTACCAGATCTTCACAAACTTGTCCGGCGAGTTCACCATGGGATCGCCTGCCAGACAACCAAATTCGGCGGCAAACGGCGCAACATTGGGCACCACGCCGTTGACGCGCAACGACGGCGGCGAATGCGGATCGCTGGCCAGCTGGGTAATCGCGGCCTCGGGACGCTGCTTGTCTCGCCAGATCCGCGCGTAGTTCAGGAAAAACCGCTGCGTGTCGTTGAATCCGACGATGCCGCTGATCTTGTCGCCATCCTTCTTCTTGGCCAACTCCGCGACCAGCGCGTCATAGGCGGTGTTGACACCGCCGAGATCCGCGATGTTCTCGCCCAACGTGAGCTTGCCGTCGACATGTAGCTCGGGGTGGCCCGGAATCGGCGTGTAGGCATTGAACTGCTCCACCAGCCGGTTGGCGCGCTTCTCGAACTCCTCGCGATCGTTCGGCGTCCACCAATTGACCCGGTTGCCCTCACCGTCGAACTGGCTGCCCTCGTCGTCGAACGCATGGGTGAATTCGTGACCGATCACCGCACCGATACCGCCGTAGTTAAACGCCGGATCACCCTTGGGGTCATAGAACGGCGCCTGCAGGATCGCGGCGGGAATGGTAATGCTGTTCTCGGTGGGGTCGTACTGAGCGTTGACCGTCTGCGGCGTCATCCCCCACAGCGACCGGTCGGTGGGGTGCCCGATCTTGGCCATGTCGAAGTCGTGATTGAACTTCAACGCGGCGGCCCTGTCGGCGTAGAAGTTGTCGCCGGTCAGCTTCAGCTTGGAGAAATCCCGATTCTTGTCAGGGAAGCCCACCTTGAGGATCAGCTTGTCCCACTTGCCCTTTGCGGCGAGTTTGGTCTGTGGGCTCATCCAGTCGACGGCCTCGATGCGTTTACGGAGGGCCTCCTTGACATTGCCCACCACCTCGGTTGCCGAGCGCTTGGCGCGATCGCTGAACATGCGGTCGACGTACAACTGTCCCAGCGCCGGGCCCACCAGCGTGTTGACGATCTTAAGGCCCTGCTCCCAGCGCTGTTTCTGCGCCGTGGTTCCGGTAAGCGCCGAATCGTATTTGAAGGCATTGTCGCGGAACGCCTTCGACAACGCACCGGCAGACCTGTGCACCGCATGGAAGGTCAGATACGACTTCCAGGTGTCCAGGTCGGCGCTAGCGAGCTGCCGATCGAATGTCGTGAAGAACTCGGTCTCGGCAAGCGAGAACGACCTGGCGGCCGGGGCCCCGTGCGCCTTCAAGTAGGCACCCCATTCGAAATGCGGTGTCACCGCATCTGCCTGCGCGACGGTCACGAGCTTGTACTGGTTAGCCGGATCACGTTGCTGCACAGGACTCAACGTCGAGGCGGCCAGCGCTGATTCGAGCGCGGCGACCTGTTCGGTGCGGGCCTCGGCAACCTCCTGGTTCGCTCCAATTAATCCGAATGTCGACGCGATGTAGGTGCGATACGCGTTGAAGACCGACGCGTACTTGGGATCGGTGTAGTAGTCCTTGGCAGGCATGCCCAGCGCATCGGCCCTGGCGTAGCCGATCTGCTCGGTGGCGTTGGCGTAGTCGGCGCCGGCCTCGAAACCGAACACCAGGTGCTGCCCCGTGGCGGCATCGGCAGCCAGAAAGGCCGTGAGCTCCTCGGGCGAGTTGATCTGATCGATCGCGGCGAGCGTTGGACGAATGGGGTCATACCCGGCCGCGTCGAGCTTCGCATCGTCGATGGCGGCGCGGTAGAGGAGACCGACCTGATAGTTGACCGACTCATGATCGGCGGTTCCGAGTCCGGAGACCGCACCGTCGACGATCTCGTGCTGGACGTCACGGGACTGGTCGGCCAGCATGTCGAAGCTGCCATAGCTGGACTTGTCCGCAGGGATGGTGGCCTGCTCGATCCATTTGGCGTTCACAAACCCATTGAGATCGGTGCACGCGGCGAAACGCAGGCTCAGCTGCGCGTTATCGAACGTTGGAATGGGCACGTTCGACGCCACCGGGGCGGTGGGCTGGTCCCGGGTACACCCGGAAATGGACATGGCCAGCACTAGCGCCGCCATACCGGCGGATCGACTCAGACGCATGCCCACCATTTTGCCCATCTGAACCGTTACGTCGAGCCTCACGCTGTGGCGGGTTTCACTGAGAGGAGGAATTGGTTCGGCTGGCTAACGGTCGTAGGCTGGCATGGGTGCCGGTGCAGGAGATGATCTTCGTCGCGCTCGCGGCGTTCGGAGCCGGCGCGATCAACGTGGTTGCCGGGTCCGGTACCCTCATCACCTTCCCCACCCTCGTCGCCTTCGGCTACCCGCCCGTGGTGGCGACAATGTCGAACGCCGTCGGACTGACCGTCGGCAGCATGACGGGCGTATGGGGATATCGCCGCGAGCTGTCCGGACAGTGGCCGCGGCTCAAGTGGCAGATACCCGCGGTGCTGGTCGGCGCGCTCATCGGGTCGTTCCTGCTGCTGCATCTGCCTGAGAAGACGTTCGTCACCATCGTGCCGGTGCTGCTAATCCTCGCGCTGGTTCTCGTGGTCGTCGGGCCGAAGATCCAGGCCTGGGCGCGTCGGCGTTCCGAAGCGCAGGGCCTGGATGCCGGTCATGTCCCTCCGGGCCGGATGGCGGCGCTCACCGGAGGCAACTTCCTCGTCGGGATTTATGGCGGGTATTTCACTGCCGCCCAAGGGATCATGCAGATCGCGGTGATGGGCGCACTGCTCCCCGAGTCCATGCAGCGGATGAACGCGGCCAAGAACGTGCTGGCCATGATCACCAATATCGTTGCCGCTCTTGCGTACACGATCGTCGCCTTCGACCGGGTGAGCTGGACAGCAGCCGGGATCATCGCGGCGGGCTCATTCGTGGGCGGGCTGGCCGGCGCGCGCTGGGGGCGCAGGCTCTCACCCGGCGCATTGCGTGTTGTCATCGTGGCGGTGGGCCTGATCGGCCTGTGGCGCCTGCTCTTCTGAGTGTCGGCGCCAGAAGGAATCTAGCGGAAGGTTCGCAGCCGCAGACTGTTCAGTACCACGAAGACCGATGACATCGCCATCGCCGCGCCCGCGATCATCGGGTTGAGCAGGCCCAGAGCCGCCAGCGGAATGGCAGCGGTGTTGTAAGCGAAAGCCCAGAAGAGGTTGGCCTTGATGGTGCCGAGTGTCTTGCGCGACAACCGCAGTGCCGTTGGCACGGTGGTCAGGTCACCGCGCACCAGGGTCAGGTCGCTCGCCTCGATCGCGGCGTCGGTACCGGTGCCCATGGCCATCCCGATATCGGCCGTGGCCAGCGCGGCGGAGTCGTTGACGCCGTCGCCCACCATGGCCACCTTCTTACCTTCGGCCTGCAGACGCTTGACGACATCCGCCTTCTCGGTGGGTTTGACTCCCGCGATGACATCGCTCGCGGCGATGCCGACTTCCCCGGCGACACGTGCGGCCACCTCGGCGTTGTCGCCCGTCAGCAGCACCGGAGTGATGCCCATGGCCTTGAGCTCGTCGATGGCCTGTCGGCTCGACTGCTTCACCGTGTCCGCCACCTCGATCTCGCCGCGGCGCAAGCCACCCCAGGTGACCGCCGCGGTGGTGTTCTGACCCGCGATGGCTTCGATCGAAACCTCGTGGCCGTCAACAACACCGGTAACACCGATACCGGGCTCGTTACGGAAGCCTGTTACCGGCGACAGCGTCAGCCCACGCGTCCGCGCCGATTCCACGATGGCTTTGGCGACCGGATGCTCGGAGGCCGATTCCACCGATGCGGCGATGCGCAGGATCTCGTCGCCGTCTGCAACACCGGACCCGATACTGCGCCGCACGGCTACGACGCTCATCACCCCGGTGGTCACGGTGCCCGTCTTGTCGAGCACGACGGTGTCGATGTTCTTGACGTTCTCCAGCACCTCGGGGCCCTTGATCAGCACGCCCAGCTGCGCACCTCGCCCGGTGCCCACGAGAATCGCTGTGGGCGTGGCCAATCCCAGTGCGCACGGGCACGCGATGATCAGCACGGCGACGGCCGCGGTGAACGCCGACGAGAGCGGGTACCCCTGCGCCACCCAGCCCACGAACGTCAGGGCCGCGATACCGAGCACGACGGGCACGAACACCGACGACACCCGGTCGGCGAGCCGCTGCACCTGCGCCTTGCCGGTCTGTGCATCCGAGACCAGCCGCGCCATCCGGGCCAGCTGCGTATCGGCACCCACCTTGTTGGCGCGTACGACGATCCGTCCGTGCGTGTTGACGTAACCGCCCACCACAGCGTCTCCCACGCCCACCTCGATGGGCACAGACTCGCCGGTCATGGTGGAGGTATCCAACGCCGAGTGACCATCGATCACCACGCCGTCGGTGGCGACGCGCTCCCCCGGCCGTACGACGAATTGGTCGCCCACCGCCAATTGTTCAACCGGGATGCGTGCCTCATCCCCGCCGCGTAACACCGCGACGTCCTTGGCGCCCAGGGACAGCAGCGCCCGTAGCGCCGAGCCCGCCGAGCGCTTGGCGCGCGACTCCGCGAACCTGCCCGCGAGCAGGAACACGGTGACCGCCGCGACGACCTCGAAGTAGACATGGACACCGCCGTGGGTGTGCCCGGCACCGGCGAACAGCACCCACAGCGACCACACGTACGCGGCGATGGTGCCCAGTGACACCAGGGTGTCCATCGTCGAGGCGCCATGGCGCGCGTTGACGACCGCGGCGCGGTGGAACGGGTAACCGCCCCACACCAGAATCGGGGTGGTCAGTGCCGCGACCACAATCTCCCAGCCAGTGAAATGCCAGGGCATAACCATCGAGATAGCCACCACCGGGATGGCCAGGATGAGCGAGCCGACGAGCCGCGCTTTGAGCTGACCGTCGGGCACATCGTGGTTCATGTGATCCTGCGGATCGAGATGCTCGCGGCCGACCTGCTGAGCACCGGCCTGAGAGCCACCGATCACCTGAGCCTTGTAGCCGACCGACTCGACGGCCTTGACCAAGTCATCATCGGAGACCGAACCGTCATGCTCGACGCGGGCGCTTTCCAGCGCCAGGTTTACGCGCGCCGTCACACCCTCGAGTTTGTTGAGCCCTTTTTCTACGCGGGACGCGCACGAGGCACATGTCATTCCCTGAAGGCGCAGATCAGTGGTCTCCATGCCCGTGTCAACAAACTCCATGTCTAAATGGTACCCCTAGGGGGTACCAATCGATAGGGTGATCTGCGCTACTGGCGCCGGCGAGCCGCCACGATCTGCAGCGGCATGGGCAGCTGAACCCTGGCCCGAAGCTCGACAACGATCGACGGGTCCGCATGCGCAGCCAGGGTACGCAACGCCTTCGGGCCGTAGGCGCGCAACTGGCTGATCGCACCATCATGAGCGACCGGAAGCACCCACCCCGCAGCCGCCGCGACGAGGAATGCCGGGGCCAAGAGCGGAGCCGGCAAGCGCAGCAGGTCGATGATCAAGAGCGTGTGCCCCACCCGGGTGCCCTCGGAGAACACCTTTGCGGCACGTGACGGCGCGAGATGATGGAACGACAGCGCGAACACCACCAGATCGAATGATCCGTCGCCCGCGTCGATAGCCGTGGCATCCATGGCCCGGACAGTGACCCGGGAATCCGAACCCAGATCGGACGCGGCGATACCCGCGACAGAGGTGGGCTCGATATCCGTCACCGTGATCGAAGCATCAGGACGTAGCTTCAGCAGTTCACGAGACAGACCGCCGTGGGCGGCACCGAGCTCCAGCACCCGAGGGTTGTCAATGCCGGCAAGAAACCCGGCCGCCTGCTCCGCATTCCACCTGTGCAGGCCCTTCTTCTCACCCATGAGGTCGAGGGACGCGACGACGGCCCGTTTCTTCGCGGGAACATCGTCGCGGTCCAAATACTCGAGTCGGCCTGTCTGCAATGTGCGGTCAAGCACGCAGGCACCGAATCCAGCGCGCGGCATCACGTCGATATCAGCGGTGTTCGTCATAAGCCCAGGGTATATTTATGTCAGCTATCTTGACATAAATATTAGCTGTGAATTGACTGCTCGGCATCGCGATGGTCACGAATACCGCGCGATACCGCCATGACCAGGAATATCCCCGCCAGAGCGGTGAGCGCGAGCGCCCGGGCCACACATGCGCCATCCAACGCGGTGAAGTGCAACGTTGGCTCGCCCTTGGCAATGGGCGCGACCTCCGTGGGTATACGCGCGGCCACTGCCGCCCAGCCGGCGAGCGCGATCGCCACCACTGCGATGGCCAGATCCACCGCTACTCGCGTACCAAACTTCACCACTGCTCACTCTCGGTATCGATCTCCGGGTCGTCACCCAGATCCATGCCTGCCGGCGGCGCGGGCACCAACGTGGTGAGCGCCGTCCGCAGCTCCTCGTGTCTCCTGGCCCACGCCTGCGCGCGACGCCCCCCGGTCAGGCGCAGACCGACGGATTTACGTCCCTTAGGCACCCCGGTCAGCTCTCCGAGCGGACGGGACTCCTCCCAGATGTGACGGTCGGCGTCGGAATACAGCCACTTGATCTGGTTGATCTCCAGCGTCTCGCCGCCCTGGCGGAGCTCGGTGGGCGTCAGCTCCACGGTGGCGTGCACCCGCGCGGCGTAGATCTGCAGCGCGATGAAGAAGGCGACGAT
Source organism: Mycobacterium sp. D16R24 (assembly GCF_002013385.1). NCBI lineage: Bacteria > Bacillati > Actinomycetota > Actinomycetes > Mycobacteriales > Mycobacteriaceae > Mycobacterium > Mycobacterium sp. D16R24. Next base: position 28,265 of record NZ_MAEV01000032.1, on the reverse strand, counting down.
GGCTGCTGTGATCAACGGCATAACGGGACTGAAGCCCCCCTGGCCCCATATCTGCAGGCCGAACATGATCAGCCCGGCGAGCGGACCAAGCAGGAGCCACCGCCACCGGCCACCGGGCTCATAGAACAGACGCGGTTCGGTATCCGAGACGTCAGCCATGCTCACCCCCGTCGAACCAGTTCTGCGCGGTCGGCCTGATGATCAGCACATTGGCCACGATCAACGACAGCGCGGCGATGAGCAGCAGCGGACCCACTGAACCGGTGCTGGCCATCGCGATCGCCCCGAGCACCGAGACCAACGAGAGGGCGATCAAGGCCCGGCGGTAGCGCTTATCCCCCTGCCGTGTCCGCCCGGCGAGAAATGCGATACCGGCCGCCAGCACGATGCACAACACGCCCCAGGCCCGAAAGTAGGTGACGAGATGTCCTATCTCCGCGTCGGTCAGCTCGGTTCTCGCGGCGGCCCGCACCGCGTCGAAGCGCTGGGTCACCCCGGCCAGACCGTTGAGGAACAGGGCGGCCGATGAGACCACCCAGAACCAGAACGCCACATCGACGATGCGCGGGCGCGGTTGTTCGGGTGTCATGCGGGCCCCTATCGTGATTTCGGGCATCATTCCAGCAGCGTATCGAGGTACTAGCGCTGCCTCGTCAGGTATGCGGTGGAGTTCTCGCGGTGCAACAGGAATAGCCCGCCGCAGATCAAGACGGATGCGGTGATCCCCGAGAGCGCCTGCACAATCGCCGGCACACCCTCCAGGTCGACCAACCGCGTCGCGGTGAACACCACCGAACCCACCGCACCACCGGTTAGGAAGGTGCGAGCCAGTCGGTATCCCGCACGCATCAGGAAGATCCCGGTGACGACAAGGGCCCCCACCACGACGACGATGAACCCGTTGAAGGCGTACACCGTCCACAGCGGGGCGGCCTTGCGCACCTCCGGGTCCTGCTGCCATTGACCGACGTTCGCGGCCAGGTAGCTCACGATCATCAGCGGGAGAGCGGCCAGCCACAGCCAACAACCGGTGTCGATATCGTCGGGTCGCGGCTTGGCCGGACCTGCCGAGGGTTGTCCAGCCAATCCACTCTGATTGTGCGGATCGGGATACATCACGCGACCACGGTAGTGGAAGGGGACAAACCGCCTACTCCAGCCAGCCCGCGACGTCCGCGGCCCAATAGGTCAGCACGATATCGGCTCCCGCGCGGCGAATGGAGGTCAGCGTCTCCAGCACCATGGCCTGCAAATCGATCCAATTGTTCTGCGCCGCAGCACAGATCATCGAATACTCACCCGACACCTGATATGCCGCGACCGGCACCGGAGAGACATCGGCGACCTGCCGGAGCACATCGAGGTAGGCCATCGCCGGTTTCACCATCAGGATGTCGGCGCCCTCCTCGACGTCAAGCTCGGCCTCGCGTAACGCTTCCCGGCCGTTCGCCACGTCCTGCTGGTAGGTGCGCCGATCTCCGCGCAGCGATGATCCCACCGCCTCGCGGAACGGCCCATAGAACGCCGAGGCGTACTTGGCGGCATACGCCAGGATGATCACGTCGGTGTGCCCGGCAGCATCCAGGCCCTCGCGAATGGCCGCCACCTGGCCGTCCATCATGCCGCTGGGTCCCACCACACGAGCACCCGAATTCGCCTGCGCCACCGCCATGTCCACGTACTGCGTCAGCGTCGCATCGTTATCCACCCGGCCTGAGGCGTCCAACACCCCGCAGTGGCCGTGATCGGTGAATTCGTCGAGGCAGGTGTCGGCCATCAGCACCGTGGAGTCACCCAGGTCCGCCGACAGGATCGACAGCGCACGGTTCAGAATGCCTTCCTGGGCCAGACCGGCACTCCCGGAGGCGTCCTTGTCCTTCTCCTCGGGAACACCGAATAGCATGAGCCCGCCGACACCGGCCTTCACCGCGTCCTCGGCGGCCCCACGCAGGGATTCAACGCTGTGTTGCACCACGCCCGGCATCGACGCAATGGGGCGCGATTCGGCCACACCGTCGGCCACGAACATCGGCAACACCAACTGCCGCGGCGCCAACGTGGTTTCGGCCACCAGTCGGCGGATCGCCGGGGTGGCTCTCAGCCGACGCGGACGCTGGTATGGAAATGGCACGGCAATGGCCTTCCGCTAAATCTCCGCTTAACGCCGTCGGCTCTTCTTACGTGGCGGCGGCAATGCGCCCTCGGTGCGCAACCGGGCGGCGTGCTCGGCAAGGGCCTCCACCAGTGGACCGACAGCGGCAGTCTCCGGCTGCACGTCCACGCGCAGTCCAAATTCGATTGCGGTCTCAGCGGTTTTCGGTCCGATGCAGGCCACGATGGTGCGTGCGTGGGGCTTCCCGGCGATACCCACCAGGTTGCGGACCGTCGAGCTCGAGGTGAAGCACACGGCGTCAAATCCGCCGGTCTTGATCATCTCGCGCGTCTGCGCCGCCGGCGGCGCCGCCCGCACGGTCCGGTAAGCGGTCACGTCGTCGATTTCCCAGCCACGCTCCCGCAGGCCCTCGGCGAGGGTCTCGGTGGCGATGTCGGCGCGGGGCAGCAGCACCCGATTCACCGGATCGAAAACGTCGTCATAGGGCGGGAACTCATCGAGCAGACCAAGCGAGGACTGCTCACCCGCAGGCACCAGCTCCGGGTTGATACCGAAGGCACGCACCTTCTCCGCGGTGGCCTGACCCACGCATGCGATCTTCACACCCGAGAAGGCGCGAGCGTCCAGGCCGAATTCAGCGAACTTCTCCCACACCGCGCGGACCGCGTTGGTGGAGGTGAAGACCACCCACTGGTAGCGGCCGTCGACCAAACCCTTCACGGCCCTTTCCATCTGGGCGGGGCTACGCGGCGGCTCGACGGCGATGGTGGGCACCTCGACCGGCAGGGCTCCGTATCCGACAAGCTTCTCGCTCATCTCGCCGGCCTGATCCTTGGTGCGCGGCACCAACACGGTCCAGCCGTACAGCGCGCGGCTCTCCCACCAGTTCAGCTTGGAGCGACCAGTAACCACACGGCCGATCGTCAACACCAGGGCGCCGGTCATCGGCCCGTGCGGATCATTGGCGTCTACCGGGACACCGTCGATCAGCGAGGCCAGCGTGGTCTCCACGGTCCGCTGCGCGCAGGTGGTGCCCTGCGCGGTCACCGCGACCAGAGTCTGATCGGACAAACCGTGCTCGATGAGCGCCTTAGCAGCGTCCGGTACATGCGTCGGGGTGGCGTGCAGGATCAGCGGGCCGGGAGCGGCGGCCAGCGCCGCCCAGTCCACATCGCCGCGCACATCGGCGACGGTGTGTGCGGATCCCGGCGGCAGGCCGGCGTACGCGGGCACCGCAGTGCTCGACGACAGACCGGGCAGAATCTCAAAGGCCACCTGGGTGCGCGTGACCGCGATGACCTCGGCGAGCACCGAATCGATCGAGAGCGGATCGCCGGCGACCAGCCGCACCACGTCCACGCCGTTCTTGGCCTCGGCGACCAGAGTCTTGGCGACATCGGCAGGATCGCCCAGTGCCGGGCGAATGTCGATGGTGAGTGGCGGTTCGGCAGCGGCCTCAGCGTCAACAGACGCGGGCGCCGCCTCACCACCGGTCGCGGGTTTGACGGGCGCCGGTTCAGGAAGTTCGACCGCGGACCCGACGAGATCGAGTACCGCTTGCGGCACATCGGGGTCGGTGAACGCGACCGTGGCGCTGGTGAGCACCGCGCGCGCCCGGACGGTCAACAGGCCAGGGTCTCCCGGCCCGGAACCAACGAACAGGATGCGCCCTGGCTTCTTGCGCCCTCGGGTCACTACTGCCTCCCATATCGGCGGTTTGCGCCGCCTATTCAGCTGTCATCAGTGCTCGCGCACCGAGATCGAGCAGTTCCCTCGCGACCGCGAGCCCAAGCTCTGCGGCCCGATCGGGGGTGCCAATCCCGGAGGCCCGAATCACGTCAGATCCGTCCAGCGCCGCCGCACATCCGCGCAACGACAGTTCGTCGAAGACACGGCCATCCTCATCAATCGACTCGACCACCTCGGCGATCGCGCCAACTGGTGCGGTACAGCCCGCCTCCAGCTCGGCAAGCAGGGCCCTTTCGGCAGTCACCGCGGCGCGCGTGTCGGCGTGATCGAGTTCCGCCAGCACCGCCACCAAATCAGTGACCTCACTGCGGCACTCCACCGCCAGCGCTCCCTGAGCCGGCGCGGGCAATACCTGCACCGGTTCCAGTGTCTCGGTGATGCGGTCCAAACGTCCGATACGGGCCAAACCCGCCCGGGCGACTACCACAGCATCAAGATCACCATTGGAGACCCTGCTCAACCTGGTATCCAGGTTGCCTCTTAGGGGGCGAATTTCCAAACCGAGACCCAGTGCTCTAAGCTGCGCGGCCCGTCGCGGGGACGAGGTACCAATCACCGAGCCCGTGGGCAACTCCCCCAGCACCAATCCGTCCCGAGCCACGAGGGCGTCCCGATAGTCTTCACGAGGCGGAATGGCGGCTATGACGAATCTCGGATCGGCTGCCGTTGGCAAATCCTTGTAGGAGTGCACGGCAACATCGACAACGTTATCGGCGATGGCCTCGCGCAGAGCGGCCGTGAAGACCCCCACACCGATTTGCTCGACCGGGGCAGACGACTGGTCCCCAGCCGTGGTCACGATTACTAGCTCTGCCTCGTGCCCTTTGGCGCGCAGGGCATCCCTGATTCCCCCGGCTTGCGTCGTCGCCAACAGACTGCCGCGGGTACCAATTCGGATCATGGTTGAGCCTCTCGGGCGAAGACGGTCAGGATCGATGAGCCGCTTACGCGAAGACCATGAGGAATCGGTGAGCCACTCGGGTGAGGACCATCAACCACGGCTCTCTTCGTGCAATTCCGTTGCGGCAAGCGGTAATTCGCCTGCCGTCGCCACCGCTTCGACGGTGTGCGGATCGAGCTCGAACAACTCACGCAACGCCTCGGCGTAGCTGTCACCGCCGGGTGCGGACGCCAGCTGCTTCACCCGCACCGTGGGGGCGTGCAGCAGCTTGTCGACGACTCGGCGAACAGTCTTGGCGACCTCGTCCCGCTCGGCCCCCACCAGGCTCGGTAGACGGCCGTCCAGGCGCAGCAGCTCGGCCTCTACCACCTCGGCGGCCCGTTGGCGCAGGGCGGTAACCGTCGGGGTGACCTCCGCCATCCGCTCGCCGGTCAGGTACCGGGCGACCTCGTCGTTGACGATCTGGCGGGCCGCGCCCGCGTCGTTGGCTGCCGCACGCGCGGTGGGCTCACGCTGGATACGCTCCATGTCCACCACGATGACGCCGGGCAGACCGGCCACCGTGGGGTCCACGTCGCGCGGCATGCCCAGGTCACAGAAGACGAGTTGTCGGCCACCACCCAGAGCGCGGTGCACGTCGGCCAGCGAGATCACCGGCCGGACCGCCCCGGTACAGGACACCACCACATCGGACTGAGCCAGCGCCTGGTCCAGATTGTCGAGGGTGAGCGCCTGCGCGTTGACACCCGACTCGCGCGCCGTCGCCGCGAGCCGTTGCGCACGCTCCGCGCTGCGGTTGACCACCCAGAGGTTGTCGATACCCGCGCGGATCAATTGCGCGGTCGCCAAGGAACCCATCGAGCCGGCACCGACAACGGCAGCGGTGCGTCCGGGCAGACCGTTGAGCTTGCCGTCGGCCAGATCGAGGGCCACCGACACCACCGAGGCCCCGGCCGCGTCGATACCGGTCTCCGAATGCACTCGTTTACCCACGCGCAGGGCGCTCTGGGACAGCTCGTGCAGCACTCGGCCCACCGCTTGATGCGTTTCCGCGGTGGCATAGGCGTTGCGCACCTGGCCCAATACCTGCTGCTCGCCAACCACCATGGAATCCAGGCCGCTGGCCACCGCGAACAGGTGCTCGACGGCGGCCTCGCTGTATCGGACGTAGGCGTATTTGGTGAGCTCGTTCATGCCCATACCGGCATGCCGGGCAATGGCCTCACCGATGACGGTCAGGCCGCCGTGGAACGCTTCGACCACGGCATATACCTCGACCCGGTTGCAGGTCGAGAGCACCATGACCTCGCTGACCAGGGGGGATTGCAGAATGTGTTCGATGATCTTGGGCTGATCGGCCTCGCCAATCGCCAGCTTCTCCAGCACCGGCACAGGCGCGCTACGGTGCGAGGCTCCGAACAGCAGGACGCTCACCGCAGGTCACTCCGCTGACATCTCACTGTCCAGCTCCCTTGCTTTTGGTGAGGCTCGAACTTCATGCACGGTAGCCCGAAAATGGCCACTGGGCAAAATCCAAACAGCCTGTTATCGGTCACGTTTCAGGTCCGCCCGGAGCCGAGGCTCATCCACTTCCCAATAGCTGTGCTCCTGACCGTCTAACAGCACCACCGGAAGCCGGTCACCAAACTCCGCGCGCAACGACGAATCTGTGATCGCAGCCTCATCCACATCGGTGACGGTGAGCGGGATCCCGAACTCGTCGGCCAGGGCCGCCAGTTCGCGCTGCGCTCGTTCGCAGGCAGAGCACCCCGGGCGCGTCAGCAGCGTTAGAGACGTCATATACCAATTCTGCCACCGGGTCCCCCGAGCTCCCGCCACCCTCAGTAGGGTTAAACGGCATTTGGAAACGGCGGACAGGAAGGGCGGCTAAGCCGGCTATGACCAGCCCCCAGATCAACGGCGAGCCCCCTGCCGAAGGCTCCGCGGAGGAGCAGTTGCACGCCGAGGCGTTCGCCGAAGACGTCGCGCGCGCCGCATCCTTCGCCGAGGCGGACGCTGCTGCGCCCGAGGTGCCCCCGGGCCCTCCGCCCGCTGATCTGACCGCCGCCGCATTTTTCGATGTCGACAACACGCTGGTGCATGGCTCCTCGTTGGTTCATTTCGGCCGGGGCCTGGCGCAGCGCGACTACTTCCAGTACTCGGACATGCTTCAGTTCGTCTGGGCGCAGGCGAAGTTCCGGCTGACCGGCCGCGAGAACTCCGATGACGTCGCCGCGGGCCGACAGAAGGCGCTCTCGTTCATCGAGGGGCGCAGCGTCGATGAACTCGTCAACCTCAGCGAGGACATCTACGACGAGACGATCGCCGACAAGATCTGGCCCGGCACCCAGGCGCTGACCCAGATGCACCTCGACGCCGGCCAGCAGGTGTGGCTGGTCACGGCCACACCCAAGGAACTGGCGGAGACCATCGCCCGACGGCTGGGCCTCACCGGAGCGCTGGGCACCGTCGCGGAATCGGTGGATGGGGTGTTCACCGGACGCCTGGTAGGCGACATTCTGCACGGACCGGGCAAGGCGCGCGCCGTGCGCAACCTTGCCATCCGAAACGGGCTGAATCTCAAGCGCTGCACCGCCTACAGCGACAGCGTCAACGATGTGCCGATGCTGTCACTGGTGGGCACCGCCGTAGCCATCAATCCCGACGCAGAGCTGCGCGACGTGGCACGACGCCGAGGCTGGGAGGTCCGCGACTTCCGCACGGCGCGCAAGGCCGCCCGCATCGGCGTGCCGTCTGCGGTGCTGCTCGGCGCCGCGGGCGGAGCGTTGGCGGCCGCACTGGCCCGACGCGAGAAGTGACAATCACCATTACCGCTGCTGATAGGCTCAGCGCCGCTCGAACTGTCTAGATTCGTACCTGACCTGCAGCGAAATGGGTTAATGCATGGCCATCCGCCAAGACATCATCGGAACGCACTACCGCTACCCCGATTACTTCGAGGTCGGTCGCGAGAAGATGCGTGAATTCGCGGCGGCCATCAAGGACGGCTGCGAGGAGAACTCCGGTGTCGTCGCGCCCATCACGTTCCTCGCCGTCGCGGGCCGGCGCGTGCAGCACAAGATCTTCACGGAGATGGATCTGCCCATCAACGTGGCACGAGTACTGCACCGCGACCAGAAGCTGAAGTTCCACCGCCCCGTCAAGGCGGGCGACCGGCTCTACTTCGACAGCTACCTGGACCACGTGCTGGAGTCGCACGGCATGGTTACCGCCGAGGTGCGCGCCGAGGTCACCGATGCCGACGGGCAACCCGTGGCCACGAGCATCGTCACCATGATCGGCGAGGCCGAGGGACACGAGACCGACGCGAACTCCATGGCCGCCAACATCGCCTCACATCGCAAGGGCTAGCGGCCTCTGCGGCTCGTTCGGTAAGCACTCGGGGTGGTACCGAACCAGCGCTTGCAACTTCGGGTGAACACACTCTGTTCGGCGTAGCCGAGTTGCCTGCTGACATGGTCCAGGTTCAGCTCGGTGTCGGAAAGCAATCGCTCGGCAGCTTCCCGACGAGTTTGGTCGACGAGCTCGGCGAAGGTCGCACCCTCGGCGCCGAGGCGCCGTTGCAGCGCTTTGGGGTGCACGCCGAGGTGTAATGCGATGTCCCCCAGGCCGATCTCCCCCGTGGGAAGCAGCTGACGGATGAGGATCCGGACCAACCGGCTGGAATCTGGCGTGCGGTTCACGAGAGTTCCCGTCAAATAGTCAACGGCGGTCTGATGCGTCAGATGATCTTTGGGCAGTGACTTCCGCATGTCCGTGGTGCGCAGGACAAACCCCCCAACAGGCTCATGGAAGTACGGGCGGCAACCGAAGTAGCGCTGATATGTGGATGCGGCCGTAAGGGCCTGATGCGGCAGATGAACGGAGACGGGCCGATAGCTGCCGCCCAGAAAATGATGCAACACCCGGAGCGTGACCCCCAAGGACAGTTCGACCGCCTGCGCCTGTGGGGGTGCCGGCGTGAGCAGGAACTCAAACTCGAAGCGGCACAGCATCGGGTCAACGGGATGGTCGATGATCCGGGCGCTGATGACCGGACAATACGCACCCATGAATTTCTCCAGGATGGTGAAGGCGTCGGCGACGGTTGCCGCCGTGCGTGCGGCCAAACCGACCGGCCCAAGGATTTCGATGCCCTGCCGCCGGGCCAGTCGCCGCCCGAAGTCGGCTGCGTTGAGGGCCACCGCGGTGTCCTCGAGCGCACACAGACTATTGGGCAGCGAGACGAACCGCTCGTACGAGCCGGCATCGGCGGGCGAAACCCCGGCTGCGGCAAGTAGTTTGCTGCCGTCACCACCGAGCTCCGCCACCAATTGACGGTAGTTGGTCAGTGCCGAGCCCCGGATCACCGACATGTCCCCAACTGTCAAATATTTGTCTCTCATTGTCAAGACAAGCAGGTAGGGCATGCTGCACGATCAACGTTCGCCATCAAGATCATCGAATACCCCGAGAGGATGGGCCCGTGAGGCAGTGGATCAGGTGGTTGGTTGTGACGGGCGTGGCCCTATTAGCGGCTACAACTGCTGGCTGCACGAAAGCGGCTGATTCCCAAAAGCTTTCCGCCGACGAGGCAAAGGCGATCGCTATCGATGCCTATACCTACGGGTATCCGCTCGTCACGGTGGAGATGACGCGGCGAGTGATGACCAACGTGGCGAAGCCCGAGGCCATGCGCGCACCCATGGGACAGCTCGCGCGGCTGCGCGATTATCCCGACGCAGCCTTCCGCGATGTCACCACCCCGAACGCAGATACCCTGTACACCACCGCTTTTGCCGATGTCAGCAAGGAACCGTATGTCCTGACCCTGCCCGAGGCCAACGGTCGCTACTACCTGTTCCCGATGCTCGACGGATGGACCGATGTGTTCGAGGTTCCCGGCAAGCGCACGACTGGCACCGGGCCGCAGACCTACGTCATCACCGGCCCCGGCTGGAAAGGCACACTGCCCCAAGGGGTAAAGGAGTACAAGTCTCCGACGTCCATCGTCTGGCTGATCGGCCGCACCTACTGCACAGGTACCCCGGAAGACTATGCCGCCGTTCATACATTGCAGGACGAGACCTCGCTGATCCCGCTCAGCTCATACGGCAAGCCGTATACGCCGCCCGCGAGCAGGGTCGACCCGAGCATCGATATGAAAACGCCTGTCCGCGATCAGGTCAACAACCTCAGCACCAAGGCGTACTTCGATCTACTCGCCACCCTGATGAAGGACAATCCGCCCGCCGAGGCCGATAAGGCGATGGTGGAGAAGATGGCCAAGATCGGTATAGAGGCCGGGAAGCCCTTCGATATCGACAAGCTCGGCGCCGATACCGCCAGCGCGCTGCAGTCCGTGCCCAAGGAAGCGGTCGAGAAGATCCTGGCCCACTTCAATGCGGCCAGTCAGGACATCAACGGCTGGCAATTCACGACGAAGTTGGGTCTCTACGGCACGGATTACCTTCAGCGCGCCGCCGTTACGGCGTTCGGGCTGGGAGCCAACCGCCCGCAGGATGCCGTCTATCCGACATCTGGGGCCGACGGCACTGGCCAGCCTTACAGCGGTGCCAACCATTACGTGCTGCGTTTCCCCAAGGATCAGTTGCCACCCGCGGAAGGATTCTGGTCGCTGACCATGTACGACGAGGAGTTCTACTTCGTGGCCAACCCACTCAATCGCTACACGCTCAGCGAGCGCAATAATCTCACCCTCAATCCCGACGGCTCGGTGGATCTCTATCTGCAACACGAGAATCCGGGCCCCGGAAAGGCGTCCAACTGGCTGCCCGCCCCTGCCGACAGGTTCAATCTGGTGCTTCGCATGTACTGGCCCAGGGAAACACCGCCATCCATCATCGACGGCACCTGGAAACCGCCCGCTGTTCAGCGCGTCCCGTAATAAGCAAGGAGTCGACCATGAAACTCATCACCACAAGCCTGTTTACCGCTCTCGGTGCGGCGGCGCTCGTCACCGCCGCGGCCGCGAACGCTGAGCCTGAGCGCCCGCCCAACTGCACGGCGGGTGACCTGGCTGGAGTCTCGGCGGGCGTCGCCGCATCAACATCGAGCTACCTGTTCACCCATCCGGACGTCAACGAGTTCTTCACGGGTCTACAGGGGCGTCCACACCCCGAGGTGCAGAGCGCGGTGAAGAGCTACATGGACGCCAACCCGGACACGGCAGCAGATCTACGGGGAATCCGGCAGCCGCTCGTCGAACTGCGAGACCGCTGCCAGCTGCCCGCCGCACCGCAGGTACAGCCATGAGGCGCATGGTCGCCGCGGCCGCCGCGACCGTGGCACTGGCGGGCCTGCTGACGATTGCGCCACCGTCAGGTGTCGCCAACGCCGACGTGTGCGCAAGTGCCGGACGGCGGGTTTCGGTGGGCGGCTGCGCCAACATCGCGGACGCGGTGGCGCCGTATGTGCCTCCTCCCGCGTACTACGCCCCGATGCCGGAAGATCCCCCTCCGCCACCTCCGGGATCGAATGTCAGTGCATGCGTGCACTACAACGGCCGCTGGGTGAGCGCCGGAGGCTGCAACCCCTAGCGGGTGATGTACTCGACGAGGGCCGGGTGTAGTCGGTGCCTGCCGAAACCTGCGGCCGGGTCGGGCCGCCAGAAGATCGGTAGGTCGTGCTCTTCGGCTGCGCGATGGCACTTGATCAGCAGCTCATCATTCAGGGGTTCGGTGGCCCGTTGGCGCAATGCCGACTTGAGCTCGGCGGGCAGTGCCCTCCAGATTGCTTCCGGGTTCAGATCCGTGGTCACACAGCGCCTCTCACTCTTGCCCCGGGCACTGACCCGCACCCGGGAGTCGCCTATCCCGACCAGAAACTGGGTTGATCACTACGCCACGCCGCTATCCCCCGCCTCAGCCAAACTCACCTGAGTGCCGGGGGCCGTCACTGAGTCGCGCAGGATGATCGCCGAAGGCTCAGCCCCGGCGGGGATATCGAACGCTAGGGACGCAACAACGCTGTCGCCGGGACCGAGGTCTGCGCCGAGTACGGGCTGCGAGGCCGTCTGGTCCGCGCCGAAGGTTTGATCACCCGCAACGAGTTGCTGAATCGCAGGCTCGAACCTTTGAGGGACGTCGCCATCATTGATCACGCGCACACCGACCAGAACACGGCCACCCGTGTCGTTCTGGGCCAGTCCGGGATCGCCGGCCGCCGCGGATGCCGTGACGTCTGTCACGGCCAGGGCTAACTGACCGGCTCGCGCCTCGCGGCCTGGGCCGCCACCATCGGGTGTCACGGAAGCAACTTGATGAACCAGTGACGATCCAGAGGCGTTAAAGTCCCTGCCGTCTTCGATCCCCACCAATGTGGCAACCACAATGAAGGTCGCGATAACGCCTCCGAACAGCATCGGCGCCACCGGAAAATTGCCGCTACCCAGGTACAAGGCAGCGGCGCGGTTCTCACCTTCCAGCGAAGGCCGAGTCACAATAACGATCCTCAATTCAGGTTAGCGGTGCAACAGATGAGAGCCCCCCTCAATGACTAAGAGGCTAACATCAATAGGTCCTATCGGCACGACAGCGCATTCGTTACAGGTGGCCACCAGCTGTTTGCGAGGAACTACCGATAACCCTTGATGTCATGCCCGTCCGCCTTTGCTGATTCGGAAGTCCAGCCGACCCCTACCGCCGAGACCAGCGACGATGACAACAGCTGATCGGCACGGACCCCCGGCGGGCGACCTGTTTGCCTCTGGACATCCCTAGGCACTCGGGACAGCACCCGGCCACGATGAGATCGATGCGGCCCGGGTGCCTGGCCGTACCCGCCCATCCACAACGCAGACAGGCCTTCCGGCCATCCGCGGCGGTTCTACGCAGACATCGCGGTCAGCCGTACAGGGCGGCGAGCTTGCCGATCACGGCGGTGAACTCGTCCATGGTGGTGTCGAGGATGTCTTTCACCGACTCGACCGCACCGATGCGCCCGGCGACCTGACCGCCGAGCGGCACGAAGGTGTCCATGTTGCCTCCGAAGTAGAGGTCCGCCGGGTTCCCGGTTTCCAGCAGTGACACCAGATCTCGCCGTTCCATCTCTTCGGTGCGCGCGCTGCGTAACGCACGCAGGCCCGGCTTGGTCAGCCGGTTAAGCAGCACGGTGTCGGTTTCGCGGGCAGCGACGAGGGCAGCCTTCCAATTTCCATGGATGGGCGATTCCGCGGCCGACATCATCCGGGTGCCCATCTGCACCCCCTCGGTTCTCTAGCCGGTCAATGACTGTTGCTTGCCCACGCCCGCCTTAGAATCCGTTGCCTCGCCGCCATGCGGGTGTGGATCAACATCCTGGCGAACCGCTCACACAGCCAGTGGCGATGGTTCTTCGACCCCCAAAACTAATTCTTGACCGTCCCTGTCGGCGCAAGCGCAGCGCCGCGGCGAATCCGATCAGCAGCAGCGCGCAGTCCCGACGTGCGTACACCGCATCAGAACAGCCTTGCACCTGATCGCGCGCCGCGCCGACCAAGATGAGGATGTCGTCGGTGAGAAGTGGTGCGCGGACGATCCGCGGACAGTCGCCAGCAACCGCGTACTCGGGGACTGTGGATCTAACGGTGTTTCCGGCCTGACACGCTGAGCGATGCTCGGCGAGAAAGGTCGCCGTGATGACGTCACTGGCTGCAAGCTATGGCGGCCCTGATCCTGTGGGTCGGGTGGTGGCAGCAGGTGTACTTCGCGCTATACCGCGACCGGTTTTCACAAGGATGGCGGATTTTGAAAGCTTGGCCGTATTACTTGCTCATACCGTGAGCGTCGTTCGTTCGATTTCTGGCTGCCAAGCTGGAAATCCGGTCGCGCAGTCAACTTGGCAACGCGCTGTCCAACGACATTGCGTAGCCAAATTGCCGCCCTGTCCGACAGGTGGATGTAGCTACTGACCAGTGGACGCACGCATCTAAAGACATAACTGCAATGGCCATCGGCGTATATGAGCGCCCACTTAAGCTTCGATAATAGTTGCTATTGTCTAGAATCGTACTATCATCGATAGTTGCTGCTATCGTCTAATCACGCCGAATCGCCAGGAGGACATGACATGAAGATGCGCGCGGCCCGGATGTACGGGTACAAGCAACCACTGCGCCTGGAGGAGATCGACGTACCCCAGATCGGTCCCGAGGAGGTGCTCGTGAAAGTCGGTGGGGCCGGTATGTGCCGGACCGACTTCCAACTCATCGACGGCCACTTCGCCGGGATGGAGCTGGAGTTCCCGGTCACTCTGGGACACGAAGTTTCCGGGTGGGTCGACGGCGTTGGTTCACAGGTGCCGAAGTCCGCGGGTCTGTCGGAGGGCGACCAGGTCGTGGTGTTCGGCAGCTGGGGTGACGGCTCCTGTCGCCAGTGCCACGAAGGCAACGAGCAAATGTGCGGCCACGTCGTCTGGTCGGGGTTCGCCGAGCATGGCGGCTACCAGGAGTACATGCCCGTCCACTACCGATACCTGATCAAAATGCCCGGCGGCGGCGAACTGTCGCCAGGGAACCTGGCGCCGCTGACCGATGCCGGCCTCACCCCATACCGCGGCATCAAGAAGCTGCGCAACTCCGGTCACCTCACGGCTGGCCGTACACTCGCGGTCAGCGGCATCGGCGGCCTGGGCAGCTACGCCACCCAGTACGCAAAACTGCTCGGCGGGGGTGCCGACGTGGTGGCATTTGGCCGCAGCGACGAGAAGCTAAAGGTTGCCATCGCCAACGGCGCCGATCACGTCATCAACGTCCGCGATAAGGACACCGACGCCATCCGCGCCGAACTCGAAAACCTCACGGGGCGCAGCGAGCTCGACGCGGTGATTGAGTGCTCAGGCGCCGAGGAAGCTATCCAACTGGCGTTCTCCCTGCTGGCCACCGAGGGTGCCGTAGCATCAGTCGGCCTCATGGGCCAGCAGGCCAAGGTCCGCCTGGTCGATATGGTCATGCGGGAGTTCACGTACTTCGGGTCCTGCTGGGGCAATTACAACGACCTCACCGAAGTCTTGGCCCTGGCCGAGGCTGGCCATGTCAAGCACACCGTGACACCGGTGCGCTTCGATGACGTCAATGACACCCTTGACGCGATCGGTCGCGGCGACGTGATCGGTCGCGCCGTGATCGTCTACGACTAGAGCGAACCGATCCCGAAGGAAGGTGCCCAGGCGGCGGACAGTGCTCCCTGACGCAGGATTCGGTACTCGATGCCGTAGAGGTGGAAGCGGTTTCGTCATCGATGCGGCAGGCATACGCATCTACTGACGGTGATCGCCCAGCCGGTGATACAACGCGCGATGCACCCGCTCCTGTATTCAGGGTGCTGAGGTGACCTTGCCTGCGACCAGATGTGCGATCGCCGCGGCGCCAACTTTCACCCTATTGCCACCCTGGAAACGCCCGAGCACTTCGACGTCGACGCCGTAATGGAGCGCGGCGGTGACAGCTCTGCTGGGCGGCGTAGGTGTTAACAACCCGTCTTTGGGCGACAACAGCAGTTCAGCGCTAACAGGCCGTCGGATTCTCTACAGTTGGGTGTTCCAGGCGAGTGTCAGCACGCTCGGCACTTTAGGTACTCGTGTGCCGGTCGTTGAGGCTGCGGTGGAGTTGGGCGTTGATGGTGTGGGCTTCGGCGAGTTGGTCTTCAAGGATAATGATGCGGCATGCCGCATCCAGTGCGGTACCGCGCTCAACCAGTTCACGGACTCTTGCCGCGATCCGCAGTTGATAACGCGAGTAGCGGCGGTGACCACCCTCGGAGCGTTGCGGGGTCAGTAGTTTGGCTTCATCGAGGCTGCGCAGGAAGGCTGGGGTAGTTCCCAGAATCTGCGTTGCGCTACCCATGCTGTAAGCGGGGTAGTCCTCGTCTTCGAATTTATCGTTCGGGTTGCTGTCGGCAGAACCGTTCTTTGCTTGTATTACAAAACCTTTCGGACCAGCGAGAAGGCCCGCAGGCCCATCACTGACTTGCCATTAAGAGAGCCGGTAGCCCCGGGTACACCATCACGCCGGGGCCACCGGCCCTGAGGAGATAACTACCATCTCTCGATACTGCTGTGGAACTGCGGCATCGGCCCGATAGTGAACAATCACGGGCGATCCGACGGTAACTGCTCCTTCCTCTTTTCTGGGGGTACTGCACCTAACCGATACTGCTTGACTTGCGGTACTGCTGGACGACCCCAAAACCGCTGTACTGCTCACGGCCCTGGCGTATCTGACCGCCTCTGGTCCTGACATCACGGGCAGTTCGTCATCTCCCGTGCCATCACCCTCTGCTCTTTGTACAAAAGATACTCTAACCACGTTGATGGCGAATGTCTACCCCAGCCGCTACAGATTTTGGTCAGCGCAGGTTGAAGGAATGTTCTACGCTCCCGGGTATGGCCTTACGTGACCCCGCTGCCGGTGTAGATGCGATCCTGCGCCACATCGACACCGAAACCGACTCTGTCAGCATCGAAGCGACGCTCTACTACCCTGCCGGTTCTCGGTCCGCCAATCCGCTAACCGACAATCTCGCCGGTGAACGCTCGGAACATCGGCACCCGTCCACGCCCCCGACCCGGGACATGCAAGCACGCAACCACTTTGGCTTTCCCGATATCGATGCCCTCACAACGGGGACACCGCCACATCCATCACCAAACCTTCATCCGCTCAACATAATTAAAGCGGTTGCACCGGGTAGGGTCATCAGGTAACGATGCTGTCAGACCTACTCAAAGCAAACAATTCGCGGTGCCGAATGCGACCCGAACTCGGTCTTTACTCCGGACCCTCAGTACCAAGAAAATCTGAGCTCAACTGAGCCCACCATTCTCACCCCATCGCAGCGGCCCCCGACAATCCCCTTCTTTAAAGAGATCAAAGCGGGGGCCAGGGAGTCGGAATCAACCCGAGCAGTTACTTGGATCAGGTAGCAGTCCGTGACCCTAAGTAAGGCCCAGTTGATGGGCAAGAGCTGTGAGTACGGATAGGGAGCCGCGGCCGCCGTCGTCCGGCAGAACCCGTAGAACAACCTGGTTCGCGCCCGTATCGAGTTGTGCCTGAACGCCGGTGGTGATCGCGGCGATTGACCCATATGAGGTGATTGCATCAACAAGCTCGTTGCTGGGCTCCTCGCCCACCTGCGCATCTGGGAACCCGAACTCGCGCCACGCGTTCACGTAGTTGACCAGATTTGTGTAGTAACGGACTGATTCGCGCGCGATGCCCCGCGCCTTCTCCTGGTCTTCTTCGAAAACCACATTGAGCCCAACAGTCAGGAAAGGGCCCTCACCGAGAGTTGCACGCGCGAAACGAGTATGTGCCAGAGGCATATTGATCGGGTACCCCCCTGCGGTTCGGTCGCGGGACAGTCCCAGTACCCGCTTCCGCAGGGCCGCAAGCACAATCCGTTCACGTGGCACCCTTGCCCTCGCCAGCCCGTCCAAATACCACACTGTCGCCTCGTAAGGCGTGCCGAACGCCTGACCGTCGCGCTCCCGATGCCCTAAACCAATACCTAAAAAGAACCGGCCCGGATACAGATCTTCGGCACGGTGGAAAAACTCTGCCGCCACCTCAACTGGTGTCGTCCAGATGTTCGCGATCCCGGACCCAACCTGAATAGACGAAGTGGCCGCAAGCACTGCCTCGATGTCCTGCAGCCGATCCCGGGAAATATCAGGAACCCAGATCGTGTCGAAACCCAGGAGCTCTATCTCCTCCACTACCCCAGGTTCCGTCTCCGGGTGATACACAAAAACCCCATACCTACCAAGCTGGGCAGCGGCAGATGAACTAGCTGAAGAGATCGTCACATTATGACGCAAGCCGGATGCGACCGCGCGTATTCCCGAACCCAGCTCTCCAGCAACACCGGCGACGACTGTAGGCATCGGTTGAAACGGAATTGACTCTGCCCCAGGTTCTTTACCACAACCTGTCGCCGCGCACGGTGCGAAGATTCAGAAAGTGACCTAAACTTGGCCGAAACAAATTGGCTAAAAAGTGGATTCCTAGATCTGGCAGCCGCACCATCAAAGAGTCCATTGTTTCGCAGCCTGGGGTTGCGGTGTATTACGTCTATTCCGCCCAGTTAGCCGATTGTCAAGGCCGACTGCGGCGTGAGCTGCGATACCTGGGGAAGCGACGCGAGCCTAACGGCGCACGCCGGGATGTCCGACTAGGGCCGCGGTGCGTCCTGTGGGTTGCTACCAGGGGTGCTCGGCGGCGGGAACCGCGCCAGAGCTGATTGCCTGTTGTAGATCGGCGTGGTCGTCGTGGGTTTGCTTGGCGTAGGCAACTGCGAAGCCGTCGATCCCTGTGGCGAATGCGTCGCCGTTACCGATGTAGGCGGCGATCGCTGCGGGGTCGCCGCTGCGGGCGTGCGCCTTTGCGAGCGCACGCCCGCACACGGCCGCGAACTGGGGGAGGTAACCGGAAATCTGTTGGCCACTGGGAATGATCTTCATATCGCGGAATTGGCGGGCGTAGTAGTCCTCGTTACCGATGCGCATGTGGCCCAAGAAGATATCGCTGGCGGACTGCATGAGGCGCTGGCCGGCGACGACCCGTTGACCGGCGTTGTCGAACTCGCTGGGACCGAGAAAATCTTCGTATACTGAAGCGGTGGCCTGTTTGGCCTGGAAGAACACCGGCTGGCGGCCGCTGTCGCCTTCCATGAGATGCAGCCATACCCGCATGCCCACGCTCCCGACCCCGACGATCTGCTGCACCGTATCGATGCGTTCGAATCGGTGGACTAGTCGGCGCAGGTGCGGGGGGACCGAAGCGAGGTAGGTCTCGAAGAGCTGGTGGTAACTGCGGGCCCGCTCGTGTTCGGGGAGATCCTCGGCGATGCGTTTGAGGGGCTCCAAGGAGATTCGGCGGCGTCCGTTCTCGGTGACCAACAGCTGCCGCGCAACACCTTCGTGGGTGCGCTTCTGCGACCCCTTCGCGATTGTCTGTGCGGCGTCTTTGGCGAACGTCGAGGACAGACCGGCAAGCGGGACATCCGATCTGATGTGGTCGTACCACACCTCGAGTTCGCCCATGTTCGCGTACTGAGCCATTGAGGTCCGGTAGGACGCGATAGCGGCGCGGACGGCTTCGGATGCGCCCTGATCTGCCACTCCCTCCGCGGAAGCGAGGACGTAGATGCTGGTCGCCAACCGCTTGACATCCCATTCGAACGGGCCGGGAAGTGTCTCGTCGAAGTCGCGTGCGTCGAAAAGCAATTGGCGCTCGGGCGATGCCCACAGTCCGAAGTTGAGAATGTGTGCGTCGCCGCACATTTGGACTTGCAAGCCCGAGTGTGGTGCGGCGGCAAGGTCTGCGGCCATGACGGCGGCCGCGCCGCGCAGGTACGCCCAGGGGGAAGATGCCATCCGCGCGTAACGCAGCGGCAGCAGCTGGGGGTCGCGCACGGCCTCCTGCGCGCGCAGCCTCTGAAGGGCCGGGACCTCCCGAACAGACGGATCCCAGTACGCGGCCGCTCGGCGCGGAGCGCGCTTTCGAGCGCGACGCCCCTCTGCGGCGTCAGCGCTCACGGTGTCCGAGGATCGCGTCCGAACGCCGCTGCGGTCAGATGCAGTCACGTGACAGCTCCTAAGTTGATCCGAACGGCGGTAAGCGATTTCACCTAGGAGGGCGCGCCGCGCTAGCTGAGGCCGAAACGTTGTTTGAAGTTTGTGTAGAAGGTCTGGTCGTCCATTGAAGCTCGGTCTCCGAGCATTTGCTCAGCGTCCGACCCGGCGATGAAGCGGAGACGACCGCTGGTGTCGGTCGTCGCCTCGTACACGATCTGCGCTATCGCGGTCGGGTCAGTGCCAGCTTCGAGTCCCTCGACGACGCCGGTAACGCTCGCCGACAATGCCTGATACTCGACAATGCGCGCATCGTCGGTGAAATCAAATGAACGGCGCCCGAAGTCGGTCTTGATACCGCCGGGCTCGACAATCTTCACCCGCGCACCGATGGCAGACAACTCATACTGTAAGGCCTCCGAGATGCCCTCCACAGCGAACTTGCTGCCGTGGTAAAGCGTGCCCAAAGGCATGGCCAGTCGTCCTCCGACTGAGGAGATGTTCACGACCACCCCGTCGTGGTTCCGGCGAAAATGCGGCAGCAGCGCCCGTGTGGTGGCGAGTAATCCGAGCACATTGACGCTGAACTGACGCTGGGCTGTGTCCCTCGTTATCAATTCCAGCGGGCCGTACGCGCCGTAGCCGGCATTGTTGATCAGTGCGTCGATGCGCCCGAATCGTCTGATTCCCGCTTCAACTGCCGAATCGATACTGTCCTGGTCTTCCACATCGAGGCGAGCCAACAGAACGTTATCCAGGGAGTCCAGTTCAGGGCGGTCAGCTGGAGACCGCATTGTCGCGATGACATTCCATCCGCGAGCCTGAAATAGCAGCGCGGTTGCGTGTCCCAGACCGCTTGAGGCGCCTGTGATCATGACGGTGTTCATTGGTGCATCCTTCGCATATGAGGTTCAGGCGGGTCAACGCGCCCGATATCGCTGTGGTAGTTGAAGGGGTTCGTTAGCTTCGGGCGCGCCAGCCCAGCACCACCACAGCAGGAAGTAGCCCCTCGCCATGCGGGCGGTACACGTCGCCGACGACGTCCACGCCGTGGGAGGGGAAGCTGACCCTCTCCGTTGTGTAATTGCCATGTGCGGACATACGTCATTACTCCTGGTTCTGGTTGAACATCGCCGCACACCGTGTGGGTGCGGCGATTCGGCGAGTGCTCTGGCTACATACCCAGTTCCTGCCCGGTTGCGGCCGGATATGTAGAACTGGATTGCTCGCCCCCCTGCTGAGGCCAGCACTGGCCACACATCGAACGACGACGCCCACGGTATGAGCAAGTCATGCAGCTGAGCTTTCAAAATCGGGCATCCTTATGAAATCGGGTAGCGGGGTCACCTGAAGTAACCGGATGCAACGCCGCTGAGGCGCAGGCTGTGTATGGGAGCTAACCTCTCAACAAACCAGGCGTGAGAATGATTTTGCGGCCACCCCATAGTCCGCAGCTAGTGACGCATTTCGATAGCTGAAATTGACGGCTAACAGGCTTGTGGGACGATAGGTCCTGTGGGATGGCGCCTGGGCCTCGGCAAGGTGTGCGCAGGGCAAGCATTTCGCTGCGGCGCACACCCGGGGTCGTCATGACATCCCCCGCGGAAGTCGACTTTTCGTTCATCAGCCAAGACATCAACGGATCCTTCGATTGCACTTTCCGCCAGCCACATCACCTCGTTTTGGTTCACTTGGCGGGAAACCTCGAAGCCAAGGAGTACGAACTCGAAAAGGCGGGCTCACTGCGCATACAAACACCCAGAATCGGCAGTGCATGGGTACTGCCGGCCGAGCAACATGGTTCCGGAAACGCTATCGGGCGCACCACCGCCCAATACTGCCAGCTCACTTTGCCCCACAAAGCATTTGGTTCACGCAATCTGCTACCAACGATCGGCCCAGACCCGCTGCTCCACCAGCTTGTAGCGAGAATCGGCAGTGTGCGCGACCGCGACGATGCTCCCGCACGTCTGCTACGAGAAGCACTCACCGAGACAGTGCTACTTCACCTGGGTGATCGCTACGGGACCTCTGCGCCGCAACTACCAGTTGGCTCCGCAGCCGAACTGGACCAGACGACTAAGGCTGCGATCATCGAGTTTCTCGCCGACAGCCTAGATTCCAAAATCTCCCTGCAAGAAATGGCCGACCTGGCCCGCTTGCCGGTCCGCACGTTCGTCAAAGCGTTCAACGACGCGTTCCACACCACACCCCATCAATACCTTCTCGATCAGCGGATCATCCGAGCGAAAACACTGCTGTGCACCACATCGCTTCCCATCACCGAAATCAGCACAACCACAGGCTTTTCAAGCCCAAGCCATCTCGCCACGACATTCAAAAAACGCGTCGGAGTCACACCAAACCAATACCGGCAAATCAGCTAGCCCAGGTTTCCTATTTCCCTAAACCCTGCCGAGGCCGCGGTCAGTGAACCTACGGCCCAACGCGCAGCAGCTAATGCCGCGTATCTGGAAGCTGTGCGTCCAAGGAACGGCCTGCACCGGACTACACTCTCCCCGCATCAAGAGACTGAAAACCTTTGGGAGGCAGATAGAAAGGCTCCTGGCTCGGCAATAGCGGGCGCCCGCCGGAAGCTTCCCATATGGGCTCCATCGCGCGAGCCCGTTCGGGTACCCCCCTTCGGCTTCTTGCTCACTAAGGGCGTAACCAGTCACTGAACAGACCTCCACATCGATGTGTCACCCCTGGCGCACTTAAACATATACCCTATAGATGCCTCATTTTTAAGACATATTTGTCTATCTGTTTCATACTGGCGGGCAGAGGAGCAGGTCGCTCATCAGCGGCTCCAGACCTGCTGGCGTTTGCCAGAACAATCTGCGACGTGCGGTCGGATCGAGCGCATCCAGAGAGGCCGACGATCGCTGCCCATCAATATCGCGCAACTCAACCCGCCGAGCACCTGTCAGCCGTTCTACGATACGAATGTCGCGGACCCGCGCGTAGCGCCGTGCCCGCTGCGCCCTGCGCACCGCGCACCGCGCGCTCACCCTGCACGTAAGCCAACGCATCAGTCAATACCCGACGCTGCATCCAATACTTCCGTCCCACACCGCCTTTCGCGCAGGATGCAGAAAGCCGACTAGTCACGAAACCACGATCAGGATCATCGAACGGCAGCTCCAATTGCAGCACGCTCGCCCATTCCGTTAGCCGCAACCCCGTGCCGTACAAACCCGTCAGCAAACGCGCAATCTCGCTGCGGACAGCGTCCCCGCCACGCGGCCAATTCTCGTCCGTCAACATCAAGACCCCGCAGCCCAGTGTCTCTCCAGCGTCGATATCCGCCCGGGTCCAGCCACTTCACATCACGATCGCGCACCAACCGCGGACCCGCCTGATACGCATCGACAACACGGCCCGAGCCCACCGGAACTGACACCCGCACCACTGGGTTCACAACCGAGAACCGCGGCTCAGCCCACTCATAGAAGGCATTAATCGCGATCAAGCCAGATCGCACCGTCCCGCCGGCCACCCTGCGCGGATTCGCCTCGTCAGTCATACGCCAAAATTTGTACGCATCTACATGCTCAGCAGTCGCATCGCTCCAACAACAGTCAACCGCGTCAAGAAACCCCAGCCACAACGACAATTCCGTCGCATACTTTCGCCCGGGTCTCAACGGCCGCGGCACGCATCCTCACCGACCCAAGGAACTCATTGACCGCAGACGGATACACCCCATCGGAGCGCAACAGGAATCGCTGACCAGCACGAGTACCGCTCTCTCGCGCCAACTCGGCCACCGACGGTATGCCCGTCAACGCGGGGTCAGATACTAAATCGACTGTCGCGCAATACTGATCACAACGAAACACCTGCCAAACAGGAGACTCGGACACGGCCAGACCATAACCGGCGAACAGCCACTCAGGCGCTCGGTACGATCAACAACACCAACAACAACAGTTGAACTGCTAGAGACCAGCGCCACCGAGCGCGAACGCGGCGGCCATCGACGCGCCGTCGCAGATGCCTCCGGCGGCGATAATGGGTACGTCCACGTGCGAGCGCACCAGCGGCAGGAGCACCATGGTGGATGCGCCCTTGGGGTCCTTGAAACCACCGCCCTCGACGCCTTCCACTACCAATCCGTCCACTCCCGCGTCGACGGCCTTGAGGGCCGCCGCGAGTGTGGGGACGACATGAAAGACGATGAGCCCGTTACCCTTCAGGATCCGGGTGTACTTGTTGGGGTCGCCCGCACTGGTGGTCACGAATGTCACGCCCTGATCCACCACGAACTGCGCGATGGACGGGTCCCGCACAAATGCCTGCGCGATGTTCACCCCGAAGGGTTTATCGGTGAGTTCACGCATGACGCGGATCTCGCCCTTGATGGCATCGAGCTCGCCGGAGCTGGTTTCGATGATGCCGAGCCCGCCGGCATTGCACACCGCGCTGGCCAGCTGAGATCGTGCTATCCACCCCATTGGGGCCTGCACAATCGGCCGCTCCACGCCCAGCATCTCGGTAACCCGGTTTGTGACCACCGGTCGAACCTACGGCGATCACCCTGGAGCGATTATCCGCCCCAAGACAACCCGCTCTTCATTCCCAGCCAATAGCCCCATCAAGCCCCCGCAGCCACAGCTGCCGACCGTATTCCGAACAGCCCAGGCCACCAAGAAACCTTCGACCCCAGCATTCCCTCGAGCAAAGGTGATCAAACTAGGGGAAGCCCTTAAGTCAGTTTGTCGCTAGCTCCGGTAGCTAACGGTTCGAAAGCGCCGTGGTCGCGGCCGATTCGCTCGTTAGGAAGTGTCCCA
Source organism: Mycobacterium sp. D16R24 (assembly GCF_002013385.1). Classification (NCBI taxonomy): domain Bacteria; kingdom Bacillati; phylum Actinomycetota; class Actinomycetes; order Mycobacteriales; family Mycobacteriaceae; genus Mycobacterium; species Mycobacterium sp. D16R24. The sequence continues at coordinate 4,135 of NZ_MAEV01000032.1, read as the reverse complement.
GTTCGGTGATTGCGCTCATGAGTGGAGCCGGGAAGACGATCGTGGTGTTTTTCTCGACACCCAGTTCAACAAGAGTCTGGAGATTCCTCAACTGCAGGGCCAACGGATGTTGCATCATGGTGTCGGAAGCCTCCCCTAGTGCCGTTGCGGCGCGCGCCTCTCCCTCGGCAGCAATGATTTTGGCGCGCTTTTCGCGTTCGGCCTCCGCTTCGCGGGCCATCGCCCGTTTCATTCCTTCGGGGAGCTGTATGTCTTTGAGTTCCACCAACGTGACCTCCACTCCCCAGTCCATGGTAGTGACATCCAGAATTTTCCGGATGCTGCCGTTGATGGCCGAGGTCTCCGCAAGCACTTCGTCCAGCGCGTGTTGGCCCACCACGTTGCGCATGGTCGTCTGAGCGATCTGATTGATTGCGGCATGGACGTTTTCGATAGCAACCACAGCCTTGCGGGCGTCAATCACTCGGAAATAGGCAACCGCAGCGATGTCGATGCTGACGTTGTCTCGCGTGATGATTCCCTGCGATTGAATCGGCATCGTCACGATGCGCAGTGACACGCGCCAGAGCCTATCGATCACCGGAATAATCAGCCGCAAGCCGGGGTCGCGAACACCGATCACCCGCCCCAGCCGGAAATGTACGCCCCGCTCGTACTGCTGGACGATGCGCACCGCACCCAAAGCCAAGAGCCCCAACACAATAACGGTGATGATGACAATCACGACAACAATTTTTGTGGACACGGTCTTCTCGACCTTTCTTCGCGGCGATTAACACCTTCTATAGATCCGATCCTGCCGCCGACCGGCCCGCCAAACGAGGGGAATTGATACGAATCGACCGGGACCTAGGTCACCTGTGAGGCGATAGACGTCGATCGCCGAGCCGTTCTCCTCAGTGCCCCATTTCGCCTCGCTCCCCATGATGACCACGCAGCGGCGACAATGGCGTAGTGGACTTCTATTCGATCTACCGGCAAGGGTTCGCGCGCGTGGCAGCGTGCACGGTGCACACCGCAATCGGCGATCCGGCGGCCAACGCCACCTCGGTGTTGCGGCTAGCACGCGAATGTCACGCCGAGGCAGTGGCTTTGGCAGTATTCCCGGAACTAACCTTGTCGGGTTACTCGATCGATGACATCGTCCGACAGGACACGCTGCTCGAGGCAGTTGAAGAGGCCCTGCAGCAGATAGTGGTGGAGACGTCCCACCTACTTCCAACTCTGGTCGTGGGAGCACCGCTGCGTTATCGACACCGCATCTACAACTGCGCGGTGGTGATTCACCGAGGCACCGTCCTGGGAGTGGTGCCCAAGTCGTATCTGCCCAACTACCGGGAGTTCTACGAACGACGCCAAGTGGCCGCCGGCGATGATGTGCGTGGAACTATCACGGTCGCCGGCGCCACAGTTCCGTTCGGGCCGGATCTTCTTTTCACCGCCACGGATCTCCCAGGCTTCCTGGTGCACGTCGAGATCTGCGAGGACATGTGGGTTCCCGTTCCGCCGAGCGCGAGGGCGGCCCTCGCTGGAGCTACGGTGCTGGTCAATCTCTCGGGCAGCCCGGTGACCGTTGGCCGTGCCGAGGCCCGACGGCTGCTCGTGCGTTCGGCGTCGGCACGCTGCCTTGCGGCGTACGTGTTCGCAGCCGCGGGCGCAGGCGAATCCAGCACCGATCTCGCTTGGGACGGTCAAACATTGATCTACGAAAATGGGTTTCTACTCGCCGAATCGGAGCGATTTCCGCAAGGAACGCGGGCGTCTGTGGCCGATATCGACCTCGAGTTGCTGCGCTCCGAGCGGTCTGCCCTGGGAACCTTCGATGACAACCGTCGTCATCTAGGCATAGGCGAGCAGTGGGCTCGGCGCGTCGAATTCACTCTCGACCCGCCCGCCGGAGACGTCGGCCTGCGCCGCGTCATCGAACGATTTCCTTTTGTACCCGCCGATCCCACACGGCTGCAACAGGATTGCTACGAAGCCTACTCTATACAAGTCGCCGGCCTGGAACAGCGATTGCGCGCACTGAATCATCCGAAGGTGGTGATAGGACTGTCGGGCGGGATCGACTCCACGCATGCATTAATCGTCGCCGCCAGGGCAATGGATCGCTTGGGCCGACCACACAGCGACATATTGGCTTTCACAATGCCAGGGTTCGGCACCGGTGACCGGACCAGAGGCAACGCCATCGCGCTAAGCCAAGCGCTCGATGTCACGCTTGAGGAGATCGACATCCGCGACGCCGCAGAGCTGATGTTGACCCAGCTGCACCATCCCTACGCACGAGGCGAAAGGGTCTACGACGTCACATTCGAGAATGTGCAGGCCGGCTTGCGCACCGACCATCTATTCCGGTTGGCGAACCAGCGTGGCGGCATAGTGCTAGGCACCGGTGATCTTTCGGAGATCGCGCTCGGTTGGTCCACCTATGGTGTGGGAGACCAGATGTCCCACTACAACGTCAACTGCGGTGTTCCGAAGACCTTGATCCAGCACCTCATCCGCTGGGTCATCTCCTCCGGGCAATTCACCACCGATGTCAATGCCCTACTGCAGTCGGTGGTGGACACCGAGATCACCCCTGAGTTAGTGCCCGCAGGCGAGGATGGACTGGTTCAAAGCAGCGAGTCTATTGTGGGTCCATATGCGCTGCAAGATTTTTCACTCTATTACGCATTGCGCGGATTCAGGCCGTCGAGGATCGCATTCTTGGCCTGGCATGCGTGGCGCGAAGTGGACGAAGGACGTTGGCCACCCGGCTATCCGCCTAGCCAGCGACCGTCCTACTCACTCAAGGTGATTCGTCATTGGCTTGAGATATTCGTCGAACGTTTCTACGCCTTCTCCCAATTCAAGCGCTCGGCGATGCCTAACGGTCCCAAGGCATCGTCCGGCGGTGCACTCTCGCCGCGCGGCGACTGGAGGGCACCATCAGACATGTCGGCTCGTATCTGGCTCGACGAGATCAGACGCCACGTGCCAGCAGACTAACGCTAGCTATTCTCTTTCTGCGGTGGGTGATCCAACCTCAGGCGAGCTGAGTTCAGGATGAAGGGACGCCGGTAAGGCGTGCATGCCGACATTGGCGACATGACCGCGGCCCATTTCGCTGAGCTTGCCCGGCGGACGACCTGTGCATAGGGGCCGTAAGTCACTACTGAACCCAGTGCTCGCGGGGGACGCTGGCGACATGATCGATATGGGCCGAGAAGGTCTCGACGATTCCGTTCACCCCGACCGGTCGATCAAACGCACGTCCGACAACGGTGCAGAGGCTCGGCCCGCCCGCGAGTTCTCGCTCGATCTCTACCGGGTATCAGCCGTCCTCATTGTGGTGCTTGGCCATTGGGTAGCGTCCGCCGTGAGCTATCAGGACGGGCATTTCATCTATCTGAATGTGCTCGTCGAAATGCCCTGGACGCAGTGGCTGACTTTGATATTCCAGGTAGTCCCCGTGTTCTTCGTGGTGGCAGGCTACGCGAATGCGGCATCGTGGACCCATTGGCGTGCCGCCCACGGTGATCGCACCCTGGATTGGATTCGACATCGCGTAACCACGACTCTGGGGCCAACCACTGTCTATGTCGCGGCCGCGCTCGCAGTCGTAGGCGTGCTGTCCGGAATCGGGATAGGCGGATCGACTGTGGAACTGGGTGCATGGGCAATCGCCATGCATCTATGGTTTCTGCCGGTGTATCTGGTCACGGTGTCACTGACACCGTGGCTGGTGGCGGCTCATCGACGACGGGGGGTGGCCGTGCTAGTCGCGCTGACGCTCTGCGTCGCCGCCATCGACATCGCCACACTCGATGCAGGAGCGCCGGTGATCGGTGTAGCGAACTACCTATTCGTATGGGCTGCGATTTACCAGATCGGTATCGCCTGGTTCGGTGGAGCCTTGCAAGGGCGGCGCCCGATCCTCTTGTCGGCTGGCGCCGCGGCCACGCTGGCAGCTCTGGTGTGGCTGGGCCCGTATCCGGTGAGCATGCTGGGAGTACCCGGCCAGACGGTGCACAACAGTTCACCGCCGACAATCGCGTTACTAGCATTCGCGGCCACCCAATCGGGGCTACTGCTTGCCGCGGCACCGGCTGTGACACGCTGGTTGCAACGCTGGCGCCGACAACCGCTC
>NZ_MAEV01000031.1:0-64597 GCF_002013385.1 Mycobacterium sp. D16R24 | reverse complement strand
ATTTATCCTCACGCTGCGTGACTGTCAATCCATTATGGGGGAGGTAGTCGAACCACCACGCGAGGATGATTAGGCCGATGCGCTGCGGGATAAGAAACGCCATGAGTAACTCAAATCCATGTCCGGAGTTCACCAACACGACACAGGCAAAAAGGAACAGCCCCAGTGCCGAAAAGGTCTCCACAAGCTCGCGCCGGGGGCGTTCGCGGAGTCGTCGACAATAGAATATGACGTACCAAACGTCAATCGTCGCCCAACGAAAAGGGAGTTGCCACCAGGGCCCCTCTTCGGTCCAGGCATCAGGATCGATCGATTTCGGCTCATTCGTATGTAGATGGTGCTCGATATGAATGAACTTGAACATCCTGAACGAGGTGTATGGAACCACGAACAGTACTGAAATGTTCCCGAATAAATCGTTGATACGTGAGCCGGTGCTGACCGCGTGGTGCGATGCCTCGTGCAGGACGCTGAACATCATGAATGTCACTGCAGCGCCCATCGGAACGGTCACCCACGGAGTCCAGCCCGCCACAAAGTACCCGTACATTTCCAAAGCGAAGACGGCGAGGGCAACGACGTAGAGCCACAACGTCGGCCGCGCCAACTTCGGCACTCGCTCACCCGGGTCCGGCAGTCCGCGAACACGCGTGCGAGGCTCGCTCTGGCTCGACAGGTCCATCATTTCCATCACCATCCTGACAAAATCAAATCATCTGTATTGATCCTGACAGATAGTGATGATTTGTCAATAGTCTGGATGACATGGGCCACATTGATCCGGTTGACAGGGGTAGAACACCGCCACCACGCAACCTCGGTTCGCAGGAGTTCTACCCGCCCCGCGCTAAGGTCCGCGGCGGGCGGGGCACGACCGACCGATCGTCCACATGCCATACGTCTTGGGTTGGACTTGGTTCAACCACAGGTGACCGCGGCGCACTCATACCCTGGCCACATGGTTGGACACCGATGATCGACCGGCTCACTCGGCGTGGGGCTGCGCGCGCGGCCTACTCCATCGCGTGAGGCTACTTCGCTGGAGATGCCTGCAGAGCAAAAAGTCCGCGGACCACCGTGCGCACCTGATCGACAGCGTGAGAACGCGATCCACTGGGCTGAAGGAGGTGACTCACAATCAGCCGCACGAACACCTCGACAATCGTCCGGCGAAGTTCCTCGGCGAGGCCCTGTGACAGAGACGAAATCTCGTCGCTGACGCTGCGCGAAGCGCGTCCAAGAACAGTATCGGGGTCTACTGCGATCAGAGAGAGCAGCAGTCCCTCGGTCTGATCCCCCTGGCCGAGAATCGAGCGCAGCAATTGATTGGAGTCACCGTAGGAAAGCACAAATTCGGCCGCTTCCGCCAAGCCTTCAACGATGTCGTCAGCATGATTCCGGATACCAGACACCACTCCGCTGAGGAACCGGTCTGTCTCTCGCTCGATGACCGCGGCCGCAAGCTCATCGCGGGTGCCGATCTCCGCGTAGAGGCTCGCTCGACTCACGCCAACCACACGCGCCAAGCGAGTCATGCTGACTGCCGACCACCCGTGCGCGACTACCAGATCGCGCGCCGTGTCGAGGATCCGCTCTCGAAGGAGCAACTGGACCTCTGCACGGAAACTGTGCGGCTTTGACACAGTCTCACTGTACCCTGACGCCTGCTTGACAGTATGATACAAACTGTATAAAACAGAAACAATCTAGATAGATTTGTATAGTCCGCAGGTCTGCGCATTCGTCTCCCTTGATGCTGTGTGCAGCGCCAGCTCGGTCACAGCCGATCACCAAGACAGGGGTCGATACCAGATGAATCGCACAAGCCCCAGGCGCGTAGCGGCTAGTGCCGAGGACTACGACGTCGTGGTCGTCGGTTCCGGATTTGGCGGAAGTGTCACAGCACTGCGGCTCACCGAAAAGGGTTACCGGGTAGGTGTGCTGGAGGCCGGCCGACGCTTCGCCGATGGAGATTTCGCGAAGACCAGCTGGGATATCCGGAAGTTCCTATGGGCGCCCAAACTAGGGGCCTACGGGATTCAGCGGATCCACTTGTTGCGAGACTGTGTGATTCTCGCCGGTGCAGGCGTCGGTGGCGGCTCCCTGAACTACGCAAACACGTTGTACAAGCCGACAAGCTCGTTCTTCAACGACCCGCAATGGTCGGACATCACTGATTGGGAAGACGAGCTCACCCCTTTCTACGAGCAGGCGCGACGCATGCTCGGCGTTGTCACAAATCCTCACCTCACGCCCGCCGATCGGATCGTCAAGGAGGTTGCGGACGACATGGGGGCAGGCGACACGTTCGTCCAGACACCTGTCGGCGTGTATTTCGGCGAACCGGGAAAAATCGCAGAAGACCCCTACTTCGGCGGGGTCGGCCCTCAACGCACCGGCTGCATCGAATGCGGCGAGTGCATGACAGGTTGCCGGCACGGGGCAAAGAACACGTTGGTCAAGAACTACCTCGGCCTGGCCGAGCGGGCCGGCACCAAGCTGCACCCCCTGACAACAGTCACCGACCTTCGCCAACGCGCGGACGGAACGTGGGAGGTCCACACTGTGCGAACGGGGGCGTGGCTATATAAGAGCCATAAGGTCTTCACCGCCCGCAACGTGGTCCTGGCGGCTGGCACTTGGGGGACACAACGATTGCTGCACCGGGTCAAGGATCGTGGCAGACTTCCCGAGCTCTCAGATCAACTCGGGAAGCTCACCCGAACCAACTCCGAATCAATACTCGGCGCGATCCGCTTCGGGGTCGACGAATCGCTCGACCTCACGCAAGGTGTAGCGATTACCTCGTCGTTTCATCCGTCGCCAGATACCCATGTCGAGCCAGTTCGGTACGGCAAGGGCTCCAATGCCATGGGCTTGCTGCAGACGTTGATGACTGACGGTGACGGTCAGCTGCCGCGGTGGTTACGGTTCCTCGGAACAGCCATCCGGCACCCGCTCGCTCTCATGCGGGTCCTCGCCGTCAAAGGTTGGAGCGAACGCACAATCATCGCACTGGTCATGCAGACTTTCGACAACTCGATCACGACCTACACCAAACGAGGTGTGTTCGGCGGCCGGAAGATGACCAGCAAACCAGGGCACGGCCAGCCGAACCCTACGTGGATCCCCGCCGGCAACGAGGCCACGCGCCGCATCGCCGAGAAGATCGGCGGCTTTCCCGCGGGTAGCTGGGGCGAGGTGTTCAATGTCCCGATGACGGCACACTTCTTGGGCGGCTGCGTGATCGGCGCGGATCCCGAGTCTGGCGTGATCGATCCGTACCACCGGGCGCACGGACACCCCACTTTGAGTGTCGTCGATGGCTCTGCCATCTCGGCAAACCTCGGTGTCAACCCCTCTTTGACGATCGCCGCTCAAGCCGAGCGGGCCGCTTCCCTCTGGCCAAACAAGGGACACGCGGATACGCGGCCCGAACCGGGTCAACCGTATCGGCGAGTCGACGCAGTAGAACCCATTGCGCCGGTGGTGCCCGTCGACGCCCCCGGTGCGCTGCGGCTACCCATCACCCCGACTGCGAAGGCGCCGGTGAAGCCCCGCATGTCAGGGTGAGTTGAGTCCATTAGTTCATTGCAAATTGGCCTGAAGCAGAGCGAGATACGGAACGGCACACCATGACTAGCTCCAGGTCACCGGTAGTGATTTCGTCAATTCCGTTGAAGATCTTGGCGGTTTCGCTCCTCACGGGATAAGCACCATCTTCCCGTAGACCTTCCCGTCGGCGAAGTCCTGCAACGCCTGACGACCTTCCGATAGTGGAATACGCGCGCTTACGGGCGGACGCATGCCCTCCGTAACGAGCTTGGCCAGCCCCGCCTGGGTCTCGTACAGATAATCAGCGTGCGTGCGCAGGAACTCGCCCCAGGCCACACCGACCAACGACGCATTGCGCAGCAGTAACCGATTCACCTTGATGGTCGGTATCCCGCCGGCGGCGAATCCAACGACCAGCAAGCGCCCTTCGGGGGCCAACGTGCGCACCGCGTCGTCGAATGCGGGGCCACCGATCGGGTCGACCACCATGTCGACACCCACGCCGCCAGTGGCGTCGCGCACAGCCTTGGCCCAGCCCTCTTCCAGCGGCAACACGACATCCGCACCCACGCTGGAGACGAATTCCGTTGCGGCCGTCCGGTTGACCACGGCGATGACCCTCGCGCCCATGCCCTTGGCAATCTGGATCGCCGCGGTACCGATACCGCCGGCAGCACCCAGCACCAGCACCGTCTCACCGGCACGCAAGTGTCCGCGACGGGCATAGGCGAAGTACATCGTGTGGTAGTTCGCGATGAGCGCTACGGCCTCCGCATCGTCCAACTCGGGAGGCGTAGGAAGCACATTGGAAGGCCCCACTGCGACGCGTTCGGCATATCCGCCAATGAAATTGAAGGCCATCACCCGATCACCGGGTTTCACCCCGGCACCCTCGGGAGCCGAGCGCACCACGCCGGCAGTCTCGATCCCCGGAACGAAGGGGGGCTCCATCTTCAGCTGGTATTCGCCCTTGGTCATCAAATAGTCGGGGAAGCAGACCCCCGCGGCCTTGACATCGACGATGACGACATTGTCACCGCGCGGTTCCTCGACATCTGTGTATACCAGGCCCTCCGGGCCCGATAACGACTGCGCCTGTATCGCTTTCATGCGAGTGACGGGGGGCCGGCTTTGGTAACGGTGGAGAGATCCTCGATCTCACCCCAGCGCGCGGCGACCTCGTCGACCGTCGGCGGAGAGGCGAAGGTGGCACCGGCGTTCTCAAAGAGCGCCACGCGCTGCACCTTGCCGCCGCCCACCACGAAAACCGAACCGTTGTCGGCGCTTTCCTCTGTGCACAGGTATCCAACGACCGGCGCCACGAAGGACGGCGGCAGCTGCTCCAGCACCGCTTCGGAGGCGATGTCGGCCGTCATGCGGGTGGCAGCGATCGGAGCGATCGCGTTGGAGTGAATGTTGTACTTGGCACCCTCCAACGCGAGGGTGTTGATGAGCCCGACGAGGCCGAGCTTGGCCGCACCGTAGTTGGCCTGACCGAAGTTGCCGAACAAACCGCTGGTCGAGGTGGCGACCACGATCCGGCCGTAGCCCTGCTCGCGGAAATGCGGCCACGCCGCGCGGGTGATGTTGTATCCGCCGTACAGGTGAACCTGTTGCACCGCATGCCAACTGTCGTAGGTCATTTTGTGGAACGTGCCATCCCGCAGGATGCCGGCGTTACTCACCACACCGTGAATGGCACCGAACTCGTCGAGGGCGGTCTTGACGATGTTGGCCGCACCTTCTTCGGTGGCGACGCTGTCATAGTTGGCGACCGCGCGGCCTCCGGCCGCCTTGATCTCGTCGACCACGCTGTCGGCCATCGCCGACCCGGCGCCGGATCCGTCGCGGGCACCACCCAAGTCGTTGACAACCACCGAGGCGCCCTCACTGGCGAGGGTGCGCGCGTACTCGCGGCCCAGCCCCCCACCGGCTCCGGTCACGACAATTACCCGGTCTTGCACTCCCGGCATGCAGAACTCCTATTCACTTGACACTTCATTGGGTTGCTGAATAATGCGGAGAACGAAAAGCTTTATTACATAAGCTTTTTCATCAACTTCAGGTTCTTCTCCAGGTACGGCGGATACGGCAGCTTGAGATCCATCTTGGTGCTCTTGTACAGAGTCGACTTGAGGTGGCTGAACTCGTCGAAGCCGGCCTTGCCGTGATATGCACCCATACCGCTGGCACCGACACCCCCAAAGGGCAGGTTCGGGATAACAGCGTGGTAGAGCAGGTGATTGATCACCGTGCCACCGGCAGGTACATCGTCGATGAATCGGTTGCCGATCCGCTTTGACTCCGTGAAGGCGTAGGCCGCCAACGGCTTTGGTCGAGAATTGATGAAGTCGATGGCGTCGTCAAGGGACTCGGCCGTCAGCACCGGCAGGATCGGACCGAAGATCTCGTTCTGCATGAGCGGCTCGTCCGCGCTCGGATCCACCACGATCGTCGGCTCGATGGTGAGCGCGGAAGCATCGGAGGCACCGCCGGTGGCAACCTCTCCTTCGGTGGCGGCCAGGTAACCCACCAAGCGATCGAACTGGCGCTGATTGACCACACGCAGTCCCTTGGACTCCTTGTCGGCCTGGAACTCCGCCCAGGCGGCCGTGATCTTCTCGACCAGCTCATCGCGAACCGCCGGGTCGACGAGGACATAGTCGGGAGCCAGACACACCTGACCCGAGTTGAGGCCCTTCATGTATCCGATGCGGCGCGCGGCGACCTCGATGTTGGCATCAGCGGCCACGTAGACGGGTGACTTCCCACCCAATTCCAGCGCGACCGGTGTCAGGTGTTGCGCAGCGCCTTCCAGGATGCGCTTGCCGATCTCGGTGCCACCGGTAAACAGGGCCTTGTCAAAACCCTGCGCCAGCAGTTCTTGCGTCACCGAACCGTCGCCCTCGACGACGGCCACTGCGTGCGGGTCGAGGTACTGCGGAATGAGCTTGGCCATCAATGCCGACGAAGCGGGCGCGATCTCCGAGGGCTTGATGGCCACCGTATTGCCCGCCGCCAGTGCGCCCACCACAGGCCCGAGCGTCAGGTACAGGGGGAAGTTCCACGCACCGATGACGAGCACCGTGCCGTACGGCTCGGGTACTGACCATGCCTTGGCCGGCTGCTGGGCCAGCGGAAGACCTCGCACCCGCTTGCGTCGCATCCAGCGCCGAAGATTCTTACGGGCGTAGACGACCTCGACGACCGACCCGACAACATCGGCGATCCAGGCTTCGGCCGAGGAGCGCCCCAAGTCCTCGTGCAACGCGGTGGCAATCGCGGCCTCGTTCTCGGTGAAGAGTCGCTCCAGACCGACGAGCTGCGCCTTGCGCCAATCGTATTCGCGAGTCCTGCCCGTCGCGAAGGTCTCGCGCAGGCCCCGGACAATCCCCGGAATGCGTGAGGGCTCGGACGCGGCGTCCCGGTCGGCGGGCGTAGAGATCTCGGTGGTCATATCCGTTCCTCTCGATGGCACGCTCATCAATGAGCACATCTCCGCAGGTCACGCACGCGTACACGGACGAGCGACGGCAGCTAAGTGAGCTGTATCACCGATGGTAACCAACCGGTTGGGACCTGAGAACCCCGCACCCCCGAGGGCCGGGCTCCGTCAGCCCTTGAGCTCGGCTTCTATCAGGGTGTTCCCGCGCAAGTCCTCTTCGCTGTAGGCCAGGCGGCCCGCATCCGACATCTCCACCTCGGCCGGAATCGCCCGAACCGTCCACCCACGCCCGGCGAGCCATTGGGGGACATCGGTGCGGTTCTCGTCGTGGTACATCAGCGATCCGACGTCAAGGGACTCTCCGTCCATTCCCGCCAGCTTGCGGGCCCGGTCGAAATGTTCGCGCATCTTGCTGCGGAACTCGTGCCGCTTGGCGTTGTCCGGTCCGACAGCCTCCACTGCGATCCTGCTGCCCGGTGCGCTCTGATCCACGATCAGTTCGAAGAGTCGGTCCTGCGCCTCGGTCGGTAGATACATGAGCAGGCCTTCGGCCAGCCATGCCGTCGGCGATGCGACGTCGAATCCCTCCTGCTGCAACGCCGCCGGCCAGTCCTGCCGAAGATCGACGGGCACCTCACGGCGAAGACAGGCAGAACGCACATCGTGCTCATCGAGCGTTTGGCGCTTGTACTGCAGCACGAGCGGCTGGTCGATCTCGTACACGGTGGTGCCGGCGGGCCAGCCCAGGCGGTACGCACGAGAATCCAGGCCGGCGGCCAGGATCACCACCTGGGTGATCCCCGCGCGCGACGCCCGTTCAAAGAATCCGTCGAAGAAACGCGTCCGGACGGCCTGGTAGTCCACCGCGTACTGCATGAGGCGATCGGCTTCCGGGTCCAGCTCGGCGAGCTGCTGGCGCAGCTCATCGCTCGCGATCACCGACCAAGACCCGGCACCCGCACGTTCGACCAGGAGCTGCGCGAACGGATCCTTGATAAGCGGCGTGTCACTGCGGGTTTCAGCCGCTCGCGCCGCGGCCACCATCACCGCGGTGGCTCCCACACTGCTCGCGATGTCCCAGCTGTCATCGGCGGAACGGGCGGTGGTCGTGTCGGTCACCGGAGCTCTCCCTGGATCAGCTGGCCGCGGAACGTCCCCTGCTGCTCGATATCCTCGGGCACCGGTCTGCCCAGCCGCGCCATCTCGTCGTGCGCGTCCGTCTTGGTCACCGACCATCCTTGTGCCCCAAGCCATTCCGCGGGGTCGGCCCGGTTCTCGTCCTCGTAAATCAAGTTCTCGATCGTCACATCCACATCGACGGCGGTCTTGAATGCGGCACGCACCTGCTCCCGGCGGGCCGCCTCCTCGTCGCTCTCGTCCAGAACCAGTTTTCCCTCGTATCCCTCCACGGCAATGCGACTGCCTGGGGCGCTCAACACACCGATGTTCACGAAAAGGCTGTCTTGAGCGTCGGCGGGCAGATACGGCAACAGGCCTTCGGCAAGCCACGCGGTCGGTTGCGCGGAATCGAACCCGGCCTCACGCAGCGCGGCCGGCCAGTCCTCGCGGAGATCGATAGCCACGCCACGTCGCTGCGCCTTCGGTTGATGGGCGGCGAGGGCGGAGGCCTTGAACTCCAGAACCTGGGGTTGGTCGATCTCGAACACAGTGGTGCCGGCCGGCCAGTCGAGACGGTACGCGCGGGAGTCCAGCCCCGAAGCCAGGATGACGATCTGCCGGACGCCCGCCGCGGTCGCGGCCAGGAAGTAGGCGTCGAAGAAACTGGTGCGCGTGGCCTGGTAGTCGACCATCCGGCCGTAAATCCGGCCCGCCTCGGGATCCGGCCACTCGATGTCGCCGGTCGCCAACCGCTCCCAGCCTGTCGATCTACCGGTCGCGTCGACCAGTATCTGCGCGAACGGATCGCGGATGAGCGCGTCGGCGCGCAGTGTCTCGGTAGCGCGTGCGGCCGCCACCCCGAGAGCGGTCGCACCCACGCTGGAGGTGATGTCCCAGGTGTCCCCATCGACCCGCATGCGGCTCCTCTCAAGGCAACTAGACGCAATAGTGAGCAATGCTACAGATCTCCAACGGTGGCCAGCATTATGCGGCGGGTCACATCCCCCCGCGTTGCGCCCAGATAGCCGCATCATGCGTTCATTTGCCCGCCACTTTGGATAGGCTGTGCTGCAGAACGTCAACCGCCCAGACACACTTGGTCAATTTATGCAGTTCGTACACGGATCTGGCATAGGGTTCATCATCGAATCCGTTTGATAACCCACCCTGGCGAAGTTCGCTGGCGGAGGGCTTACTAAAATCCGGTCCAAGAGATAGCTCAGATGAAGTTCGAAAGGGGATAGAACGTGCTTGCCACGTACATGTCCACGGGGGGATGTCAATAATGACCAAACCATCTACCGCAAATGGCGGCTTTCCGAACATCGTCGTGACCGGCATGGCCATGACGACGTCGATCGCACCGGATGTCGAGGGCACCTGGAAGGGACTGCTCGCCGGCGAGAGCGGCATCCGCACCCTCGAAGACGACTTCGTCGCCCACTACGACCTGCCGGTGAAGATCGGCGGGCACCTCAAGGTCCGCGACTTCGACAAAGACATGACGAAAATCGAGCACCGTCGCCTGTCCTATGTCCAGCGCTTGGCAGCGATCCTGGGCCGCCAGGTCTGGGAGGACGCCGGGGCCCCCGACGTCGACCTGGAACGTCTTGCGGTGTCGGTCGGCACTGGCCTCGGCGGCGCCGAGAAGATGGTCGAGGCCTACGACGAGATGCGCGCCAAGGGCACGAAAGTCGTTTCGCCTCTAGCTGTTCAGATGTTCATGCCCAACGGAGCGGCCGCCGTCATCGGACTGGAGCGCAAGGCCCGCGGCGGTGTCATCACGCCGGTATCGGCATGCGCGTCGGGCAACGAGGGCATTGCGCACGCGTGGCGTCAGATCGCCTACGGCGATGCCGATATCGCCATCTGCGGCGGCGTCGAGGCGGCTATCGAGGCGGTCCCGATCGCCGCGTTCGCCAACATGCGCATCGTGATGTCGACCGACAACGACAACCCCGCAGGTGCCTCGCGTCCGTTCGACAAGAATCGCACCGGCTTCGTCTTCGGCGAGGGCGCGGCACTCATGGTCATCGAGACCGAGGAACACGCCAAGGCCCGGGGAGCGCGGATTTACGCCCGGCTTCTCGGTGCGGGCATCACGTCGGACGGTTTCCACGTAGTGGCACCGCATCCGGACGGCATCGGCGCGGCCAAGGCGATGGACCGTGCCCTAGAGACCGCCGGACTGGACGCCAAGGACATCGACCACGTCAACGCCCATGCCACCGCAACGAGCGTGGGAGATGTCGCTGAGGGCAGGGCCATCCATAACTCGAACTTGCACCACGCCGCGGTCTACGCACCCAAGGGCGCCCTCGGGCACTCGGTGGGTGCGGTCGGTGCCGTCGAAGCTGTCATCACGGTGAAGTCGTTGCAGGAGGGCATCATTCCGCCCACCCTCAACTATGAGACGCCCGATCCGGAGATCGAACTCGACGTCGTCAGCAAGGAGCCCCGCAAGGGCGACTACAAGTACGCGATCAACAACTCGTTCGGGTTCGGTGGCCACAACGTGGCGATCGCCCTCGGCAAGTACTGATCCACTTCTTTCCCTGACACGCCGTCTGGCCGCGGATTCGTATCGCACGATTCCGCGGCTAGGCGGCGCGTCTGCGTTGGACGGGGCGAGACCACGCACGCAGTGCACATTTGAAATCCTGGCAACGTACCTCGCCTCAGGCCCGTACAACGACGCTACGCTTTCCTGAATCCAGATTCAGGACGCGAGGGGAACGCAGACGAAGAAGACCAGGAACCAGCCCCGCATTTCGCCAAGACCGAGGACTGGGACGAATCCAATGACTGGTAGGGAAAATGGAAGGCGACGCAACGCTGACGGACACTGCCCCCGACACGCAGTGTCGACGTGAGGTGATTACCGGAACGCCGCGATACCGGTGAGTGCCTGGCCGATCACCAGCGTATGCATCTCGCTGGTGCCCTCGTAGGTCAACACCGACTCCAGATTGTTGGCATGTCGCATGACGGGATACTCACCCGAAATCCCGTTCGCACCAAGAATTGTCCGGGCCGTTCTGGCGATCTCGATCGCCTCGCGCACATTGTTGAGCTTGCCCAGACTGACCTGTGGGGTGGTCAACGTATCCGCATCCTTACGACGCCCCAGATGCAGAGCCAACAGCAGCCCCTTGCCGTATTCCAGGGTCATGTTGGCCAGCTTCTCCTGGGTCAACTGGAATCCGGCGATCGGGCGATCGAACTGTTCACGGGTCTGCGCGTAATCGATTGCTGTGCGCAAACATTCACGAGCCGCACCCATCGAGCCGAAGATGATGCCAAAGCGCGCCTCGTTGAGACAGGACAGTGGTGCCTTGAGCCCGATCGCCAGCGGTAGCCGGTTCTTTTCCGGCACCCGCACATCGCTGAGACTGAGTTCAGCGGTCACCGAGGCGCGCAAGGACATCTTGGACCGGATGGTCTCGGCGTTAAACCCCGCCGAATCGGTCGATACCAGGAAGCCACGCACTCCGTCGTCAGTCTGCGCCCAGATGACGGCAACGTCGGCGATCGACCCGTTGGTGATCCACATCTTGGTGCCGTTGATGATCCAGTCGCTGCCATCGCGCCGGGCATGGGTGCGCATTCCACCGGGATTGGACCCGAAATCCGGTTCGGTCAGGCCGAAACATCCCAGCTCCTCCCCTGTCGCCATCCGGGGCAGCCATTTCTGTTTCTGCGCATCGCTGCCATAGGCATAGATGGCGTACATCGCCAGTGATCCCTGCACGCTGACCAGTGAACGGATCCCCGAGTCGCCCGCCTCGAGCTCCATGCACGCCAGTCCGTATGCCAGAGAGGACGTTCCGGAGCATCCATAACCCTGCAGGTGCATGCCGAGCACACCGATCTTGCCCAGCTCCAGCGCAAGCTTGCGCACGGGTAGATCACCATGTTCATACCAGCGCTGGACGTTCGGAACTACGCGCGCCTGAACCAGCGCACGCACGCTATTGCGAATCGCACGTTCCTCGTCGCTGAGCAGCGCGTCGATACCGAACAGCTCGTCGGGGTCACTTCGGTCAGCATCCGCAGCCATGTCGCAGACCCTAGCGCCCGGGGGCCTTGTCCCGGCCAGGAACCGAAGCGGTACAGCCGCTCAAACCTGCAGAGCCAGGGAAGCCTACCCTCGGAAATATGTCCACCCCCAACAGGCCGCATCTGGTTCCCGGCCCGGACCACCCCATCGACATCGTGCCCTCCAATACTCGCGTCGTGGTCACGTCCGGCGATCGCACCATCGCCGACACCACCAATGCGCTGCGGCTGCAGGAGGCCACCTACCCACCCGTGTACTACCTCCCACCCGACGCAGTGAACTGGGAGGTACTACAGCGCACCGATACCCACACCTATTGCCCGTACAAGGGCGAGGCGTCGTATTACTCGGTGCACACATCTGAGGGAACGATCGAGGACGCCGTCTGGACGTACGAAGACCCGTACCCGGCGGTCTCCCAGATCACCCGTCATCTGGCCTTCTACCCCAACCGGGTCGACGTCACCGCACAGTGAGCGCACCCGTCTGGCGACCCCCTGGTTGCTGGCGTACCTTGTGCGCATGACGACGGTTCAACGGCGAGCTTTCAACGATCAGGTGACGCGGTTCTGGGGGCGCGCCGCCAAGGCTTACGACTGGGCACCCCTACAACAATGGGTGTACCGCCCCGCACAGGACGAGATGCTTGCCCTGCTGCGTCAACACGAGTCTCAGCGAGTCGTCGATATCGCCTGCGGTACCGGCATTCTGGCCACCCGCATCCAGGAGGAACTCGAACCCGAGCAGGTGCACGGGGTCGATATGTCCGAAGGAATGCTCGCCCAGGCGAAGGCCCGTTCGGCGCTCGTCGACTGGCAGTTCGCGCCTGCCGAGAAGCTGCCGTTCGACGACGGCGCGTTGGACGCGGTGGTGTCCACCTCGGCGTTCCATTTCTTTGATCAGCCCGCTGCACTCGCCGAGTTCCATCGCGTGCTGGCTCCCGGCGGATTCACCGCGATCACCACTTTCACGCCCGACCGCGCCTCCGCCCCGCTCCTGCGCCGGGTCTTCGGCGACCGTGTGCCCGCAAGCGTTCCGTCGAAGGCCGAGATGCGTCAGATGTTCGAAACCGCCGGATTCGAAGTTGCGGTGCAGCGACCGGTGCGTCATCCCTTCACCCTTCCCTTCGTGGAGTTCGATCGGCTCACGGTGGGCATCAAGCGATGACACGGTGGCTGCTGCTGCGTGGCCTGAGCCGCGAGAAGCGCCACTGGGAGCAGTTCCCGCACGTCTTCGCCGAATCGCTTGGTGTTCAGGTGGAATGCCTGGACGCGCCCGGATTCGGCACCGAGTTCCACCGCACATCCCCCGCGAACATCTCGGCGATCACGGACGACATCCGGTCCCGGCTGGACCGTGGCAGCGATACGTGGTCGCTGCTCTCCATATCTCTGGGCGGCATGATCGGACTCGATTGGTGCGCGCGCTACCCCGGAGACTTCGAGCGCGCCGTCATCATCAATTCGAGCACCGCCGCAACGCCGGTGTGGCAGCGGTTCCTGCCGTCGTCGATTCCCAACCTGGTGCTCGGACGGTTCCGTGCCGACCTGCCGCGCGAGCGCGCGATCCTGGCACAGACCGCCAACAACCCCGACCTCGATCTCGATCTCGACGCGCTATCCCAGCGGTGGGCGGGGTACCTGCAGACTCAGCGTCCCTCGAGCGCCAGCATCGCCCGCCAGACTATTGCGGCCATCGGTTTCCGGATGCCGAAACATATCGACACTCCGCTGCTGGTTCTGACCTCCGCACACGATCGACTCGTGAGTTCCTCCGCGTCAAGCGCGATTGCCAACACATTCGGTGCCCCCCTGGCGGTACATACTTCCGCCGGACACGACCTTCCCCTCGACGACGGCGTATGGATCGCCGAGCAGGTAAGCCGGTGGATCGACTAGATTATCCAGCTGTGCCACAGCGCCTTTCGGCTTGGCGATTTGTCACCACCTTTGGCGTCATCAGCATGTTCGCCGACATCGTCTACGAAGGCGCGCGCTCGATCACCGGACCGCTCCTGGCATCGCTCGGGGCAACCGCTCTCGTCGTGGGTGTGGTGACCGGAATCGGCGAGGCCGGCGCGCTGGCGCTACGGCTGGTGTCGGGCCCCCTCACCGACCGCACCCGCATGTTCTGGAGCTGGACCATCGCCGGTTATGCGCTCACCGTGGTCACGGTTCCGTTCCTGGGGATGGCCAGCGTGCTCTGGGTTGCCGCCACCTTGGTGATCGCCGAACGTGTGGGCAAGGCGGTACGCAGCCCTGCCAAGGACACCTTGCTCTCGCACGCCACCTCAGTCACCGGCCGCGGGAAGGGTTTCGCGGTCCATGAAGCCATGGACCAGGTCGGCGCGATCACCGGCCCGCTGGTGGTCGCCGGCATGCTCGCCCTCACCCAGGGGAATTACCTGCCGACATTTGCCGTGCTGGCGATTCCGGGAGCCGCAGCGCTGGCCCTGCTGTTCTGGCTTCGCCGGCGAGTACCTCATCCCGAACGGTATGAGGACGCCGCAGATACCCACGGCACATCGGCCGTACGCCACAAACTCCAACTGCCGTTGAAGTTTTGGCTGTACGCGGGATTCTCCGGGATCACCGTATCTGGATTCGCGACCTTTGGCGTGCTGTCGTTTCACATGGTCGATCGCGGCGTCCTGGCGCCCGCCGCGGTGCCGTTGGTATACGCCGTCGCAATGGCCGCCGCGGCCGCCGCCGCCCTGTTCTCCGGCTGGGCATATGACCGCAAGGGACCGAAAACCCTTGTGGTTCTGCCCATCGTCGGCGCCGCCGTACCAATGCTGGCATTCACGGACTCGTTGGTGGGCATCGTGCTCGGCGCGCTGCTGTGGGGTGCCGCCGTCGGGATTCAGGAATCCACCCTGCGCGCTGTGGTCGCAGACCTCGTCCCGTCGCCGCGCCGGGCCACCGCGTACGGGGTCTATGCGGCCGTGCTCGGCACTGCGACCGCGATCGGCGGGACCCTCACGGGTTACCTGTACGAGGTGTCCATTCCCATGCTCATCGCGGTGGTCGGCGTGATTCAGTTGGTGGCATTGATCGCCGCCGCGCCCACCGTGCTGCGGCACGCCGCTCAGGTGTAAGGCAGGCGGCTGCTGGCGTCCTCGTCGACGTGGACGCTGCGGCCAATGTAGGGAAACGCACGTTGTGCGCAGGATTCGCGCACGCACACCTTGCAGCCCGGGCCAATTGGCACGGCGGTTGCCGGATCGTCGATCGCGATTCCTGTCGAATACACCAGACGATGGGCATGGGCGATATCGCATCCCAGCCCGATCGCGAACGACTTCGGCGTGCTCAGAAATCCACCTGTTGACGTGCTACTCGTGCGTGCGACCCAGAAGTACGTGCGGCCATCGGGCATCTCCGCGACCTGGGTCACAAACTGCCCCGGGTTTGAAAACGCCTCGTGTACGACCCACAGTGGGCAGTTTCCACCCACCCTGGAGAAGTGAAACGCCGTGGCGGATTGACGTTTCGAGATATTCCCCGCCCGATCGGTGCGCACCAGGATGAACGGAACCCCACGCATGGAGGGGCGTTGCAGCGTGGACAGACGGTGACAGACGGTCTCGTGTCCGACCTCGAACTGCCGTGCCAGGATGTCGACGTCATACCGGCTGAACTCCGCAGCATGGTGAAATTGTTTGTAGGGCAAGAGGAATGAACCAGCGAAGTAGTTGGCCAGGCCGATCCGGGCGACGCCAATGGCCTCCGGGCTCAGCTGCTCGGCACCGGAGAGGATGGCCGCCATGGTCTCGGTCTGCGTCAACAGAGCCAGTTGGGTGGCCATTTGGAACGCACGCTGACCGGGCGTGAGCCAATGTGCGATACGCAAAACCCCAGCATCCGTGTCGAACCGGCGTTTGGCCGAATCCGAAAGTGCCCCACCCTTGGTCACGGTAACCGCGATGCCATGATCTTGCTTCAACACCGCGGCCAGCTGCGCGTCAAGCCCACCGATGTGCAAACCATAATGCTCGAATAGATCTTCAGCGGCAGTGTCGAGCTCACCGAGATAGTTCTTGTGATCGTAGAAGAAGTCGCGGACCTCCTCGAACGGCATGGGACGCAACGGCTCTCGTATCGAGTCACCGATTGTTGCCGCGTTCTCGGTCGCGCGGTAGCTCTCCAGCTCCGCAGTGACATCCCGCAGCCTGCGGTGCATGCCCACCAGGGTCTGACCCACCGATGGCATTCGGGCGACCAGCTCCTCGAGCTGCAGATCACTCACCTCACCCACGGACGCCTCGGTGAATATCTCGCCAAGATCCGCGACAAGCCGGGCATCGGAGTCCGGGGAGAAGTAGTGCGGCGAGAGGTCGAACCGTTCGGTGAGCCGCAGTAGTACCGCAACCGTTACCGGACGCGCATCGTTCTCCAGCTGATTGACGTAGCTCGTCGACAAGTCCAGAACACGCGCGAGCGCGGCTTGCGTCAGGCCGCGCTCCTCGCGCAACCTCCGCAACCGCGCTCCGGCGAACGGTCTGGACATGTCGTCAGGATAACTCCACATCTATTCGCAATGTTTGCAAGATATGCCGACTAAGGATACAGAAATACGCATTTACATGGTCTTTTTATCTCCTAACCACGTGCGTAATGTGCGGATCATGCACGTTCACTCCGTACACACCCGCCGTAGCGCCGACGACTTCCCCCGCGACCAACACCTCGCCTGGAAGATCGCCGAGGTCGCTTCTGACCCCGTTGCCGTTCCCGCCGACACCGAAGCGATGGTCATCAACCGGATCATCGACAACGCCGCCGTCAGCGCCGCCTCAGTCATCCGCCGTCCCGTCACCGTCGCACGCCGCCAGGCGCAGGCACACGCTGTGTCTTCCGGCGGACGCGGTGCCAACGTCTTCGGTCTCAGCGGTGGCTACTCGGCCGAGTGGGCAGCATGGGCCAATGGCGTCGCCGTACGCGAGCTGGACTTTCACGACACCTTCCTGGCCGCCGACTACTCACACCCCGGCGACAACATTCCGCCGTTGGTGGCCGTGGCCCAGCAGCTCGGCATCGGCGGAGCCGATCTCATTCGCGGTCTGGCCACCGCCTACGAAACTCAGATCAACCTCACCCGTGGAATCTGTCTGCACGAGCACAAGATTGACCACGTTGCGCACCTCGGCCCCTCGGTGGCCGCCGGCCTGGGCACCATGCTGAAGCTCGACACCGAGACGATCTATCAGGCCATTGGTCAGGCCCTGCACCTGACCACTGCGACCCGGCAGTCCCGCAAGGGGCTCATCTCCAGCTGGAAGGCCTACGCACCGGCCTGGGCCGGGAAGGTCGCGATCGAAGCCGTCGACCGCGCCATGCGCGGTGAGGGTGCGCCGTCCCCGATCTGGGAGGGTGAGGACGGCGTGATCGCCTGGCTGCTCGGCGGACCCGAGAAGGTCTACGAAGTTCCGCTGCCGGGCCCCGGCGAGGAAAAGCGCGCCATCCTGGACAGCTACACCAAGGAGCATTCGGCCGAGTACCAGAGCCAGGCGCCCATTGACCTGGCCCGCAGAATGCGTGAGCGCATCGGCGACCTTTCTCAGATCGCGACGATCGTGCTGCACACCAGCCACCACACGCACGTGGTGATCGGGACTGGATCAAACGATCCGCAGAAGTTCGACCCCGACGCCTCGCGCGAGACGCTCGATCACTCGGTGATGTACATCTTCGCCGTCGCACTCGAAGACGGCACCTGGCACCACGAGCGCTCGTACGCCCCGGAGCGCGCGCATTGTTCCGAGACCATCGAGCTCTGGAACAAGATCAGCACCGTCGAAGATCCGGAATGGACTCGCCGTTATCACTCCACCAACCCCGACGAGAAAGCCTTCGGCTGCAAGGCCGTCGTCACTCTCAAGAACGGCGAGGTGATCACCGACGAGCTCGCGATCGCCGATGCCCATCCGCTGGGGGCACGCCCCTTCGCCCGGGAGAACTACGTCAACAAGTTCACGGTCTTGTCCGATGGCGTCATCGAACAGCGTGAGCAGGATCGATTCCTTTCCGTGGCACAGGGATTGGTCGACCTGAAGGCAGGCTCGCTGGGCGCGCTCAACCCGCTCGTGGATGCCGTTGTCCTCGACAAGGCGCCCACGACTCCCGAGGGGATCTTTAAGTGACCTCACTTCTTGCCTCCGCCACGGATGCGGCTGCCAAGCGCGCCGCATTCCGGGAAGGCCTGGCCTCGGACGACCTGCTGCGCCTACCCGGAGCGTTTTCGCCCCTGGTGGCCAAGCTAATTCAGGAAATCGGGTTCGAGGGTGTTTACGTGTCGGGGGCCGTACTGTCCGCCGATCTGGCTCTGCCCGATATCGGGTTGACGACACTCACCGAGGTGTCGGCACGAGGTCGACAGATCGCCACGGTCACCGACCTGCCGACCCTGATCGATGCCGACACCGGCTTCGGCGAGCCGATGAGTGCCGCCCGCACGGTGACGGTCCTCGAAGACAGCGGAGTCGCCGGGCTTCATCTGGAGGATCAGGTGAATCCCAAGCGGTGCGGGCATCTTGACGGCAAGGCCGTCGTCGAGACCGCGGAGATGGTTCGGCGCCTCCGTGCGGCGGTTTCCGCACGGCGCGACCCCAATTTCGTGATCTGCGCCCGCACCGATGCGGCGGGTATCGAGGGGTTGCCCGCGGCAATCGACCGCGCAAAGGCCTATGCCGATGCCGGCGCGGATCTCATCTTCACCGAGGCGCTCAGCGACATCGGCGAGTTCGAGAAGTTCCGCGCCGCGGTCGATGTTCCCCTGCTCGCCAACATGACCGAATTCGGGAAGTCCGAACTCGTGACGGCAGACCAGCTCCGCGAAGTCGGGTACAACGTCGTCATCTATCCCGTCACGACCCTGCGGCTGGCGATGTTCGCCGTAGAGCAAGGTCTTCGTGAAATCGATTCGGCGGGCACGCAATCTGGACTGCTGGACCAGATGCAGCACCGGAGCCGCTTGTACGAGCTGCTCCGCTACTCCGAATACAACCAGTTCGACACCGAGATCTTCAATTTCAGCCTCAATGGAGGAGGAGCCCGATGACCACCGCGACCCCGACCATTCACAAGGGACTTGCCGGCGTCGTGGTGGACACCACCGCCATCTCCAAGGTGGTGCCCGAGACCAATTCCCTCACCTACCGCGGATACCCGGTGCAGGATCTCGCCGCCCGATGCAGCTTCGAGCAGGTCGCGTACCTGCTGTGGCACGACGAGCTGCCCAATGAGGGCGAGCTCGCACTGTTCAATCAACGTGAGCGTGCGCAGCGCCGTCTGGACCGCTCCCTGATGGCGCTGCTGGCCAAGTTGCCCGAGACCTGCCATCCGATGGACGTAGTGCGCACGGCGATCAGCGTCCTGGGAGCCGAGGATCCTTCCGAGGACGACAGCACCCCGGAAGCCAACTACGCCAAGTCACTTCGCATGTTCGCGGTGCTGCCAACGATCGTCGCGGCCGACATGCGCCGCCGCCGCGGGCTGGACCCCATTCAGCCCCATAGCCACCTCGGCTACTCGGCCAACTTCCTGCGGATGTGCTTCGGCGAAGTGCCCGACCCGGTGATCGTCACGGCGTTCGAGCAGTCGATGATCCTGTACGCCGAGCATAGCTTCAACGCCTCGACCTTCGCCGCCCGCGTGGTGACCTCGACGCAATCCGATATCTACAGTGCGGTCACCGCCGCCATCGGCGCACTCAAGGGCTCCCTGCATGGCGGCGCCAACGAGGCCGTCATGCACGACATGATCGAGATCGGTGACGCCACTAAGGCGGCAGAATGGTTGCAGGGCAAGCGGACCCGCAAAGAGAAGGTCATGGGCTTCGGGCATCGCGTGTACAAGAACGGCGATTCCCGGGTGCCGACGATGCGTGCCGCACTGGAGGACGTTGCGCGGGTTCGTGACGGTCGTCAGTGGCTCGAGATCTACAAGGTGCTGGAATCCGAGATGGACGCGGCCACCGGCATCAAGCCCAATCTGGATTTCCCCACCGGGCCCGCCTACTACCTGATGGGATTCGACATCCCCTGCTTCACACCAATTTTCGTGATGAGCCGGATTACTGGCTGGACCGCACACATCATGGAACAGGCCGCGGCGAACGCCCTGATCCGACCACTGAGCGAGTACTCCGGAAAGCCTCAGCGGTCACTCGCGTCATAGACCTCATCGCCCAGTGTGCGGTTTACGTCGAAATCTCGCTGATTTGTCGACGTAAACCGCACACTCGATTCGGCTAGTTCGGCATCCTGTCGCAGAGCAATTGAATGAACAGCTCATCCGGTGGGGGCGCCTCCGGATCGATATTAAGAAAGCCGGTGTAGAGCCCATCTGGTGAGTGCACCGTGCGACTTACTTGCCCGGCAATGCCCGTGACAACACCCGCATAGCTGCGCATATCGTCCACGCTCAGCCGAGGGTCCGCGAGATCGACTATGACTCGGGCTCCCCGTGTCGGGAGTACTGCGCCAAACGCTTCCGGCGGCCCGTAAACGAGCAGCGTTCGTCGACCTCGGTCGCGCTCGTCGCGCAGCGCCTCAATGTCACCGTCGGTTGGCTCGACTGACGAGGTCACGCGCAGCCCCACAACCGATCCCGTGATCACGCGGTGTCCGATCTCACCCATCGGTGGCTCCCCGGGCCATCTCGTCGCAAGCTCGACGGGTCGGTACTGAAACGACGTGGGCCGATGGATCATGCAACCAGACGCGTCTCTGCACCTGGTGGCCGACACGTCGTACAGTTCCTCGACAACGCCACGCAGCCGGGGCCAGCTTTGACTCTCATGCCAAGTAGCCCAGAGGATTACCAGCGAATTCGCGGGATCTCCGCGTGTCGGATCCCAGCTCGCACACCCGTACGGAAATCGAATAATCTCGCGGTCCTCGTCCCAATTGACTGCCGCCGCCGAGGCCAGTAGGTAGCCACTCTCTGCGGGATACGCGCAGACGTGCCAATCGACAACCTGGCCGATCTCAGGAGTACTACCGCAGCACTGGTATTCCCAATGTGAAATACCCAGGTATACAAGAGATTTGTTCCGATCCGGAACCCTGTTGATCACTGAAAGCACCGAGCGTTAGGCGAACGGAGCACGAACGCTCCGGACCCGGTGTACCGATGGCAAGGTTAGCCAGCAGCACGCCGAGCGTCAATACTCGGCCACTTGGGCCGAGATAACAGCCCGCCTACCCACCAATCTGCAGGTTCCTCTCGTCGATACGCGCGCTGGCGCAACAACCCCTCCATCTCGAACCCGACCGCTTCCGCCACGGCCCGCGAACCGTCGTTGCCGACAACGGCCCACCACTCGATGCGATGGGCGGCCAGCTGATCAAATCCCCACTGGCACAGTCGCCGAATCGCCTCGGTCGTGAGCCCCTTGCGCCGATACTGCGAGGCCGACCAGTATCCGACCTCCACCACGCCAGGTGTGATCGACTTGAGCGAACAGGTGCCGGCGAGCTCGCCCGTGTCTATGAGGAAGAACCCGAACCCATATCGGGAGTTGTCTGCCCACTCCTGCGCCGACCTGACGATGAAATTCCGCGCATCCTCAAGGGAGTACGGCACCGGGAGCGGGAGGTAGTGCGTGATCTCCGGGTCGTTGCAGGCTTCAACAAGCGCGGCCTCGTCTGCGGTGGTGACGGCACGCAGAACCAACCGGTCCGTCTGCAACTCGATAGGTTCCATGCGACCAGTCTCAACCACGAATTCGGACGTGGTCAACGGAATTCCGGGCTGCCGCCTCCGTCAGGAGGTCTCGCGTGCGGGTGACCAGTACCCCAGCATCTCGGCGAAAGTCTCGAAAGCCGGCCTGGCGAGACCGTACGGCGCTTCGAAGTGCACGCTCAAGGGAAAACCGAGGTCTGCCACGCCGTCGATGACTCGTTTGTAGAGATCGACAAGCTGTGGACGTCTGGCATCGGGTTCGCAGGCAGCCAGCGACCTGACGAAATTCTGTTCGCGCGCAACGGCTTCATTGCCGGGATCCTGGATCAGCCAGTCGATGAGCCCGACCTTGGACTCCAGCTTGGGCACGAAACCGAACGACAGCAGAACCTCCGGCCGGTGGTCGCTTGAGCGTGCGAACTCTTGCAGAAAGCCAACCACCGCATCGGAGTACAGCAGCTGGGTCATGGCGAAGGTGGCGCCCTTATCGCATTTGAAGGAAAAGCGGCCCTGTTCCCCACTGCGGGTGGGGATCAGAATCACTCCCCTGTTATCGACGATGTCATCGAACTTCGACAACGCGTCGGTCGGTGGAATGCCCGAGCCTTCGCCATCGCTCATGGTGCGCGGTACACCGACGAAGATCACGCCGTCCATCCCGGCTTCGGTCAGGCCGGTCAGCCGGCTCCGCAATGACGTCTCGTCAGAAAAGGATGTGACCTGGGTGCACAGTCCCCGCATGGTGGGTAGCTCGGACCGGATGATCGACCAATAGTCGACGACATCCAGTTTCGGCTTCATCTCCAGTGGGCGATCGCCGTCCTCCACGATCATCGAGGGGATCATGACGTGGTCGATGCGCCCGTCGATGCCGAATTCCGCCGAGAACCTGGACAGTTTCTCCAGTTCTTCGGACGCCTTGTCGAGTCCGCCATCGACATTGGGAGGCACCAACTCCAGCGCAACGGTATTCATGGACACCAGGGACCTCCGATTAGTCTCGCTAATGGTTTATACACCAATTAAATTCACGCGCGAGCAGTCCCCCGCGTAGGGGACTGCTCGCGCGCTCATCGGGAACTAGGCGCCCGCACGCACCTCGGTCGCAGCGGCCACCAGGTTGGCCAGCGAGGCAGTTACCTCGTCAGCCTTCCGGGTCTTCAGGCCACAGTCGGGATTGACCCAGAGACGCTGCGCAGGAACGGCCTGCAGCGCCTCACGTAGCGAATTCGCCATCTCGGCCGTCGACGGCACCCGCGGCGAGTGGATGTCATACACGCCCGGGCCGACGCTGTTGGAGAAGCCGATCGCGTTGAGATCATCGAGCACCTCCATGTGCGAACGGGCAGCCTCGATCGAGGTCACGTCCGCATCCAGGTCAGCGATCGCGCCGATCACCTCGCCGAATTCCGAGTAGCACAGGTGCGTGTGGATCTGCGTCGCATCGGAGACACCCGAGGTGGAGAGCCGGAATGCGCCGACTGCCCAGTCCAGGTACGCGGGCTTGTCCGCCGAGCGCAGCGGCAGCAGCTCACGCAACGCAGGCTCATCCACCTGAATGATGGCGATACCGGCGTTCTGCAGATCCACCGTCTCGTCCCGAATAGCCAGCGCGATCTGGTTGGCGGTGTCCGCCAACGGCTGATCGTCACGCACAAACGACCACGCGAGGATGGTCACCGGCCCGGTCAGCATGCCCTTGACGTACTTCGGGGTCAGCGACTGAGCGTAGGTGGCCCACTCGACGGTCATCGGGTTCTGTCGCGCTACATCGCCATACAGGATCGGCGGGCGTACGCAGCGGCTGCCGTACGACTGAACCCAGCCGTTCTGTGTGGCGAAGAAACCATCCAGCTGCTCGGCGAAGTACTGCACCATATCGTTGCGTTCCGGCTCGCCATGCACCAGCACGTCCAGGCCAAGCTTCTCCTGTAGCGCAATGACATCGGCGACCTCGGCACGCATCCGTCGCACGTACTCGGCGTCGTCGATCTCGCCCTTGGTCAGGGCCTGTCGCGCCTTGCGGATCTCGACGGTCTGCGGGAACGACCCGATCGTCGTAGTCGGCAACTCGGGCAGCTTCAGCCGCTCGTCCTGACTACGACGGCGCTCTGCGGCATCGCCGCGTGAAACACCTATCGCCAGAATCGAATCCAGCCGAGCACGAATCTGACCGTTGTTGAGACGCGGATCCGTCTTGCGAGATTCGACGGCCTCATTCGACGCCGCGAACTCCGCGGCAACAACATCGCGCCCCTCGCCCAGTGCCTGCGCCAGCACCACGACTTCCTTGACCTTCTCGTCAGCGAAAGCCAACCAGCTGCGCAGCTGGTCATCGAGTTCGGTCTCCGGTTCCAGCGAGTAGGGCACATGCAGCGTCGAGCACGATGTCGAGACCGCCACCGCGCCTGCCGATCCCACGAGCGTTCCGAGGGTGCCCAGCGCAGACTCCAGGTTGGTGCGCCAGATGTTTCGGCCATCGACAACACCGGCCACAACGGTCTTTCCGGCCAGCTCCGGCACCGAGGCAATGCCCGATGCCGACCCGTAGACCAGGTCGATACCGATCGCCTCGATCGGGGTGCGGGCCAAGGCCGGGAGTGCGGCACCCAGGTCCCCGAAATAGCTCGCGACGAAGATCGCGGGCCGGTCGGCAACGGTGCCGAGGCGGCCGTACACCCGCTCGGCCAGCTCCGGGCCGTTCGGCAGGATGTCGGTGACGAGTACGGGCTCATCGATCTGGACCCAACCAATCCCGGCCTCCGAAAGCTGCACCAGCAGCTGCTCGTACAGCGATACCACCTCGTCGAGGCGCTCGATGGGTGCACCGGCTCCGTCGACGGACTTGCTCAACGCAAGGAAAGTGATGGGGCCGACGACAACCGGTCGAGCCAGAATACTTAGGGCTGCAGCCTCTTTCAGCTCACCGAACAGCTTCGTCGGGTTGAGCGTGAACTTTGTGTCCGGTCCGATCTCCGGCACCAGGTAGTGGTAGTTGGTGTCGAACCATTTGGTCATTTCCAGCGGCGTCACATCGTCATTGCCACGTGCGGCGGCGAAGTAGCGGTCGAGGTCGTCGCTAATGCCGGCGACGCGGGGCGGGAGCGCTCCCAGCAGCACCGCGGTATCGAGCACCTGGTCGTAGTACGAGAAGGTGTTCACCGGGACGGAGTCGAGCCCGGCGGCCGCCAGTGCGGACCAGTTGTCGCGCCGAAGCCCGGCTGCGACGGTCTCAAGCTCGGTACGACTGGTGCGCCCGGCCCAGTAGCGTTCGGTAGCCCGTTTGAGCTCACGACGCGGGCCGATGCGCGCCGAACCGAGCGTGGTTGCCTTGAATGATGGAGTGGTCATGCTGTCCTCTGTCTACGGCGTGGTGGCCACCGCCCAGGACAAGCAAGCCGAGCCCGAGTAACCAGCACGCAATGTGCTGGTTGAAACCGATTCGGCCATACGCCCATTCCGCGAGGCGATGATCCGTCGGGCGCGGCGCACCCGACACAACTGGCAGGTCTTCGGACTTGCAGGCATTACCCGGGCTCAGGTTTTCCTACGGGCCGTCGCTTCCCAGGATCGTTGGTGGCTTTCCCAGTGCTTATGACGGCGATCGTTCCTGCATACCGCTGCGGGACAGTCCCGGATTCTCACCGGGTTCCCTCTCATGGCAGCCCCGTGGGGACCGTCACTCGATGCCAGTACCGACCGAAGCCGACACTGACAAACCAGCTGCGCCTTACATCATATGCACGCTCGCCCATCCAGTTATTAGTGACTATTCTCTAATATTGTGATCACACGTGACCAGGCACAACAGGTGCTCGAGGCCCAGCCATTCAGTCGCCTCCTGGGTACCTCAATCAGCCGGATCGACGAGTCCGGAGTGCAGCTCTCGCTGGACATCCGCGACGAGCTGCGCCAGCAGAGCGGATTCATTCACGGCGGAGTGCTGAGCTACCTGGCCGACAACGCGATCACCTACGCGTGCGGGCTCGGTCTCGGTGCCGACATCGTCACCAGCGGATACACCATCGAGTACGTGTCACCCGCCCGCGACGGCGTGCGCCTACTCGCCGACGCATCCCTGGTGAGCGCCGGACGCACCAAGGCTCTGGGCCGCTGCGAGATATCCGTCGAGGACCACGACGGCAACACCAAGCTTGTCGCGGTCGCCCAGGGCACGAGCATGGTTCGGCACCGTGGGGCGTAGGCCTCAGTACACCGCCGACGACATTCTCGATGCGGCGCTGAGGCTGGTGACTACGGGAGGGCCGTCGGCAGCCACGGCTGCCGCCATCGGACGGACCCTCGGTGCGCCCTCGGGGTCGATCTATCACCGATTCTCCAGCCGCGACGAGCTCATGGCCCGCCTCTGGCTGCGTTCGATCGCCCGCTATCAGGACGGGATTATCACGGCGCTCGCATTGCCCAATGCTCAGGAGGTCCTCTCCGCGACCATCGATCACGCCTTCGATTGGACGGGGGCGAACCGTAACGAAGCGCTGTTGCTACTCCAGTACGAGAAGGCCGATCTGGTGGCGCACTGGCCCGGCACCCTCGTCGCCGACCTCACGGCGCTGAACTCGCGGGTCCGCATGGCGTTGCGCGAGTTCGCCGAACGGCAGTTTGGTGAAGTCACTACCGAGGTGCTCGACAAGGTTATGTTCGCACTGATCGATATGCCCTACGCCGCGGTGCGGCGTCATCTCCCCGACAAGGGTGAGCCGGCGCCGTGGCTACGCGAGTTCATCCACACGAGCGCGCGGAATCTCCTCTCGCCGCAGAACTAGACCGTGGCGTATTTCTGACGCAGTGCCTTTTTGTCGAGCTTGCCGAGCGCGGTCAGCGGCAGCGAATCGGCGACGATCACATGCTTGGGCGACTGCACCGAACCCTTGCGGTCCTTGACTGCGGACTGAATCTCGGACGTCATCTTGGACACCGCGTCACCGCTGCGGTCGGCATCCGCACGCAGCACCACGATTGCCGTGACCGCTTCGCCCCACTTCTCGTCGGGCACCCCGATGACACCAACCTGCGCCACCGAAGGATGTTCGGCGACAACATCTTCCACCTCACGGGGGAACACGTTGAAACCACCAGTGACGATCATGTCCTTGGTGCGGTCGACGATGAACCAGAAACCGTCCTCGTCCTCGCGCGCGATATCGCCGGTACGCAGCCAGCCGTTCTTGAAGGTGTCGGCGGTCTGCTCGGGCAGTTCCCAATAGCCCCCCGCCACCAACGGTCCGGCCACGCAGATCTCGCCGGGCTCGCCCTGATTCACCGGCTGGTCGTTGTCGTCGAGCAGCGCGGTACGCAGGAATGCCGAGGGCCTGCCGCAGCTGGAGAGCCGCTGGGCATCGTGATCACCCTTGGCCAGGTAGCTGATCACCATCGGCGCCTCGGACTGTCCGAAGTACTGCGCAAAGATCGGCCCGAACCGCTCGATGGCCTCCGCCAGCCGCACCGGGTTGATGGCCGAGGCGCCGTAGTAAACGGTCTGCAGCGAGGACAGGTCGCGAGTGTGTGAATCCGGATGGTCCATCAGCGCGTAGATCATCGAGGGCACCAGCATGGTGGCCGTGATCTTGTGCTCTTCGATCGCGGCCAGCACGGCGCCCGCATCGAACTTGGGCAACACCACCATGGACCCACCCTTCATCAGGGTCGGCATGAAGAACGCGGCACCGGCATGTGAAAGCGGGGTACACATCAGGAATTTGGGGCGCTCCGGCCACTCCCACTCGGCCAGCTGGATCTGCGTCATGGTGAGAATCGACTGTGAGGTGCCGATGACGCCCTTGGGCTTACCCGTCGTTCCGCCCGTATAGGTAAGGCCATTGATGTGGTCCGGCGACAGGTTGACCGGCACCAGCGGCTTCGCCGCAAGATCCGCGGCCGCGGCGACCAGGTCATGCCCAACCTCGGCCAGCTCGGCGGGGACCGGGCCGAGTGTCAGAACGCGGGTCAGCGTAGGCACCTTCTCCACCAGGGCGGCGGCGCGCTCGACGAACTGCGGGGTGGGGTCGATGACCAGCGTGGTGATCTGGGCGTCGGCCAGCACATAGGCATGGTCGTCGAGCGACCCGAGTGGATGCAGCGCGGTACGCCGGGTGCCCAGCAGCTGCCCCGCGCCGATGACCAACAGCACCTCGGGGCGGTTGAGTGCCAACATGCCCTGACCATCGGTCGGATCGGGCACCAGCGCGGTGAACGCCTGGATGTACTTGCTGATCTCGTCGGCCATCTGTGCGCCGGTGAGCGTCACGTCCCCGAGCACCAGCGCGGGCGCGTTGGCGTTCTTTTTCAGGGCGGCGACCAGCAGGTGCCCGGAGTTGATCGACCCGTGCAGTGGGTCAAATGGGTCAGGCATCGCGCTCCTCAGTAATGGTCGCCGATCAGGCACTTCGCTCGACGTTAGAACATGTTCTAGTTTTGGGCAAGAACGGGCACGTCCACCCGCTACGCAGCGCCCCGTCCAGTCCCCCGAGAAAGATTCAATAGGCTTGCTAGGCTAGCTAAATGCCCAAGTCGACGGCCACCGGCGCGCTACTCATGGCCTTGACGCTGTTTGCCACGCCTTTCGCGAGCGCCGACCCGGCAGATCCCGATCCGTTCAACCCCGGCGATTGCATCGGCAACGCCAATGCGGTCTGCAACGTTGGCCCATACGGCCCGAACAGCATGTCGAATCCGGCAAACCCCGCCAGCCCGCTCAACCCAAACAACCCCGCGAACCCGGCCAGTCCCATGAATCCCAACAACCCGGCCAACCCCGCCAGCCCGCTGAACCCGATGAATCGCCCGGGTCAGATCTGATAGGGCGCCCCTTAGGTCACGGTGAATCCCTTGGCTCGCTGCGTGTCTTGGGGGCTCCACAGCGTCGAGGTGACCTCCGCCTTCACCAGCGGGACAACCTCTTCGGCGAATCGGCGCAGGGTGTCCTGCTGTTCCTCGAAGTCGGCCTCGGGGCTCAACGAAATCGACTGAAACTCGTGGCCGAACGCGTCATGCCACTGAATGATCTTCTCGGCCACACGTTCCGGCGAACCGGCCAACACCGGCCCGCGAGCTGCCGCGTCCTCGATCGATTCGAAGGACGGAAATTTGCCAACGGCGTTCGGATGGTCTTTGAGCTTCGCCATCTGCGCCAGGCGTGCCTCATAGATGGGCCGGTACTGCGCGATGGCCTGTTCGGTCGTATCGGCCAGGTACAGCCCACCCGAGCCCGCACCCACATGCAGGTTGGCCGGGTCGTGCCCGTTCTGTGCATACAGCTCCCGATACCTGTCGATAAGAACCTTGTAGTTTTCCTTGGGCTGCAAGGCATTTGCGGTGACTATCGGGTCACCCCACTTGGCGGCGAGTTCGACCGCGAACGTCGAAGTCGCCGACCCATGCCAGATCCGGAACGGTCCATCGTACGGCCTGGGCAGCGTCGTCGCGTCGGCAAGTGGGTGCCGGTGCACCCCCGCCCAATCCACGTGCTCCTCACGCAGCAGCCGCCGCAGCAACTCGTAGTTCTCCTGCAGGTACTCGTACTGTCGGGCGATATCCAGGCCCATCAACGGGTACTGACGGTCTTCGTTGCCCTTCCCGATGACGATTTCGAGCCGGCCGCGGCTCAGCTGGTCGATGGTGGCGAAGTCCTCTGCCGCACGCACCGGGTCCAAGAGGGATAGCACCGTGACGCCGGTGGATAACAGGATCCGGTCGGTGGCGGCGGCCACCGCTCCCAACAACACCGTAGGAGCCGAGGACAGCACGTCTCCCGCATGTCGTTCCCCGACCGCGAAGGAGTCAAAACCCAGGCTCTCCGCCAGCACCGCGGTCTCGACCACCCGGTTCAGCCGGTCGGCGGCGGGCGCCAACGCCCCCGTCGAGGGGTTTGGCAGATGGAAGACAATGTCGAGAAGCTGAAAGCGCACACCACCAGTATGCATAAGCGGACTCCGGTCCGGCAGGGGGAAATTCTCTGATGATCACCGAACTGGACTCGGTGCTTCTGGACGTCCCAAATCTCGCTGACGCAAAGGCCGCTTACTCGAGGCTGCTCGGCACGGAAATTCCGCATCCCCAGCTCCATCTCGGGCTCCCCGAATGGGCGCCGCACCCCGGGATGCTGTTTCGCGTCGAGGACCTGTCCTCCGCGGCTCGGCTGGTCGATCGACGCGGCCTTCCCCTGACTCCTCACGGAGAGCTCGCCGCGGGCCAGGCCGACGGACTCACCCTGGGACTGAGTCAGCGGCCCGCACGTCCGGAGCCACCGAGTGGCCAGATCGATCACCTGGTGCTGCTCTCCCCCAATCGCGACAGAATCATCGCGACGTTGTGCGGACGGCTCGGCTTCGACCTGCGCCTGGATCGCATGCAGTCGTGGGGTGTGCACCAGTTGTTCTTCCGGTGCGCCGGGCTGGTGGTTGAGGTGGTGTTGCGCGACGACGCCCCCTCCGGCCCCGATTCACTGTGGGGAATCGCCTGGCGCACCGCCGATATCGACGCGACCCATGCTCGCCTGACAGCCGCCGATGTCACGCTCAGTGATATCCGCAACGGCCACAAGCCGGGAACACGAGTCGCCACCGTCAAGGATCCCGGGCTGGCAGTCCCGACAATCTTGATCGAACAGCGCTAGCCGCCTACTAGGTTGGAGTTCATGACGACTCCGAACCCCGGAAGCTGGCAGCCTGATCCCGACGGCCGGTTCGAATTCCGCTGGCACGACGGCCAGCGCTGGACAGACCAAGTCGCACACCAGGGCAGGGTCAGTTCGGCACCGATCGGAGGCTCCGCACCGGCCGAACCACAGGTCACGTCGCCCGCCGCGGCTGCACAGCCGGCGCCTCAGGCTCAGCCCATCGGCGACCAATTCTCCGGTATCAGTGGAGATCTGGTGGACGGTCGATTCAGCGAAAACGAGGCCAAGCCGATCTCCAACCAGAACGCAAAGCTGTTGCGCGTTCGCCTCGGCGAGCCATTCCTGGCACGTCAGGGATCGATGGTGGCCTACCAGGGCAATGTCGACTTCGCCTTCGAGGGCGGCGGCGCGGCCAAGTTCCTGAAGAAGGCGCTGACCGGTGAAGGCCTGCCCCTCATGCGGTGTTCGGGCCAAGGCGACGTGTTCCTTGCCGAACGTGCCTTCGACGTTCATCTGCTGAATCTGAACAACGCGGGCCTCTCGATCAGCGGCAAGAATGTGCTGGCCTTTTCGGCCGGACTGAACTGGAACATCGAGCGGGTCAAGGGCGCCAGCATGGTGACAGGCGGTCTGTTCAACACGACATTCCGCGGAACCGGTTGGGTCGCGCTGACCACCGACGGTCCGCCAGTGGTGCTCAATGCCGCCGAGGCGCCCACATTCGCCGATACCAACGCGGTAGTAGCCTGGTCGGCGAATCTGCAGACCCAGCTCAAGACGAGCTTCAAGGCCGGCGCCCTCATCGGCCGCGGCTCCGGAGAGGCGCTCCAAGTCGCATTCCAGGGCCAGGGGTTCGTCATCGTGCAACCGTCCGAGGGCGTCCCCGTCGTCACCGCAGGCTAGGGCGTCACCTCTCCCCAAGCAGTCCGGATAGCTCCCGCGCTCCGCGCGTCAATGTCGTGATCAGCACGTCCCGCTCCCTACGGGTCGCGCTGGGCAGCAGCGGACCCAGCTGAAGTTCGTACGCGGCATCGGCGCCCTCGAAAATGGGTGCCGCCAGATAGCTGATCGGCAGTGCCTCGTCCGACGTCAGTTCATTGCTCGAGTAGGGACGCGAGGTGAGCCGGGACAGCTGTCGTAGCAGCCGTTCGCGCAGCGCCGCCTCCATTACCTCCGAGCCCACCGAACCAAGCAGGTCCGAGAGCAGATCGACCATCCCGGTGTCATCGTGATCGGGGCGGTAGACCACATATCCATAGTCGGCAACCTGCTGCACGAGCCGCTGACCGGAACGCGCACTCAGGCCACGGGCCGTACCGAGCCACCGCGCACGTTCGTCGGACGAACGCCACGGCATGACCGCCGAACCGGCGGGAAAGGCAAGCGGGATGCTCTGGCCCACCGCGAATCCCGCGACAGCCCGGCGTCCCGCCTGCGCCTTGGCAACGATCGTCAACGTCTTCGAGCTTATTCGGCTGACCGTCGCCCCGGCATGCGCCTCTGCGGCAATTCGGGCCAGTGCATCCTGAATCTCCCGGGGCATGGTGGCCTCGACGGCACGGGGCAGGGCCAACCCGACGCGGTACCGAAGCTCATCATCACGCACCAACCACCCCGCGGCCTCCAACTCGTTCACCACGGCGGTCGCGGTGGCACGGGAAATGCCCGTGGTTGCGGCAATATCGCTAAGCGATTTGGGTTGTGTTGCAGCAGCAAGCATTTCCACGATTCGCACCACACGAACGGTCGGCGGCGAGGTGGCCGGCATGGGTTCTCCCCTCTTGCGCAATGCAAGGTCCAGGTCTACAGTGCATCGACTATTCGCCCCAAGGTAGTCGAATATTCGACACGGAGGTAGACATGATTCTGGACCGTTTCAGGCTCGACGGCAACGTCGCGGTCGTTACCGGCGCGGGCCGTGGGCTCGGCGCGGCGATTGCGGAGGCCTTCGCACAGGCGGGCGCCGATGTGCTGATCGCCTCGCGTACCGAATCGCAGCTGCGGGAGGTCGCGGAGACGGTGGAGGCGGCAGGGAGGCAGGCCGAGATCGTCGTCGCCGATCTGTCCGATACCGAAGCATCCGCCTCGCTGGCCCAGAAGGCAGTCGACCGGTTCGGACGACTCGACATCGTCGTCAACAACGTGGGCGGCACCATGCCGAAACCGTTCTTGGACACCACCAAC
The DNA here is from genome assembly GCF_002013385.1 of Mycobacterium sp. D16R24. Classification (NCBI taxonomy): domain Bacteria; kingdom Bacillati; phylum Actinomycetota; class Actinomycetes; order Mycobacteriales; family Mycobacteriaceae; genus Mycobacterium; species Mycobacterium sp. D16R24. Next base: position 31,913 of record NZ_MAEV01000031.1, on the reverse strand, counting down.
GAGGACCTCGCCGAGGCCTTCTCATTCAATGTCCTCAACGGGCATGCACTGCTGCGCGCCGCCGTGCCACACCTGCTCAAATCCGACAACGCGTCGGTCATCAACATCACGTCCACCATGGGCCGACTACCGGGCCGGGCCTTCCTGGGTTACTGCACCGCCAAGGGCGCGCTGGCTCAGTATACCCGCACGGCCGCAATGGATTTGAGTCCGAGAATTCGAGTCAACGGCATCGCCCCCGGCTCCATCCTCACCTCTGCCCTGGAAATCGTGGCGGGCAACGACGAGGTGCGCGCAACGCTGGAGAAGAACACGCCGCTGCATCGACTGGGAGATCCGGCCGATATCGCGGCAGCCGCCGTCTACCTCGCCTCACCGGCCGGCAGCTTCCTGACCGGCAAGGTGCTCGAAGTCGACGGCGGCCTCATCGCGCCCAACCTCGACATTCCCCTACCCGACCTTTCCTGACCGCTTCCAAAAGGGACTGATATGACGAAAACACGTGTAGCCGTCTGGGGCACAGGCAATGTCGGCCAGCATGCACTCGCCGGCGTGATCACCGACCCGAACATGGAGCTGGTCGGGGTGTGGGTCTCCGGAGCGAACAAGGCCGGAAAGGACGCGGGTGAGCTCGCCGGGCTCGACCCCACCACCGGCATCTCCGCGACCACCGACCCGGCGGAGATTCTGGCACTCAAGCCCGACTGTGTGGTCTACACCGCCATGACCGACAACCGGCTGATGGAAGCGCTCGAGGATCTGCGCTCGATCCTCGAGGCCGGAATCAACATCGCCGCCAGCGCGCCGGTATTTCTGCAGTATCCGTGGGGCGTCCTCCCGGAGAACATGCTGGAACCCATCGAAACCGCGGCACGGGAAGGTAACTCGTCGATCTTCATTGGTGGAATCGATCCAGGTTTTGCCAATGACCTGCTACCGCTTGCGCTCATGGGCACCTGCCAACGCATCGATCAGGTGCGCTGTATCGAGATCGTGGACTACGCCACCTACGACAGTGCAACGGTGATGTTCGACGTCATGGGCTTCGGAAAGCCGATGGACGAGACGCCCATCCTGCTGCAGCCGGGAGTGCTGTCCCTGGCCTGGGGCTCGGTGGTACGACAGCTCTCCGCCGGTCTCGGCATCGACCTGGACGAAGTCACTGAGGCCTACGAAAAACTGCCCGCGCCCGAGGATTTCGAGATCTCATCGGGGCATATCCCCGCGGGAACGATGGCCGCGCTGCATTTCGAGGTGCGCGGCATGAAGGACGGCAAGGCCGTGACGGTCCTCGAGCACTTCACTCGCCTGCGCGAGGATCTGGCACCGGACTGGCCACAGCCCGCACACGAAGGTGGCACCTATCGTGTCGAGATCACTGGGGAGCCCAGCTACATCCTGGATTTGGGCTCATCCAGCGCGCGTGGCGATCACAACTACGCCAATCTGATCGCGACGGCCATGCGCGTGGTCAATGCGGTACCTGCCGTCGTCGCGGCCGACGCCGGTGTGCGCACCACACTGGATCTACCGCTGATCACGGGGAAGGGGCGCGCAGGGTAACGCTGCGCGTCTGCCGACCCTACTGCGCAGCCGGGTGGGAGGTCACGGCTTGGATTCAGCCGGGATGTGCAGCCGGATCAGCTCCGCCAAACGTTGTCCGACGTCATCGAGTGTCTCGGTCGACTGCTCCGCGATCGACATGATGACCGCACCTTCGATCGCGGCGATCATTGTCCGCGCCAGCGAGCGAGCGGTGGCCGCTTCCACCCCGTACTTCTCGAGGCGTCCCGCGAGGAGCTCATGCCAATCCCGGAAGGCGTCGGCCGCCGCCGCGGCGGCCTGAGGTGCGTCGGTACGTCCCAGCACAGCAGCGACGATCGGACACCCCGCCTGCATCTCGGTTTCGCCGAGCTGCGCCTTCCATAGCTCGATGAACAGTTCAATCCCCCGGGCCGGGTCAATCCCGTCACCGGCCGCCTTGATGATGTCCGTCAGCTCCCGCCCCGCAAGACGAGTCGCCTCGGCGACCAGCTCCTGCTTGCCGCCGGGGAAGTTCAGGTAGATGGTTCTCCGTGAAACACCGCTGTCCTCGAGCAGTGCGTTGAGACCGGTTCCCGCGACGCCCCTGCGCCGCACCAGACCCGTCACGCTTGCGATCAAGGCGTCACGTGCCGACATCCTGCCTGCCTCCAAACTTGTCAGGTGTTAACTATACCGCTCAGTCTACCGAGGCGTCTCCGGCATGGGGCAATTACCGGAACATTGCAGTAAACCAATCGGTGTACTAGCGTCGGCCGCGTGGCAGACCTACACGACCCCCTCCCCCTGGCCTCGGGCCAGGTTCTGCGCAATCGGCTCATGAAGTCGGCCCTCAGCGAGGGCCTCGGCGACGCATCCCAGGGCCCTGACCACCGGCTCGTCGAGCTGTACCGCCGCTGGGGAACCGGCGGCTTCGGCCTCGTCGTGACCGGCAATGTGATGGTCGACCGCAGTCATCTGGGCGAGCCGGGGAACGTGGTCATCGAGGACGACAGACATCTCGACGGACTGTCCCGGTGGGCCAAGGCGACCAAGGACGGCGGCGGCCTGATTTGGATGCAGGTCAACCATCCCGGCAGGCAAGCCAACCCGCTCGCCACGGCATCCCAGCCGGTGGCACCCTCGGCAATCAAGATGAATGTCCCCGGCTGGCAGGCCCCACGCGAGCTCGCCGACGACGAGATCGAGAACATCATCGACCGATACGCCACTACGGCCACGATCGCGGATACCGCCGGGTTCGACGGTGTTCAAATCCACGGCGCACACGGCTATCTGGTGGCGCAGTTCCTGTCGCCGCGCACCAACCGGCGCACCGACCGGTGGGGCGGTGACCCCGAACGTCGCATGCGCTTCGTCCTCGAAGTTGTCCGCCGCACTCGGGCTGCCGTGAGCCCCGGCTTCTCGGTCGCCATCAAGCTCAACTCCGCGGACTTCCAGCGCGGAGGCTTCACCGAGGAGGAGTCGCGGGCAGTCATCGCAGCACTCGCCTCCGAAGAGGTCGACCTCATCGAAATCAGCGGCGGTACTTACGAATCCCCGGCGATGGAGGGCAGACCGCTGGTCACATCGGCGTCGACCCAGGCCCGCGAGGCCTACTTCCTGGAGTACGCCCGCACCGCCCGCGAGGCGGCCGGAGCTGTTCCGATCGCGGTGACCGGCGGGTTCCGCACCGAGGCCGCGATGTCAGAGGCTGTCCGATCGGGCGATTGCGATGTCGTGGGACTCGGGCGTCCAACCACCGTCAACCCGGTCGCCGCCGACAGCCTGCTGACGGCACGCCACGACAAGCTCACCGTCCCGGAAGCCTCCCTCCCCATGCCTGCGTGGCTCGCGGCGACCGGCAGGGCGAAGTCTTTCCTCAGCGCACTGGAACTCCAGTGGCACAACACCCAACTGCACCGCCTGGGCGCGGGGACCGACCCGGACCCCACTATCGGCCCATGGATCACCGCACTTCGGCTCCTCAAGAACAATGGAGTCGACGCCTTTCGGAGAAGGAGAAGTTCATGACGGACAAGACACTGCGCAAGTTCCGCAGGGAGCGGGCGATGGGGCGCTACCTGCTCAATCCAGCCGTCGCGGCATTGACGAAGCTCGGCCTGCACACGGCGCTCGCCTCGGAGCTGGAGAGCACCGGCCGCAAGACCGGCCAGCTGCGGCGGGTCCCGGTCTCGGTCCAGTTCGACGCGACCGGCGCGTGGGTGATCAGCCAGCACGGCACCCGCTCGGGCTGGGGCAGCAACATTGCTGCGAACCCGAATGTCCGCCTGAAGCAGGGAAACAGGTGGCGCACCGGCACCGCCCAGTTCCGGCCCGATGATGACGTCGTCGCGCGGGGCCGCAAGTTCGGGGCCGTCGGTGCGCGGGTGGTCAAGGCACTGGAAACCACCCCCGTATCGGTACGTATCGACTTCACCGACTAATCACCCTTGGCACACTTGCGCAGTTTTGTGCCATTGAGCTAGCGTGGTGCTCATGGTCGATCAGAGCGCCATCACTCGCCCCGTCACCCTGGACGAAGGGCTCCGGGAAGCAATTCCTATGCCGGTGGATGACGCCGGCGGCGACTCCGCGCAAGCACCGCGACTGGGTGCCGATTCCCTGGTGTGGAAGTTCTACGGCGATATCCGCGGCGTGCTGGGCTTTCAGCGACTCGCAGGCACCGAGAACTGCATCGAGCAGCTGGGCAAGGCGGTCGAGGACCACTCGGTGATCTTCACCGACACCTTCGGCCGGGCACGCCGCTCCGGCCCGCCCATCATGAAGACCATCTATTCGGCAGACCCGCAGAAGTGGGGCCGAATGGTGCGCGATTTTCATAAGCCGATCACCGGAACCATCAGTGACGGGTCGCGGTACCACGCGCTCAATCCGGAGCTCTTCTACTGGGCTCACGCGACGTTCGTCGATCAGGTGCTGTACATCACCGACACGTTCATCCGGCGTCTGTCCTACGCGGAGAAGGTGCGAATCTTCGAGGAGAGCAAGGTCTGGTACAGCCTGTACGGCGTCAGCGCCCGCAATCAGCCGCAGACCTACGACGAGTTCGTCACGTACATGGAGGGGATGTTCGACCGGTTCGTGCCGACGAAGACGATCCTGTACGCAACGGGGTACATCCGTCAGGGTGTGCCCGGGCCCAAGCAGATTCCCAAGCCCCTATGGCGGGTGTTATCGGCGCCCTTGAACGCCTTCATCCGGACCGTCATCGTCGGAACACTCCCACCGCAGATGAAGGCGGTCTGCCGACTGGAGTGGAACGACAAGAAGGAACGCAATTTTCAGCGCTTCGCCAAGGTCATGCGCACGCTGAACCCGGTGTTCAACAGGCTGCCGGTGCGTGCGCTCTACCTGCCGTGGGCTTCCGAGGGCTGGAAGCGTGAAGGAGTCGACCCCCGTCCGCTGTACAACCGGGCGGCATGACCCACACACCGATGAGCAGCGTGCGCGAAGAGGCGAATACTCAAGGGGTGACCATCGCCCCACCCGCCGATGCCGTGCTCGATGCTGCGCGCACCGAGTTCGAGCGACACGGCATGCGCCGTGCCAACATGGACGCCATCGCGCGACGTGCCGGGGTAAGCCGACGCACCCTCTACCGCCGCTTCCCCACCAAGGAAGCGCTGTTCGAGCACCTCATCGAAGCCGAGTGCCTGCTCATCTTCGGCCAGCTCGCCATCGTCGCCCATGGCCAGGATGCGCAAGGTGCCATTGTCGAGTGCTTCACATTGGCCATGCGGCTCATCACCGAAAACCGCTTGGCGGGCACCATCATCGAGAACGAGCCCGAGCTGGTGATCGGACTGAACACCCCCTCTGGCGATAAGGCCATCGTGCGCGCCAGTGCGCTGGTGGCGACCTCTCTTCGGCACAGCGGCGTCACCATGCCCGACGAGGCCGTGCTGGCGGTATCGGAAATCCTTGTGCGCCTTGTGGGTTCGTTGCTTACGAATCGCGCGGGTGTTCTCGATATCACCGATACCGTGGCGGTGCGCCGCTATGCACAGACATATCTCGCGCGCATGGTGTGGTGAGTCTTAGTTCAGAAACTGACCACGAGTCGGGATCTGACTAGACTATTCGCATGGCTACTCGGCGGCAGATGTACGCAGAACAGACTCGTTCCGATCTTCTGGATTCCGCACGTCGGCATTTCACAACCACGGGCTACAACAGCGTGACCGTCGACGACATCGTCAGCAGCATCGAGGTCAGCAAGGGCACGTTCTACTACCACTTCTCCGATAAGCAAGCGATGTTCACCGCGCTGCTCACCGAATGCCTGACCGAGACCGCCGACACCGTCACCACCGCCATCCGCCGTCTGGACAAGCCGGGCCCGAGCGGCCCGCAGGTCGCCGCCACCTCCGCATGGGTCTATTTGTCGCGGTCACTCAACGACACGACCTACCGGGAGCTCATGCGTCAGGCACCGATGGTCCTCGGCGAGGAGACATACCGCCACATCGACGAGACCATCGTGCTACCGCCCTTGGTCACCCTCATGGAAACCCTCGCTGCCCGTGGCGAGCTGAAAGCCGATGTGCACACCCACATGGCGGCCCGGATGCTCATGACTATGTTCGTCACGGCCAACAGCATCATCGCCGAATCCGCTGATCCCGCAACAACGATGACCGAAGTCGCCGACACGATCGCCACGATGTTCAGCGGGATTGTTCTCGGAGATGTCCCGCTGGCGCGTGCGGCGGCTAACGGATAGCCAGGAACAACAACGTGCGCAGGAACGGGCGCACCGCGAACGCCGTCCAGCGCAACGGGAACCAACCGACCCACTTCGGGGTGACCGCCACCGTCCAGCGCACCAGCACCTTGTTGCCCTCAGCGGCCAGCTCCCAGCGTTCGCCGAACGACTTGAGCACCAGTGGAACTGAAATACCCGTGCCGATCGCGACCAGCTTGAGGCCCTCCTCGCTGTGGACCACCTTCTCAGTGATCGCGAACAGCGGCGTGCGGGTCACCACGTGGTCACCCGATCTCACCGGGCCGGACACAAAAGGAATCGACTCCAGATAGCCGCCCTCCGAGACCTGGGTCCACACGCGCTCGACGGGCCCCGGCACGCTGATCTGCGCGGTGACCGCAAATGATGCCGTCTTGTCGAAAAAGTCGGTGTCCGGCATGGTCACCCCAAAACGACGGGGTCCGCTGTCACCGGAGGCGAGACCGAAAAGCACTGCTGCTCCCAGCAGCCCCCCGATAGCCAGCACTCCCACGATGATCCCGATCAGCACCGGAGTGGACATGGTCCTCCTTGAATTCGACGCGGCTTGCTAACTGACCCGAGAGTCAGTTAGCAAGCTAGACCCCTACCAGCACCCGCAGAAGGGCAAGCGCGGAAGTTAGTGATCGAGACCAGCCCGGGGCCTCATTTCCTGGGGCCAGCCCCCGTATCGCTACCGGCGACCGACACGCAAACTTGCGCCCGCACATCGGGTAGCTCTACTCATGCCATACCGGGCGGCGACTGCCACTGTGGTCGCATGAGCACATCGGAGCCCACGGTCCGCGCATCCACCGCGTACTACGTCCAATCCGCCATCGCCTTCGCGGTCGCATTCGCCTCGACACTGGGTGGCGTCGCGTACCTGCCGATATCGCCATGGCCCCGTGCGTTCCTGGCGGTGTGCACGCTCTTCCTGGTCACCAGCTGCTTCGGGCTAGCCAAGGTCGTGCGTGATACCCACGAATCGCAACAGGTACGCAACCGGCTCGACGAGGCGCGCATCGAGCAGATCTACGCCGAACACAACCCGCTGAAGTCGGCGGTCTAGGTCAGCAATCGGTCACCCGCGCGCAGCAAAGCGCTCGGGACCTCGTGCCCGACTACCGATTGCACCAGTCGGGCTGCCTCGATCGCGGCCTCGAGATCAACGTCGACGTCAATATCGCTGTCCCGCAGCAGATACACCAGATCCTCGGTGGCGATATTGCCGGTCGCGCCGGGCGCGAACGGGCAGCCGCCGAGTCCACCGATCGAAGAGTCGAGCCGCGTCACCCCGGATTGCACAGCGGCGTAGGCGCTGGCCAAACCCGATCCTCGGGTGTTGTGGAAGTGCGCGCCCAGCGGTGCGCCGTCGACAATGGGTCGAACGGCCGCAACGAGATTCGTGACGCGGCGTGGGGTGGTGGTGCCGATGGTGTCGGCCAGGGCGAAACGATCCGCGCCCCCTTCCCGGGCCCTGCGCACGATGTCGAGAACCCGATGTTCGGGGGTGGCGCCGTCGAAGGGGCAGTCCCATGAGCAGGCCACGATGACTTCCACCGTGGCACCCGTATCACGCGCGAGCGCCACGATCTCCTCGATGCGCGCAGTGGCCTCGGCACTAGTGCTGCCCACGTTGGCGCGACTGTGTCCGTCCGACGCAGAGACCACGTACTCCAGTGAGGTGAGCCCGGCCGCAAGCGCACGCTTGGCACCGTTCGGGCTGGCGACGAGTGCGGAGAACTCGATATCCGGATAGTTGTACAGCTGCGCCGACAGTTCTGCGGCGTCGGCCAGCGCCGGCATCTTGGAGGGTGACACAAACGCGGTGGCCTCTACCTCCCGCACCCCTGTCGCGACGATCGCGTCGAGAAGTTTCAGCTTGTCCGCCAACGAGATCGGTGTCTCGAGCTGAAGTCCATCCCGCAGCAGCACCTCGCGGATGGTGACGTGGGCGGGCAGCGGCACGTGCTCCTCGCGCAAGCGGCTCATCGTGCTCATAGCACCCCCTCGGCACGCAGCTTCTCGATATCGGCGGCGCTCTTGCCCAGCAGCCCCACGAAGACGTCCTCGTTGTGTTGCCCGGGCCGGGCCGGGCCCGCATTCCGGACGCCGCCCGGCGATTCGGACAGCACCGGAACCACTCCGGGTCCCAGCACCGAGCGGCCGAGGCGCTCGTCGAAATGCTCGACGAGCATCTCCCGCGCCTTGAGCTGCGGGTCCTGCACCACATCGGCAACGGTATTGATGGGTCCGGCGATCACGCCGGCCGCGCTGAGCACATCGATGATGTCGGAGGGCAGGCGTTGTGCCGCCCACCCGGCGATGATCGCGTCGAGCTCATCCTGATTACGGCCACGTGCAACGTGATTGACAAATCGATCATCGGTGCTCAGCTCCGGTTGATCCATCGCCTCACACAATCTGCGGAACACGGTGTCCTGGTTAGCGGCGATGACCACCCAACTGCCATCGGCGCTCTGGTAGATGTTCGATGGCGCGATGCCTTCCAACCGGGTACCTGACGGGCCCCGTACCACCCCACCCACGTCGTAGTCGGGAATCGTGGATTCCTGCACGGCCAAACAACTCTCGGTCAGCGCCGCATCGACGATCTGTCCGCGACCGGTGACGGTCCGCCGATAGAGCGCTGCCAGTGCGCCCTGGGCCGCGAACATCCCGGCGAGAGTGTCACCAATCGAGAGCGCCATCCGCGGCGGCGGGCCACCGGGGAATCCGTTGAGGTGCCGCAGGCCGCTGGCGGCTTCGGCCACCGAGGCGTATCCGGCCTTGTGCGCATCCGGACCGGTCTGTCCATAACCGGAGACGCGGACCAAGATGATGCCGTTGTTGCGTTCCGCCAGGACGTTGTAGCCCAGACCCCACTTCTCCAGGGTCCCGGGCCGGAAGTTCTCGACGATCACATCCGACTTCTCGACGAGATCGAGAAACAGTGTGCGCCCGGCCTCGGTGCGCAGATCCAGGGTGATGGCCTTCTTGTTGCGAGCGTGCACCGTCCAGAACACGTGGTGCCCGTCGACCTCCGCCTGACCCCAGGTCCGTAGCGGATCCGGTGCACCGGGCGGCTCAATCTTGAGCACCTCGGCGCCCATATCCCCGAGTAACCGCCCCGCGAAAGGCCCGGCGATCAGGGTGCCCAGTTCCAGCACCCGGATCCCATCGAGAGCACCCGTCATTGCAGTGACGCTACCCCGAACCAATTGAACGCCGGCATCGTCTAACCACCGGCATGAACAGAACTGGCCGCCGTCGCCTTGGCGAGCGTCTTACTCGCCAAGGCGACGGCGGCCAGTCCCCGCGACCTCGACGTCCCGGACGAGGTCGCTATCGCAGCAGTGACTACTTCGTGGTGTAGCCGCCGTTGATCAGGATGGTCTGCCCGGTGATCCACCAGCCATCACTGACGAGGAAGCGGATGAACGGAGCAACGTCCTCGATATCGGTCAGTCCGGTCTTCGAGAACGGTGAGAGTGCGGCGGCGGTCTTGTGATACGCCACGGCATCCTCACCCTCTGCCGGGTAGAAGAACGGCGTGTCCATCGGGCCCGGACCCACGGCCGTCACCGAGATACCACGCTCCCCGAACTCCTTCGACGCAGCGCGGGTGAAGTGTTCGACGGGCGCCTTGGTTCCGGCATACGCCGCATAGAACGGGGTGTACGCACCCAGCAGCGATGTCACCAGCGTGACGATCTTGCCGTTATCGTTAACGTGCTTACCCGCCTCCTTGAGGAACAGGAATGCGGATTTGGCGTTGACCGCGCTCGCCGAGTCGTACTCCTCCTCGGTGATTTCGGTGAACGGCTTTTTGATGACCTTGCCGACCGTGTTGATTGCGATGTCGGGACGCCCCACCGCTTCGACGGTGTCCGCGAATAGTTTGCTTACTGCGTCTCCGGTGGTCAGGTCACCCTGGAACGCCACCGCCTTCGCTCCGCCCGCTTGGATCGCGGCCACCGTCTCATCGGCGGCGTCCTTGCTCGACGCGCTGTTGTAATGGATCGCGACGGCACCGGCGCCATTGGCGGCGAGATCCCGGGCGATGAGCCCACCCAGATTCTTGCCTCCACCGGTGACGAGAACTGTCTTACCATTTAGCGAATGATCTGTCACTCGATTATCTCCCTTTACACGTGCGCGGACCCGTCATGGCGAGTGGGTCTCATGGCTACCCACATCTCCCTACAAAATCATAGGTTTAACTAGCACAAGGAAAAACCATATTATTCTTGTATACGCACAAGTAGGAGTTGTCATTGCAGATGAGCGCGACAGCCGCAGATAGTTCGCTGGCCAACTTGCTGGATTCCCGGCGATTGTTTCAGTTCGTCGTGGCCGCGGAGGCCCCGACTCTGGCCGCCGCTGCGGCGGAATTGTTTATCACCCAGCAGGCGCTGTCGTCGGCGATACGCCAACTGGAGCGCGACCTTGGCGTCGAGCTGTTCTCACGCGCGCAACGCAGTCTGCAACTGACCGACGCCGGCCACGAGCTGTACACCGGAGCAAGGCCGCTCCTGGCCGGAATACGTGTGCTGGCCAACGCAACACGCAATTTCTCGAATCCGCAGCGGGCCTTTGTCATCGGGCACTCTCCTGCGATATCCAGTGAGGAGGTCTATCGGATCATCGAGCCTGCGGTCATCTCGGACCCCCTGGTGTCGATCACCGTCCGACAGGTCTTCCCGGGAACCATGCGCGAGGGCCTCCTCGATGGCTCGCTCGACCTGGCGCTACGCCGCGGGGTGGATATGCCCACCGACCTGGCCACCGACACTGTGCTCTACCAGCCGCTGCGCATCGCGGTCGTGCAATCTCACCCCCTCGCCGCCAGCGATCGGATCGATATCATCGAGATCGCGGACTATCCCATCGTGGTGTGGGCCCCGCCCCGCCACTCCTTCTACACGGACCTGCTGGTTTCACATTGCCGCCGAAGCGGTTTCGAGCCACAACTACTGGTCAATCCGGTGCAGGGCACCCCGCCGTACACGGCGGTGCTCGCGAACCCCGATCATTGCGCGTTCGTCACCGAGGACCCGGGCGTTGTCTACCGCGGCAAGGTGCGAGTGATCGAGATCGCAGATCCCCCACTGGTTCCCGTGCAGGCGGTGTGGCTCCCGCATTCGGTGTCGGCCGTCCGCAACCGGCTGTTCGAAGCCGTGCAGCGCACGGCTGTTGTCAGCACGACATCACCGTTGGAAGATGGAGGCACTCGGAGCACGAGCCCAAAACCCGCCCATGTCACGCCCGGATCGGATGTTCAGTGATCACCAGGACGCCGGCCGTGTACTGGCGAGCATCCTTGCGCCATACAAGATGCAGGACGTCGTGGTGCTCGCGCTGCCACGTGGCGGAATTCCGGTGGGGCGGGAGATCGCGACAGCCCTGAGGGCTCCTCTAGAAGTGCTAGTCGTACGCAAGCTCGGCGTTCCGGAACATGAGGAGTACGCGATGGGGGCCATTGCCAGCGGCGGCGAGGTGGTCGTCGACGAGGACATCGTGCGCGCGATGGGAATCGGCCCCGAACAGCTCAGGGATGTAACCGCCCGTGAGCGTCGCGAACTGGCCCGACGCGAACAGCTGTACCTAAGACACCACAGCATCGACATCGAGGACAAGACGGTTGTTCTGGTCGACGACGGCATTGCCACCGGTGCGACGATGCGCGTCGCATTGCGGGCGATCAAGCGAACATCGCCCGCTCGAGTGGTGGCGGCGGTTCCCGTTGCCCCCCCAACCGGCGTTCCACCGATTCGGTTCCCTTGTGGACGATTTCGTGGTCGCGTCATGCCCCTCCCGATTCCAGGCGGTAGGCGACGCCTACGAGGACTTTCACCAGATCTCCGACGACGAGGTCCGTGCCCTACTCTCTCCGCCAATCACCAGATAACCTGACCGGGCGCCTACCGTGGGGGCATGCGCACGGTCGTCATGGCAGTCCTGTCTCTCGCCGTCCTCGCGGGCTGTGGCGATCGCGGGCTCGATACGCCGCGGGCAGCAGCCGATACCTCGGTCGCCACCCCGATGGAGGTTCCGCCCGGCGCTTCATCTGTCGTATTTGAGGACGACGCGCGAATCCTCGACAGCCGTCCGAGTACATTCGACACCTGGAGTCGCTCCCCCGACGGCAACGCCGTGGTCGTGCACTTCACCAGCGGCACACCGCAGTGCCACGGCGTGCACGCGACCGTCCGCGAGACCGATGACGCCGTAGAGATCGCACTGCGCGGTGGCACGCCACGGGAGGCCGTCGGCAGGGCGTGCGTCCTGATCGCCGTGCAGGGCAGTCTTGCCGTGCCGCTGGCGAACCCACTCGGCGACCGGCCAGTTCTCAGCATGTCGTAACGATCACTTCACGGGGTCGTGCTTGAAGCTCACCCTGACGATGCCGTGGTCGCCGGTACCCGCCTCCCGGTGATTCTCGAAGTTGAGATGGTCGTTGTTGATCAGCAGCCCGTCGAAGAGCCAGACCCGCTTACGGCTGTGGTCGTAGAACTGCTCGCTGACCATCACGTGGTCGAGTGACTCCCGCAGATCTTGATGTACGTGGGTGTAGTACACGTCGCGTGTGTCCCGATATTCCTGCAACGTTTGCGCCGAGTAGAGTCCAAAGTCGCTGCCCCCCTGAGAATCTCCGACGAGATAGCGCGGTTGGCTGGTCAGGATGTTGGCCGTGTTGCTCTCTTTGCCGTCGTTCATATCGCCCAGCACGATGACCGGAGTCTCGGTGTCGCGCATGACCCCGTTGAGCAGCACCCGCACAGCCACCGCCTCGGCGGTGCGGCGGATGGTTGAGATCCCATCACCCAGCGCCTGTTGATGCGGCCGGTAGGTCGCCGAGGACTTCTTGTACCAGGCCTCCCTGCTGATCTGCGTGGGCAGCTTGGACTTGAGGTGCACCACAAAGACTTCCGTGGCCGGTTCGTCGTCGCGCAGCTGAACCTGGAAGTTCAGCACGGGCCGGGAGAAGCTCTTGATCGAGACGTCGATAACGGGTGCCTGCGGGTCCGCGGGGTCGTCCCTGGACTCAAGCCGCACAGCCTTGGGGAAGTCGGTTATCCACCTGGGCTTTCCGGTCAATAGGCCCTTACGAACCAGCGCGGCGCAGGTGATGGAGGTTCCTATCGCAGGAGTGGCCAGGACGTCGTATTCGTCGGCCAGGCCCTGCGGGTCCACCGCAAGGACCGCCTCCAGTGCCTTCTTGCTCCACACTTCCTGCATCCCAACGATATCCGCCCCGATGATCCCCAATTGCCATGCCGCCCATTCGCTCTTGCGCTTGAATTCCTCGGGAGTCCATGGCTTCGAGGTGGGGTAGAGCGGTGTGTCCGCGTCCTGCAAGTTGTACATGTTGAACGTCGCGACACTCAAGGTGGTGCGAACCATGCGTGCCACGGTATTCCGCGAACCTCCGTACGTCGAGAGTATTCGCCCGATTGATACATGTCCGTCATGCCGGAACGCCCACTCACCGTAAGCGCGCCAGGTGGGGTTCTCGTGTTGTTTCCTATCCCGCAATGTTCCGTGGCTAACTTCCAGCCATGGACATGGGTCTGGCGCCCGCGGACGTCATGGATCCGATGTACTGGCTGGGCGCGGGCGGATTGTTCGGTGGCGCCGTACTGGCCGGAGTCATGGTCATCGTCTTCATCGAGACCGGCCTGCTGTTTCCGTTTCTACCCGGCGACACCCTGTTGTTCTCCGCAGGACTGATTGCCGCCCAGCCGAATTCACCTGTCTCGATCCAAGTGTTGGCGCCATGCGCCGCCGTGGCGGCTCTGCTCGGCAGCCAATGCGGGTACTTCATCGGGCGTCGGCTGGGTCCGGCGCTGTTCAAGAAGGAAGATGCCCGCTTCTTCAAACAGCGGTATCTAACCGCCTCCCGCGAGTTCTTCGATAAACACGGACCCAAGACACTGCTGGTTGCCCAGTTCATCGGCGTGGTGCGCACCTTCACCCCGGTCATCGCCGGCATGTCCGGGATGCGCTATCCACAATTCTTGCTGTACAACGCCATCGGTAGCGCAGCATGGGGTGTCGGGCTGACAACGGTCGGCTACTTCCTGGGTAACGTCGCCTTCGTCGGCGAACACCTGGACGTCATCATCTTGGTCGTCGCCATCTTGTCGACCCTCCCGGCCGCCGCGACGGCCGCCAAGGTGCTCCTGGAGAAACGGCGCGCGGTCACCGATTACGGCTAGGAGCCCACCACGGTCTGACGGTCGTAATGCCGTTTCACCCGAGCGCAGTTACCGCACCTCGGCGTGCACCATTCCCAACGAGGGTGCTCCTCTACGAAGTAGAGCACGCAGTTGGTGGCGTTCCGGGCCGCCGAAGAAGTCGACGGCCTGACGAGCGAGCGTGCTGATCGTGGTGACGGCCTGGGTGTGCGTCATGCCGGACGTCGGCGGTCTCGGATCCTCGGTGACTTCGGCGGCCAGGCACCGCAAGGCGTCACACAGGGCCCGCAGGTCACACGGTCCAGTTGAACGACATCGCCGATGCACCACTGTCGCCGTGTGTGGTGACCCGCGTCGAGGGACTGCGCGGCGCCACCGCCTTCTCGACGGTGCACGTGGACATCGCCGATGCACCACGCACAACCGAATCAAACTGTATTCGCGAACGCGGACCACCCTCGGTCGTATGGCCGTGGGGTTCCGCGTTTGTCGCATTCGGTTGTCTTGCCTTATCGAACAGGCCGTTCCCCCCGAATATTCCGCGCCGGGCTGACTGATTTATCACAGGCCATCGTGGATGGCAACAGATAGTGCTCACGTTATTAGAAGCATCGCAAGTAGATCTTCAAAAGCATTGGAGCGCAGACACAATGACCGCCATCACCGCCACCTCGAAGGCAATTTCCACTAACGCAAGCCGCGTTGTCGCCGCGGCCGGTATCGGTCTCGCGATCTTGGTGCCAAGCTTCGCCGCCATCGAATTGACCGCCGCGCCGACCTCCAGTGTCGTCGCCGGCGCGGGCAATAACGGCTCGGGCGGCAATAACCGGGATCATGCCCGGCTGGGCACCGGCCAGTACTCGATGAACAACGCCGGCCCGCAGATGCGTTACACCCCGCCCGCCAGCGGCGAGTTCATCGGCGGCATCAACTAACCCACCCAAAGACCAAGAGCCGCTTCCGGATCAGCCTACGGAAGCGGCTCTTTGCCGTTGAACGAGAAGATGGACAAGCCAGGGCAGGATCAGCGGACTTCGAAGTACTCATCATGGTAGACACCCGTTCCCACCGCGCCGTCACCGACGACAACTCCGCGAAATACTCCGTGTACCTTGTTCAGCCAGTGGTACTGGTCACTGCCGGTCTCGAAATGTGCATGTCCGCGCAAGACCGCTCCGGCCGAAAAACCTGCCGACATATCGCACCGGCCATGGCCGTGTATATAGATCGCCGCGCCGTCAGCGGTCTGCATGGTTCCTCGATAATCTGCGGTGCCAGTCCCGTCCGGCCCGATAACGAACCAGTCGGCATTCGCGCCGCCCAGAGTCTGCGCGGAAATCCCTCGACCCTCCAGCCTGCCCTCCGGAATTTCGATAACCACTCGTGTGCCGGCCGGCGTAGTGGGCAATACTACGTACTGAGCCACGTGCCAGACGCCCCGGAAGAGCGGCACCAAAGGCCGCTGAGGAGCTTCTCGTCGAGGCCGGACCGCACGCCGTCGAGGTACGTGCCGTCGCCACCCGAGTCGGTATGACCAATGCGGGCGTCGCTCACCATTTCAAGAACCGCGACGGTCTGCTCGTGGCACTACTGCATCACGGCGGTACCCGGATCCGCGACGCAGTCGAGAACGCCACCCATGACTGGGTCAGCCGCGGCGCGCAGGTGTCGGAGTTGGTGGACTGCATCGCCAATGTCTATGAAGACGGCTACGGGGAGTTGGCCATCGCCCTTCACGCTGCAGGGTGGCGCGATGACGGTGCCGGGCTACTGGATCCCCGTCGTCGACACCCTCCATGCTGCCCGGAGGCCGTCCCATGGTCGCCGACCACCGTGCGATGACACCCGTCTTGCCGTCGCCGCTCTACATCTGGCGCTTGCCACGGAAGCTGCTTGCGGAGCGGCATTTCGCCGCAGCGCCGGCATTCTCGAACCCTACGCGAGGCGAGGCCGCCAACAACGACTGTGGTGGGTGCGTACCCTCGTCACCGTTCTGGACATCGACGAGACGCACTCCACAACGACCAGCGGCCGCTAAGGCAGGATCGAATCCACGTACCCGCCGTCGGCACGAACCGCAGCGCCCGTCGTGGCAGACGCGAACGGGGAGCTGAGGTAGACGACCAGGTTGGCGATCTCCACCGGTTCGATCAAGCGCTGCAGCAGCGACTGTGGCCGATGCTTCTTCATGAATTCACGCTGTGCCTCATCCCAGGGCAGCGACGTGTCGACAAGCTGATAGACGAAGTCCTCCACACCCGCGGTGTGCGTGGGCCCGGCGATGACCGAGTTGACGGTGACGCCGGAGCCGGCGGCATCCTTCGCGAACCCACGCGTCACCCCCAACAACGCGGTCTTGGAGACGCCGTAGTGGATCATCTCCTGCGGGATGACAATCGCCGAGTCACTGGCGATTTGAATGATGCGGCCCCATCCAGCCTCGATCATCCCCGGCAAGTACGCCCGGATAAGGCGCACGGCGGACAGCACATTCACCTCGAAGTAGTTCCGCCACTGTTCGTCGGTGATCTCACGTGCCGGTACGGCACCGAAGATGCCCAAGTTGTTGACCAGGATGTCCACCTCGGGGAGCTGCTCGCGGAGCAGCTCCACTCCCTCGGCAGTCGAAACGTCCGCGGCGACTCCGATGACACTGCCGTTCTGCAGCCCAATCTCGGCGATGGCCTCATCGACGCGGTCCTGCGAGCGACCATTCACCACAGCCCGCGCACCGCTGGCGGCGAGCTGCCGGACGATTTCCAGTCCAATACCCTGCGTGGACCCAGTGACTAAGGCGGTCTTACCAGTCAGATCGATGTTCACGTGTCTATTGAAGTCTCACCGCACCCGAGTTCATTCCCAGCGGGCTGATTGACTTGAGATCATGAGCTCGTTCCATCGTCCGCGTGTCCGCTGGACCGGCCGCAGTGCTGTACCCAGCTGGCGAGTCAGAAACGTTCACGAACGGCAGTTTCCAGGAAAAAATCTCGACGTGATCGCGCCGTTATTCGCCACCCTCGGATCACCCACAGATCGATTCTGGCCCGGGACTGACTGGAGCCCAATGATTTTGGACCGTCCGCTGCCTGAAGGGGCCAGCGGCGGACACGGGAAGATCCGATACACATGCACCACATATGTTCCTGGACGGTTCGTCGAGTTCACCTTCGACAGCGTGAATGGGAAGGTCATCGACGGCCGACATGTCTTGGAAGCGGTGCCTCGCCGCGCCGGAGTGCTGGTGCAGCACACCCTCGACCTTGAATGCGGCGTCAGTGATTGGATCAAGCTCACGACTCTCGTGGTTCCGGCACACGACGCGGTTGTTGAACAGCTTCTTGACAACCTCGAACGCTCTGTCACCGGGACCGCCACGCATCCACATCGATGGGGCCTTCGTGTGCTGTTGATTCGTCGGCTCTTCGGCCTACCGACAACGATGGCGTCGTGATGAGGCACGTGATCACCATCGGCGATCCTGTCGACGTCGCCGGATTACGTTGGTGTTGGGCACAAGAGGACGTTGCGGATTGCCATATCGCCGAAACACCGTCGCCGGAGTTCGTCTCCCACGTCGCGTCCTGGATGGGTTCACGCACCGTGTGGACGGCACACTACCAAGGGTGCGCGGTCGGGATGGTATGCGTGACCGCGCACGAACGGATGCCCAGCCCCAACCCCCGAGCGGCGGCAAGCTGGGGATACCTCGGACACCTGTACGTCCTTCCGTCCGCACGGGGTCTCGGCATCGGCGAAGCACTAGTTCAGACCGTACTTGCAGAAGCGGAGCGTCGGCACTACGCCAAACTCGTGCTCTCTCCGTCCGCGCCCTCCACACCTCTCTACCGGCGCTGCGGATTCACCGATGCCCAATCGATGATGGTGTGGCGGCCGTAGGGAGCCTCGGACACCGGCGATCCGGAAACGCCCCCGGATAGATGCCGAGGGCGTTTCCGGTCCACCGATCCGCTCAGTCCGAGCAGCAGCATCCACCCTGCTGAGCCGACACCAACTCCTCTGACACAACCTCAACCGTGCCGTCAGGACGCCAATCGAATGGGAAGTGCTTGCTCGACTCGCCGCGATGCTCGTGTGACCATTCGAACCCGACGGAGTGGTCCTTCTTGACCACACCCCAGGTCGCGACCTGACCCGGCCCCACTTCCGCTCCGGGTGCGTTCGCCGTCGTGACTCGCCGACTGGGGTCGGCGGTCGGACCGGTCAGCGCCTCGACACGGAGGTCCACCTTGCCGGGGATCTCTGCACCCCAACTCGCGAGATCATCGGCCTTGTCGAAGTTGATCGGGACGTATTCGATACCGCGCAGCTCCTCGATGAGGCTCGCGAACTCCGCGGGCCAGCCGCCCTCTTTACCCGTAAAGATTCGCTCCAGCGCGATGCGCTGACGGGCGTCCGCGGACTCGTCGATGTAGAACATCAGCTTCATCGTCGCGTCCGGGTCACCTATCCACATGTTCCCCTTGAACTCGCCCTGAGCGACCACGCCCAGATTGCTCAACTCGACATCGCCCCAATGGCCTTCATTGACATGCCACACCAAGGTGAAGAGGCAGTCCCCGTGTGTGGGTTCCTGCGCGAAGCTGCACGGGCAGGGCAGCTTGCAGCTGCACACGTCGAACCAATCGCCCTTGAGATTCCAGTCGTAGGTATCCGTCGCCGGCATTTCATCCATTCCTTTCCATACCCCATGGGGGTATCTGACAAGCTGAAGGTAGCAGCGGCTCCCCGATTTTGGCAAATACCCCTAGGGGGTATCTTTGGGAGCAGTCGCACCCGATGGACGGATCGATTGATATAGATAGGTCCATGCCCGCATCAGCCTTCGACCCCGCGCCCGTCAGACAGCTCTGGCAGGAACTGGGCATCCCGGGGATCGTGGACGTGCACACCCACTTCATGCCCAAATCCGTCATGGACAAGGTGTGGGCCTACTTCGACTCGGCCGGGCCCCTCATCGGGCGCCCCTGGCCAATCACCTACCGCGCCGAGGAGTCGCGGCGGGTTCAGATGCTGCGGGAGTTCGGAGTGCTCCGCTTCACCTCGTTGATCTACGCGCACAAACCGCAGATGGCTGCCTGGCTGAACCAGTGGGCGACCCAGTTCGCGGCGCAGACCCCCGACTGCATCCACACCGCCACCTTCTTTCCCGAATCCCACGCCGTCGACTATGTGCGCGAGGCCATCGAGGCGGGAGCCCGCATCTTCAAGGTCCACATTCAGGTTGGTGCGTTCTCCCCCATTGATCCGCTGCTCCTCCCGGTGTGGGGTCTTCTCGAGGACGCCGGAGTTCCGGTGGTGATCCATTGCGGCTCGGGCCCGGCTCCGGGCGAATTCACCGGGCCCGAGCCAATCCGGGTGCTGCTGACGCAGTTTCCGCGACTACACCTGATCATCGCGCACATGGGTATGCCCGAGTACTCGGACTTCCTCGATATCTCTGCGCGGTACGACGAGGTGCGGCTCGACACCACCATGGCCTTCACCACGTTCTCCAACGAGAAGGCGCCGTTCCCGGAAGCTGCCTACCCACGGCTTGTGGATCTAGGGCACAAGATCTTCTTCGGCAGCGACTTTCCGAACATCCCCTACGGATATGCCGAGGCAATCACAGCGCTGCGGTCCGTGCCCGGTGTCGACGACGGGTGGATGCGCGATGTCCTCTACCGCAACGGCGCAAAGCTGTTCGGCGTTGACGGCTAGATGAGCGAGCCGGCTCGATACGCCTCGCGCACCGTAAGCCGCTGACGTTTTCCGCTGCTGGTCCGGGGAATTGTTCGCGCCGGCACCAGCACGATCTCATCGAGGGAGAACCCAAAGGCTGCGCGTACCCCGCCGGCGATGCGCGTGCGCAGTGCCTCATACTCCTCGGCCGCCGCCCGTGTTCCGACGACAGCGATCACCGATTCGCGGGCTCGCTGCTCGTCACGCAGCGAGAAGACAACGGAAACACCGCCGGCGCCGCACATGCCGTCGATCTCCCGCTCGATGTCATAGGGCGGGAAATTGCGACCGCGCACGATGAGCATCTCCTTGTGACGGCCCACCACAAACAGTTCACCGTCAGCGAGAAAGCCCCGGTCGCCGGTGTCATGCCAGCCATCCGCGGGCACTGCGACCCCGCCGTCTGTGGTCAAGTAGCCCGACATCACCGACGGCCCGCTCACCTGGATATCGCCCAGCGCACCGTCGGGCACTAGCTCGCCGTCGGGGGCGACGATCCGAAGTTCCAGGCCATCAACCACCTGTCCGCAGGACACGACAGGCTGGTCGTCATCACGCCTGCGACCGACCCGCACCCTGCCGAAGGACGACGTGTCAGGCGCACAGCGTTGCAGCGCAACGGTTGTCGCGAGCACTGTTTCAGCCATGCCGTAGCACGGCACCAACACATCTGTCCGCATCCCCAGCGGTGCGAGCCGCTCGGTGACCTCTCGCAGCACCGATAACGGAAGGGGCTCGGCGCCGACGTAGGCGTGACGCAACGCGGACAAGTCCACGTCCGCGAGTGCGCCACCGCGCGAGATCGCCTCCGATACCGCCCGATACGCGAAGGGTGGGCCCGCAGTGTGCGTCGACCCGTGCTGGGACATGTGCCGCAGCCAGGACATCGGATCCCGTAGGAACCCCATCGGGGTCATCACCCCGACCTGCAGGCCGTAGAGCAGTGCCGCCAGCACCTGAATGAACCCCATGTCATGGTAGAACGGCAGCCAGCTGAACACCTTATCCCGTCCGCGCAACGCCCTTGTGCCATAAGCAATTGCGCTGGCATTGTGGACCACATTGCCATGCGTCAACAGCACCGCTTTGGGAGCCGACGTGGACCCCGAGGTCAGCTGGATATGGTGGATATCACCGGGATGGGGCTGCGAACACCGCTGCAAGTCAATCGGGTCGGCATCCACCAGCTCGTCATACGTCACGACTACCGGGTGCGCGACCGCCACCGCCACTCGCGGTTGCGCGATCACCATGACCGGATTCAGCACCGTAAGCGCCGCACTCAGGTGCGCCACACCCGCGGATTCCGGCCGCGATGGAGTCGGCGGGGGCGCGATCGCGCACGGTACCGCACCCAGCAGCAGCACCGCCAGCAGCGTCGTCAGGTACTCCTCGTCGCTCGCCGCGATCATTGCCACCCGATCGCCACGATGAAGGCCGCGTCCGGCCAGCACCGCCGCGCGAATCCGCGTGGTAAGAACCAGGTTTACCGCCGGAAGGGTGTACAGATGGCTACGCGAGTCGTAGAAGTCGATCTGCTCCAGCTCCGAGTGCAGCAGCATGGCGTAGTCGATCGCGCCGGATGCCATGGCCGGAGCATTCGCCTTCACATGCTGACGAATCGCCAGGTGACTCATGCCTGTTCGCGACGTTTCGCCTTATCGCTAAGACGCTGACGAATGAAAGCTCCGATATCGCCCACCACCGTAAACGCGAATGCTTCCTCTTCCGGAATGAAGACCGTGAACCTGTCCTCCAGCTCGTTCATCAACGCCATGAGCACCACGGAGTCAATGGGAAGGGCGAGCAACGGGGAATCGGCATCAACCGCGTCGAGGTCGACATGTGTCAGATCTTCCGGGGGAAGCAGCCGGGTCAAGGCATCTCGAAGCGCGCCGACGATCTCCGTATCATCGGGTAGTACAAAGGTTTCGGTCATTCTTCCTCTTTCTCCAGCAGCACGCCGTCCTCAAGGTGCAGCACGCGATCAGCGATTCCCGTGAGGCGCAGATCGTGCGTCACGATCACCACCGCCGCCCCTTGAGTCCTCGCGGCGGCCGCGAGTTGCTCGGCCACCTTCTTGCCAGTAGCCGAATCCAGGTTCGCGGTCGGCTCGTCGGCGAGCACCAGACCGGGGCGCGCAACCAGAGCCCTGGCCGCCGCCACACGTTGTTTCTCACCTCCCGAAAGCGTCGGCGGCCGGTGATCAGTGCGATGGGCCAACCCGAGCTCTCCAAGCAATTCCCGGGCGCGTGACATGGCCACATCCTTGCCCACCCCGGCATAGCGCAGCGGCAGCGCCACATTCTCCGCACTCGTCAGCGCATTGAGCAGGTTGTACTCCTGGAATAGGAATCCCAAGCGCTCCAATCGGATTCGCGCCCGTTTCCGCTCGCCAAGTTCACCAACGTCCTGGCCGTCGATCCGGACCCGCCCCGATCCCGGGGTCAGCAACATCCCCATGACGAGAAGGGCAGTGGTCTTACCTCCGCCCGAGGGGCCGACAACCAGCACCACCTCGTGGGGTCTGACCGTCAGATCCAGGCCCCGCAGAGCCCGCACCGCCGCGTCGCCGCTGCCGTACTGGTGCTCCACATTCTCAAGTTGCAACACAGGATTCATCGAATTCACCTCCGAAAGGCCTGAGCAGGGTCGATCCGTGTCACCCGCCGGATAGGAATCAGTGATCCGATGATCGCCATGGCGGCGGTCGCCGCGGCCATGGCGACGAGCATGATGGGAGTGACCTCCACCGTGACATCTCCCAGCCGATCCTTCACCAGGAACTGCACCCCATAGGTGACGCCCGCCCCCGACAGGTATCCGAGTCCGGCGATCAGGATGGCCTGGGCAATCACGGTGCGGCACAACTGCGCGGGACGAACGCCCAACGCGCGCAGCACTCCGAAATCACTCATCTGCTCGGTGGTCACCGCGAGAACGGTCAACCCCACGAGCGCCACCCCCACCAGCGCGGCGATCCCGATCATCGTCTTCAACGGTCGCCCGATCATCGAGATGACAATCGCCCGGCTGTTCTCGGCGAAAGTGGCCGAGGTGAGCGCGTCCATCCCGGGAACCGTCTTCCGGACCGAGTCCGCGACCTGGTCGGCGGTGAATCCTTCGGCAGGATGAATCAGGAAGTAGGACACACGATTTCCCGCGCGCAGCAGACGGGCCGCGTCCGGCAGCGAGATGAACGCGTAGAAGTTTCCCACGGCGGCGGTTTGGTTGGACAACCCTACGACGATGAAATCACCGTCCACGAGCTGCACCGTGTCACCGACGTGGATCTTGTTCTTCTTGGCGAGCACTCGATCGAGCACGACCTCGCCGGACCCACTCACGTTGCGGCCCTCCGATAACGACCACGGGCCTCCCACACCGGTGGCTGTGTCGTATCCAACGACGAAATACGCGGTGTGCCCACCGTTGTGCACGAAATCGGATGGCAGGCCAAGGATCGGCTCTGCCGACTGTACGCCGGGGACCTTGAGCAACCTGTCCTTGCCGTCGCCGGGCAGCCACGACACCGCACGGAACATCTGGGAAACGCCGGGCTGAACCACCCACACCGCGCCTTTGGAGTGGTCGATGTAAGTGGTCACCTGATTTGTGGTGCCCACAAAAATGCCAGACATCACCAGCACCAGAATCACCGCGACAGCGACCCCAATCACCGACAGGACGAATCGGGCACGCTCGGCGACAAGGTTCTTGACGGCGACAATCATCGGACCATCCCGCCTGCCATCGCGCGCAGCCTGTGCACAGCCCGAGTAGTGACCGCGATGACCCTCTCGACGTCATCCGGCGACACGTCCGGCCCCATCGAGAATCGCACCGTGGCCCGCGCTTGATCCTCGGTCAGCCGCATCGCTTGCAGTACATGGGAAACCGAGTCCTCCCCGGCGTGGCACGCCGATCCGGTGGATACATAGATGCCGTGCATGTCGAGATCGTCCGCGAGGGTGTCAGCACGAATGCCGTCGAAACGCACGCTGACGGTCTCCTCCAGTACCGGGTCGGTGGCGTTGAGGTGTACACCGCCCACAGAGCGAAGCCCGGCGATCAGCTGCTCGCGACGGTCCCGAATTCCCAGCCGGTACCCCATCGACGCCGTACGCAGACACACGTCGGCCGCGGCGGCCATGCCGAGTGCGCCGGGCACGTTCTCCGTGCCCGCACGCAACCGGTTCTCCTGCGGTCCGCCACGCATGACCGGCAACAGTTGGTGCCCACCCCGTACCAGTAGCGCGCCTACACCGCGAGGGCCGCCGAACTTGTGCGCCGACACCGAGATCATCGTGGCACCAAGGCTTGTCAGATCCAGCTTGCCCGCAGTGTGCACGGCATCCACATGGCACGCGACGCCCGATCGCGTGGCGATATCGGCGATCTCCCGGACAGGCTGGATCGCGCCGGTCTCGTTGTTTGCGTGCATCACCGAGACCAGCACAGTATCGCGGTGCAGCGCCCGACCCACAGCCACGGCATCGACATGTCCCGTCGGCGCGGGATCCACGAAGGTCACCCCCACGCCCAGGTCTTGCAGCGCATGAGCGTTCTCCACGACTGCCGGGTGCTCAATGGACGAGGTCACGAGGTGGCCCCGAAATCCCACGGCGGCAAAGGTTCCCCACAACGCCAGGGTGTTCGCCTCACTTCCGCCGGAAGTCAGCACAACCTCCTCGGCGTCAGCTCCGAACAGCGCAGCAATGGTCTGCCGGGCATCGGCGAGGGCATCGGCGGCGTCACGTCCAGCGCTGTGGCGGCTCGATGGATTGCCGACCAGGCGGTGTCCGCTCAATATCGCCTGTGCGGCCCGCGGATGCAGGGGTGCGGTAGCGGCATAGTCCAAGTAAATGTCAGACGGCGCCGACTGCGCGGGCAGTCTAAGTTTCAGGGATGGTGCTGACATCTTCGTCAATTCCGTTGCGATAGTTGTTGGCTAGGCGCTGGGCGACGTCGGCGCCGAGCGCGGCGACGTGCTGCTGTTCCGGCGAGAGGCCCCCCGACCACTCAGTGACCTGCGTCGCTTGGATCGTCGCGATCGCTTCCACCGACATACCGGTGAGCCGCTCGGTGAGGATGGACGCGACCGCCAGGGAAGCCGAGCATCCGTATGCCTCGAATCCGACCTGACTCACGACCTCCTCCTGGATCTGCGCGGTCAACAGGATCTGGTCCCCACACACCGGGTTACCGATGAAGGCCGTCACATCGACCTGCGCCAGGCGGCCCGAGTTGCGCGGGTTGGTGAAGTGGTCGACCACCGTCGCACTGAACCGGGGCACTAGGCGCCCGCCCCTTGAGAGGCCCCAGCAGAAGCCAGCTCGCACTCGGCGACGACTTCCCTTGAGTCTATGTACTTTTCGATACTCACGGCGCAGCAGCCCAGTTCGGCACCTTGACGCCGCCGCCGGAACTTCACGGTCTGGCCGGTGCGGCCGCAGGGGCAATCGCTCTCATCCACCTCACCGATGTCGTCGGAGAGCAGGAAACCGGGGTACGCGGTGTTCAGCGCGTCAAGGATCGCTATCCCGCCGGTCTTACCGGGTTCAAGCTCGACGGCCGCGTCGGTGACGTCCCGGATCGAGATGTAGCACCACGGCGGCACATGCTTGCGCTGATGCTCGCACTCGATGGCCAGCATGTTGGACTCGATCATGCCGTACATGTCACGGATGCGGGTGCGGTCAATGCCCAGCACGCGTTGTGCCTTCTCGTTGAAGTCGTCTCGGCTGATCGAGTTTCCGGTGTACTGCTTCCACCCGCCGAGCATGATGATCAACGAATCGGGATCGAGGGTGAGCGGAATATCCTCGAGCTCCAGGTATTTCAGGAACCGGGCGATGATGAAGGGCGGACCGATCAGGTGCCGCGTCATCCGCCCCTCCCAGCTCCGCAGCTGTGCCAGAGCCTCCTCGGGATCGAAGGAGTATTCGCGCACGATGTAGCGGTGATCGTCGAGCATCCCGGTCAGAAGGTTGAAGATCTTGACCATGCCCATCTCGGGCACCTCGGCGGTAGACGGGCACAGGAATAGCCCCGCACCCTGGGAAATACCGAAGAAGTCCCGGTATCCCCCAAAGATTCCGACGGACGCCCGGGTCACCGTCATCGCATCGCGTCGCGCTACCGACGGCACGCCGCTCGTGCCGGTAGACCTGATCTCGATCTCGACATCCTCAAGCCCGCAGGTCATGAGGATATGCGCGCCAGCCTGTTTGAACATGCTGACCGGAAGCAAGGGGATGCGCTGCAGGTCAGCCCAGCCGCGAATGTCAGTCGGGGTGAGGCCTACAGCCTCGCACTGGGCGCGATAGAACCCGTTGCGGTCGAAGTGCAACGCGAAGGCCCGACGCACCACGTCGGCGAGCGACCCCCGCCAGTCGTCCCGCGTCGCCCGGAGGGCTTCCCCCGGCATCCCGAGCATGGTGACCAAATCCACTGCGCATCTCCTTTGACTGCCTCGCCCACACAGGGCACCGATGGAGTGGTCGAATCATCGTGAGGAAAAGTTCCCGCAGAGTTTCCGGGCTTTATGGAAGAGTCCGGACCATGGCTGAAGAACCATTGCGTGCGGACCACGCTGAGCTACTGAGACGACGTGCGCTTACCGAGGATGCCGCCCGCCCCGATGCGGTTGCCCGCCGTCATGCCGGCGGCAGTCGCACCGCACGCGAAAACATCGCCGATCTGGTAGATGCGGGGTCATTCGTGGAATACGGGCGATTCGCCATCGCCGCGCAGCGTGGGCGACGCGACATCGCCGACTTGATCGCCCGCACACCCGCCGATGGCCTCGTCGCCGGGACGGCCCGCGTCAACGGCGACATGTTCGGCGCTGACCGCAGCGCGTGCGCCGTGCTGTCATACGACTACACCGTGCTGGCCGGAACGCAGGGCGCACTCGGCCACCATAAGAAGGACAGACTGTTCGATCTCATCGAACGCATGAAGCTGCCAACGGTGTTCTTCGCCGAGGGAGGCGGCGGACGCCCCGGTGACACCGACTATCCCGTGGTCTCCATGCTCGACGTCCGCGCGTTCAAGTTGTGGGCCGCGCTATCGGGGGTGGTGCCGCGGATCTCGGTAGTCAAGGGACGGTGCTTCGCGGGCAACGCCGTCATCGCGGGTTGCTCGGATCTGATCGTGGCGACCAAGGACACATCCATCGGCATGGGTGGCCCGGCCATGATCGCCGGCGGCGGACTCGGTGAGGTGCATCCCGATGAGGTCGGGCCGTTGTCTGTGCAATCACCCAATGGGGTCGTGGACGTGGTCGTCGACGACGAGCAGCAGGCCGTCGCCGTCACCAAACGGCTCATCGGGTATTTCCAGGGGGCAATAGAGCCCGGACAGGCAATGGACCAAACCGTCTTACGGACAATGATTCCCGAGCGTGCACGGAGGGCTTATCCGGTGGCACCGATCATCGAGACGCTCGCCGACGCGGGCTCGGTGACGTTCCTGCGGGAGAAGTTCGCGCCCGAGATGGTGACGGCCCTCGCGCGTATTGAGGGCCGCGCCGTTGGCATCCTCGCCAACAATTCGATGGTGATGGCGGGAGCGATCACTGCCGCCGCATCGGATAAGGCCGCTCGGTTCCTGCAGCTGTGCGATGCCTTCGGCTTACCGATGCTCTCACTAGTCGACTGCCCGGGGTACATGGTGGGTCCCGCCGCGGAGGCCGATGCACTGGTCCGGCGTGCATCGCGCATGCTCGTCGCCGGGGCCGCGCTACGCGTACCGCTTGTTTCGGTCATCCTGCGCCGCGGGTATGGCCTTGGCGCACAAGCCATGACCGGCGGCAGCCTGCATGAACCACTGCTGACAGTCGCCTGGCCGGGCGCGCATCTGGGGCCCATGGGCCTGGAGGGCGCGGTGCGACTGGGGCTGCGTAAGGAATTGGAAGCGATTCCCGACGAGGCTGCCCGGGAGGAAGCCGTGCGTCAGGGCACCGCCGCGGCCCAAGAGAATGCCAAGGCACTCAACGCCGCTCAGATCTTCGAGATCGACGATGTGATCGACCCGGCCGAGACGCGATCCCTCATCGCCTCGACCTTCGCTGCCGCCATGCGAGAACCGCTGCCGCCGCGCAGATCTGTCGTCGATACCTGGTAGTGGCTCAGCCGGCGCTCGGAACCCTGAACCCGTTACTGCGCCGCCTCCACGAACTCACGCCTTCCATACCGGATGGTGGCGTCCTTCCCACGGCCACCGGCTGCCTCGACCAGGCGTCGCGCCGTGTCCACATCTTTGATATCCGCGATCAGGGCCAACCACCCGTCTTCGGTCACCGACCCGCCGGCCAATGCCTCGCGCGCAGTCCCGTCCGCGGCCAGCGCGTCGTGGAACCGCACCCGATCGATCCCCGGAACCTCCACGGCCACAGCATTGATCCCAGCGTCCCCCGCCGGCAGATATTCGAAGGTGAGCACCGATTCCTGACCGAACTGCCGACCCACCTGCTCGCCGATGCGTTGTAGATCATCGCGATCCACGCAGGCAAGTTCGAAGGCGCGCGACCGCTCGTAGGTCATTCGGTTGTTGTCCTGCGACCAATACACACCGTCGACCGGCGTCGACCGCACGGGCAGCACCAGATTCTGGACGGTCATTGCGCTGACTTGTAGCGAGAAGTCATCGAGTGGGTCCAGCAGACGCCCATCGGCGGGGTCGGTGATGATCGCGGTATTGTTGGTCGCGAACAGCTCTGCCTGAGGGTGGGCCGGATCGCCCGCAACGCACGACTGTGGACCGGCGTGGGCGTATCCCGCGGGTTGCCCACCCGCGACGAGCGCCAGCATCGCAATTCCGATCGCGAGTACGCGAGTCACCCGATGCATTATTCCGGCACGCCGCCTCCTGACGGAAGTGCGAATTTGACCTCAAGCGCGGTTGAGATTCTAGGTTGTGGACTCATGACCTCGATCCACGATCCATCCGTCCGCCAGTTCCTCGATTCGACTCCCGCACTGGTAGGGCAGCTGGGGTACCTCGGAACCGACGGACGCCCGCTCGTACTACCCATCTGGTACCGGCTCGCCGACGATCACCTGCAGTTCGTCACTCGTGTAGACACTCTGAAAGTCAGAGCGTTGCAACGGGACCCGCGTGCCACAATCACCGCGGCAACACCAACCGAGCCCTACCTGTATGTCCAGATCCAGGGCGAAGCCAAGCTGGAACCGGACGAGGCTGAGGTTCGCACCACCCTGATCGACATCACCGCCCGGTACCTGGGAGCCGAGCGCGCCGCAGCCTACGTGGACGAGCATCACAGCGCACCCGGAGAGGCGATCGTGCGGGTACATCCCGTCCGCGTCCACGCTGCTCTCTGATACCTGCCTCTGACTACCCAGGAGACTCCCGATGTACACCATCACCATCAATGGTGCGCAGCTCACCTTCGACGATCAGGGCCTGGACGATGGGCCCGCAATCCTGCTACTCACCGGATGGGGGCACGACCACCGCGCGTATGACGAGCTGTTGCCGCACCTCCTCCCCCGCCACCGCATCATTCGCATGGACTGGCGCGGCCACGGCATCGACCGCACCGCCGTTGCCGACTTTGGTCTTGCGGAACAGATTTCAGATGTCACCGGGTTGCTCGACGCCCTCAGCGTGCAGTCGATTGTCCCCGTCGCTCATGCTCACGCCGGCTGGACGGCGCTGGAGATCGCCGAACGGCTCGGCGCGGTGCGGGTGCCGAGCGTCGTCATCGTGGACCTCATCATGTCGGAGGCCCCCACCGAATTCCTCAACGGCATAAGAGCATTCCGCGATCCGCTGCGCTGGCAATCCAGCCGCCTCGAGTTCCTCCGCGCCTGGCTGGCCGGTAGCGACAACGAGGCCGTCAACCGGCACATCCGCTCCGAGATGGGCGGATTCGGGTTCGACGTGTGGGCACGGGCCGGCCGAGTCATCGAGGATGCGTACACCACATGGGGCTCACCCATGTCACGCATGGAGAAGCTGACCGAACCGCGACGCGTTCACCACATCTTCTGCAGGCCGGAACGCACCGCCTACGACGATCTCCACGACGAGTTCCAGTCGCGCAATCCCTGGTTCAGCTACGCACGGCTGTGCGGCACGACCCATTTCCCTCAGCTGGAGTTGCCAGCGCAGGTCGCACGGGAGATCACGAACCTGCTCTCCTAACTACTAACCCGTCATTGTTTTCACGGTGGGGCCGGCCGTCCAGCCGCCATCCACGGCGAGCTGGGCCCCGGTGACGCAACTCGCGGCGTCCGACAGTAGATAGGTGACCGCGCCGGCCACCTCCTCGGGAGTCCCCACCCGGCCCATGGCGGTGATGGGCATGTTGCCGTCCCCCTGCTGAAAGCCGGCATGAGCCGTCATGGGCGTGTACACAACGCCAGGGTGCACGGAGTTGACCCGAATACGATCGAGTCCCAGTTCGACGGCTGCAACCTTGGACAGACCCCGCACGCCCCATTTGGACGCGCCATAGCCGGAGGTGAGCGCCAGACCGACGAGGCCGGCGGCCGACGAGATGTTCACGATCGAACCACCGCGACATACGCGCATCTGCGGGATAACGGCCTGCACGCCGATGAAGACGCCAACGCGGTTCACGTCGATCACCTTGCGGAAGTGTTCAAGCGGCTCGTCGGCGACCAGCGAGGCACTGGACATCCCGGCGTTGTTGACCAAGCCGGTGACCGAACCGAACTCCGCGAATGTGGTCTCGATCAGTGCCCGCCACTGATCGGCATCGGTCACGTCCAGGTGCGCGAATCACGCGGAGTCACCGAGCTCGGCGGCAAGCTGTCGGCCATTGTCATCGAGCACATCGGCGATGACAACCCTGCCGCCGTGCGACACGATGCGGTGCGCGAAGGACGCGCCGAGCCCGCGAGCACCACCCGTGACGATGATGTTCTTTTCCTTGTAGCAGAGCAGAATTGCCATTCATGATTTCAGGCAACCACAACCCCACGAGCGCATGCGGAGCCTCTCCCACCCTACGGGAGGAGTGAGCGATAACACCGGTGCACACCAATTATGAGGTGGCACCAAAGGATTCGAATCCTTTAGATCTCGACAGACTCCGCTTCTGCGGAAGCACCATCGGCGGGTACGGGCTCGGGCTTCGGCGCTAGCACCGATGCGGGGATCACCTCGGGACCCTCCCCATGCGCGGGCACATCCAACGGCGCAGCCCCAGCCTCGTCCGTGTTGTCCATTGGCAGATACATATGTCGCTTGAACTGCGACTGGTAGGCGCCGCCTCCACCAATCCTGACGCCGCCTCCCTCGCCACTGGACACGGCCGTGCCGTCGGGCAGCGTGACGGCGGTGTGACCGCCATTCCAGCCAATCACCAGTGCACCAGGAGCGGTGCCGTACTTGAAACCACGTGCAAGGAGCGCACGCTCCTGGTTCCCGGTGTTGAACCGAGAACCGAACGCGGGGCGATCGGTGGCGACGTTGGACACCCAGGAGGCCAGGCCGGAGCAGTCGGTGCCCCGTGCGGAGTCTCCGCCCGAGATATACGGCGTACCCGAGACCTGATGGATAAACGCCAGCAAAGCAGCGAGATCAGACATGAGACCGGACGCTAACAACGAGCTTGATGGCCTACCAAAATATGTGGCTTGCGTCATATTTGCTGATGATTATGGCGGGAATTACCCTCCGCCATAGCCGTACTGATTACG